>CAZZVX010000008.1:0-27652 GCA_964657535.1 Armatimonadota bacterium | reverse complement strand
GCTGGGCCGTCGCGACCTGCTGCATCTCGGCGCGAGGCCGTACCGCGCCGGGGAGCCGGTGTCGCTGGTCGCCGACATCGCGCGGCTGCTCACCCACACCCCTTGGCGCCCGCGTTTCGGTCTGGAAGACGGCCTGCGGCAGACCGTCGCCTGGTGGTGGCAGCAAGAGTTGCGACTCGCACCAACATCGCGCCCTCCCCATCCCGCTGATTCCCCGCAATCCGTGTTATAATACAGTGTCGCTTGTGCCTGTTCCGTACCACAATGGCACGAATCATGCAACAAGAGATGACAGGAGCCGCCCCCGCGCCGCTCCGAAGTGACGTTGAAAGAGCAGTAGTAGTATGTCCGATCACGAGCCGGCCGTCTTAACGCTTGATCCTTCCCAGGCCGATAATTCCGTCTCCGCAAACACCATTTCTCTGGCCGAAACACACGTCATCAAAGCGCGAGCCGTGTCCGGTATCAAGGCGTTGATGATGCGGACAGGGCTGTCCGTGCTGCTGCGAATCGTCAGTTCCCTCTGCCTGGCTCATTTTCTGTTTCCGAAAGATTATGGCGTGTTCGGCGTCGCCGCATACATCGCCGGGTTGGGGTTGTTTCTGTGCGACGTGGGGTTGGGCGGTGCGCTGGTGCGTCAGCATCGCGCCCCGACGCGCGATGAAGCATTCTCGGTCTTTGTGAGCCAGCAGATGATTACGGCTGTTGTGGTCAGCGCGCTGATCGCGGCGCTGCCCTGGCTGATCCGCCTCTATCACCTGTCCTCGGCGGCGTCCATGCTGCTCATCGTGATGTCCGGCGGCTTGTTCCTGTCCTCGCTGCGCGTGATTCCGATGATGGCGCTGGAGCGCGAACTGCGGTTTGGGGACATCGCCCGCTGTGAGATGATCGAAAATCTGGTTCAGACGGGCAGCGCGATTCTTTTAGCCTGGCTGGGAACGGGCGCGTGGGCGCTGGCGGGATCAGGGCTGCTGCGGGGAGTTGTTGGCCTTGTCATCGTCTGGATGATGTCGCCGTGGCGGCCTCACGGCAGATTCCGGTGGGAGATCGTGACGCGCCTGGCGCGCTTCGGCATTCCCTTTCAACTCAACGCTCTCGCGCCGACCTTGCTGGGCGGCTGGATGCCGCTCGTCGTCAGTCGGCTTTTGGGGGTTGCGGCGCTTGGGCTGGTCAACTGGGCTGGCAACATCGCTTCTGTGCCGATGATGCTCAGTGGGGTCTTAAACCGTGTTGCGTTCCCTGCCCTCAGCCGGATGCAAGGGAACCCAAAGGCCCTGGCCGACACACTCCGCGCATCATTGCGGCGTTTGATGGCGATACTTTGCCTGGTCGTGCCGCTGATCGTCATATTCAGCCCGGTTGCTATTCCGGTCATTTTTGGGCATCGCTGGACGGGGGCGACTTTACTGGTGCAGTGGTTTAGTTTTGAGACTCTACTGCTGACGCTGAACGGGCTGATGTGTGCGGCGCAGAATGCGACTGGTCATGCCGGAGACCGCCTCGGCGTCGCCGTCGGGATCGGCCTGCTGCGGTGGGGCGTCGGCTACGCGGCGCTGCGTCTCTTCGGACTGTCGGCGCTCGGTCCGGCGGTCTGCGCGGTCAGCGGACTGGAACTGCTGGTATCTACCTGCATGGTTCGCCGTCGTCTGCCACTCGTGACCACTCTGCTGCCGGAAATCTTCAAGCCACTGCTCATTACGTCCGGCTCGCTGGGCCTTGCGCTCACTGTGGGAGCGATGCTTGGGCGCAATTCTTGGTATCAAATGGCGATTGCCTTTCTTACTTTTGGCGTCATCACTCTTTGGCGTGAGTGGTCGAGTAAAAGCCGACCTGTGACATCGGAGTTGCGGGGAGTAATGCGTATGCTTCGCCCTGCCGTCAGTGAAAGTGTGGTCTAGGAAAGCCAGTATCTTACTGTCTCTGTACGCCGTCAAGGGATGCTCATGCAAGAAAGTGTGGTCGTCGAAAAATCAAATTACGTCTCGGAAGAAGTTGTTGCAAAACCACGTCTGAATTGCTGTCTTGTCTCCACTATCACCAGTCAATCTCTGGGCGGCTTGGCTTCCTACATGCGGTTCCTGCTGAACGACCTCTGTGGTAGTTATGATGTCAGTGCTGTCGGGCGCTTTCAGATTGCAGTGCCAGTTGAAGTCGATTATGCGGCGTGTGAAATGCCGCATATTGTTGACAACGGACAGTTTCAGACGCGCATCATTGCGCCCCGGCCTGCGTTCCGCCCGTTTCTGTCACAACTGCATCATTTAACGAGCCGCCCACTGGGACGGGGAATGGCGATCAGGACATTCGGGGCGGCGTATCAGGCGGCGCTGGCATCTGCGATTCCGTCGGGTGCGGATATTGTGCATTATGTCGGCACCGGCTGGGAATTGCTGGGCTTCGCGGCCCTGGCGGAAGCCCGGAAGCGCCGTGCCGTTTTTACCGTTCTGCCTGCCGTCCATCCCAACACCTGGGGCGACAACCCACTGGATGTTCGGTTGTACAATCAGGCTGATGCCGTGCTGACACTGTCAAACGATGAGGCGCGGCATTTAGCGACATTGGGCGTTGAAAAAACGCGACTGTGGACGATTGGTTTGGCGCCTGCGACACAGGATATTGGAGATGGGTCGAGATTCCGGGCGAAATATAAACTTGCGCAGCGGCCTTTGATCTTGTTCATTGGCCGTAAAAACCGAGGCAAGGGCTACCATACGCTTTGTGAGGCGATGCCGATGGTTTTGGACGCGGTTCCTGACGCCTGTCTGGTCGCCGTCGGCCCCGACCTGGAGCCGCCTTACCCGCCCGTGCCGAATGGGGCGCTGCTCGATCTCGGCCGTGCCGACGAACAAGAAAAGGCGGACGCTCAGGCCGCCTGCGACGTGTTTTGTATGCCCAGTACCGATGAGTCGTTCGGTATTGCCTATGTGGAGGCGTGGGCCCACGGCAAGCCCGTCATCGGCGGCCCCGCACCGGCAGTGCGCGAATTAGTCACGGAGGGCATCAACGGTTTCTGCGTTTCGCAAGACAAACGGGAGATTGCCGGGACGCTGATTCGCCTGCTGCGCGACCCTGCTTTTGCCGCCCGTTTGGGCGAGGCAGGCCGAAAATTGCAGCGAGAACGCTACACCTGGGACGCGGTGACGGCTGCTCACACACAGATTTGGGAACAGATGCTGCTAAATACGCATGAGGGCGGCAGGCAGAATCAATAGTCTCCGGTTGGCGTGTAAAGTTATTTCGTTAGCGAACTGAGACGAGATCATGACAAATGAAGTTTACTAGTACATTTGGTAAGTTATTAGCCTCCTGGCCTCCTGCAGAGAGAGCGGTCGTTTGGCTAGGGCATCATCATCCGCACTCATGGCTGACACGAAGTTTGTGTTATCACACAGGAGAACAAGCTTGTCTAAAAAGACCTGATAAGACCGAACGAACAGCAAGATTGAGTAATGGTGCGTTGATGTGTCTGACCCTTGATGATCATCAGTTCCGTCACATCTACTTTTATGGGACCTATGAACCGGAAGTGACTGCCCTCATCCAACACCTCGCTAAACCTGGACAGGTTTGGTTTGATGTCGGTGCGAACATTGGCTATTACACAATCTTGTTATCGCGTCTGGTCGGCCCGCAAGGTTGGGTTCACGCTTTTGAGCCCAATTCTGTTGTTGCCGACTATTTGACGCAGTCATTAGTTCTCAACGATATTCACAACGTGTGCCTGACTCGTGCTGCTGTCTCAGAAATCTCCGGGGGTGAGGTCAGCCTTTATATCCCGGTCAGTAAAACTGGTGATAGCGGCCAATCTTCACTTCTTGTCCATGAGTCGGTCACCCATACACGCGAGGTGTCTGTGCCGGTATTGTCATTAGGTGCCTACGTTGATGATACAGGAACATCGCCGGATTTTATGAAAATTGACATAGAGGGGTTGGAAATTTTAGCTTTCCGTGGGATGGATAATATTCTAACGCAGAAGCCGCCAGCAGTCATTATCAGCGAGGTGAGTCATCTTCCGGGTTGCCTTGCTACGCCGGAGGAATTGATCGCATATTTGATGGACTTTGGCTACATCCCTTACCGGATTCGGGAGCAGGGCTTATACCAATATACATTGGGTAATCCTCTAGATGGACAACGTGATTTTAATTTTGCATTTGTGCAGCCGGACGCATTTTCTTTAGTACAGGCGCTGATAGCGCCTATGAAAACGACGCATGGGTGTTAATTACACGTCATCCGAGGCGCGAGAGACTGCTTCTGAACACGTTACTCGGATGCGCACCATTTCTGTGGTTGTCTTAACTTACAACGAATCGCATCGGCTACGCCCGTGTCTGGAGAGCGTTGCTGGCTGGGCGGATGAGTTGATTATTGTGGACGGTTACAGCACCGATGATACTGTTGCGTTGGCCCGCGAGTTCACGTCTCTTCTCTACCAGAGCGATCTGCTCGGCCCGGATCGACCCGGCGGTTACTCTGACCAGCGCAACTTTGCGCTCTCCAAAGCGACTGGGGACTGGGTTTTCTTTTTAGATGCCGATGAGCGGGTCACGCCGGAATTGCGGGAGGAGATTGAGGCCCGTGTGTTGACAGGGGCGGACGAGGGTCATGCAGTTTACCTGATCCGCCGGCTGGAGCATTTCTTTGGCGTCCTCTCGCCCTACACGCATGGGCAGGCCCGGCAGGGCCGATTGCTGCGGCGGGGTTTTGGCAATTTCGACGGCCGTTTAGTCCACGAAAGCCTCGTGATGGACGGCACCTGCGGCGAACTCTCCGGCTATATTTTGCATTACTCGAAAGATACTGTTGCACAGTATGTGGAGACGATGAACCGTTATACATCGCTGGAAGCCGCAGAGTTAATCCAAGGCGAAACGCCCCTCGCTCGCACTCCGTGGCCTGCGATGCGTCATGCATTTTTGTATCGTTATATCAAAATGCACGGCTATCGGGAAGGAACTTTCGGCTTGTTAATGTGTTTGATGCTGACGTTCTACCAGTATCTGATATGGGCCAAGCATTGGGAAAAATGTAAAGATGCGGGACTTATTCCCGCGCAGACGAAAGCCGCTGGGTTTGGAGCGGCGTTGTGCAGTTTCGTGAGCGGTTTATGGCATGGCTATGGGCGGTTCAAGAATATAGCTACAAGAAAATCGGCATAAACTTCAACTCAATGGCACCATCAATCACGATTGGTCTTCTCACTTATAATTATGCGTCTTTTATTGGCGAAGCTATTGAAAGCGTTCTTGCCCAAAGCCGCCAGGATTGGGAACTGATCATCTGCGACGACGCTTCGACGGATGAGACGGCACAGATCGTTGCGCCTTATCTGACCGATCCACGCATTCGGTATGTTCAGCACGAGAACAACTTGGGGCAGGGCGGCAACTGGGGCTTCGCGCTGGAACAAGGGACAGCCCCTGTCGTCGCCGTACTTCATGCCGATGACCGATGGCTTCCTGAGACTTTGGCGACAGTATTGCCGCGGTTTGAAGCGGATAATGAACTCGACTTGGTGTACGGCAATTGGTGGTGTTTCTGGGACGATGCAAAGGAACTAGAGGTTGGGAAACAGGAGAAAGAACATACCTTCTCCGGTCATGAGGAATTTCGTTATCAGGTACAACGTAACACATGCCTTGCCTCCGCAGCGTTCCAGACACGTCGTGTGGCTCAATCCGCAGGCGTGCCGCGAACCGATTTGAAAATGGCGGTAGATCAGGAATACTTTTTGCGTGTTGCTTTTCATGCACATCGCACCCAAGCGATCATAAACAAGTTGACGTTGTACCGCATTCATTCCCGAAGTACCACGGCTGAATGCACCGTAAATGGCCGTGCCGAACAGGAACAAAAACAACTTGAGGCTTTCTGTACCCCGTATGCGGGTAAATATCCTCAACTGAAGGGTAGTCTTCGTGATTTAAGGCGCGGCTGTGCTGCTCAAGTTTTTTCGGCTGGCGTCACAGCTGCTTTACGGGGCAAAATGACTGAAGGACGTCGACTAATGCTTGACGGCCTTCTCTGTGATCCAACGATTTCGTTACGGCTAATAAGATTATTAGACTTCATTCTTTGCTATCTCGGTCCGACAGGAATCCTGTTATTACGGCGACTGCATCATCGCCGTGTTTCAAAGTTATGAATCGACCAGCCTTTCTTCCGACCAGGGATTATCTTTGTAATTTCGTTATCAATCGTATTCCACTGGTTAGTCTCCGCATGATGGCTTATCGTCGTCTTGGCATCCACATAGGCCGAGACAGCGTAATCTTGATGACAACCGAGATGCATCGTTCGGAGGACATAACAATAGGCAACAACACAATTATTAATCAGCATTGTTTGCTTGATGGAAGAGGTGGTCTCCGAATCGGGAATAACGTGAATATTTCGTCACACACTTTGCTCATTCCAGGAACACATGACATTCAAAGCAGTAGCGATTTTACCGGAACGGCACATCCAATTATTATTGAGGATTACGTTTGGCTTTGTACTCGATGTACTATTCTCGCCGGAGTGACAATCGGCTGTGGAGCGGTTGTTGCTGCTGGTGCTGTCGTGACAAAATCTGTAATGCCTTATAGTGTGGTTGCTGGAGTACCTGCGCGTCCGATTGGTACACGCAACCCTGATCTACATTATAAACTAACTTACGGAGTATCCTGGTTGTAAAAATGAGATGTCTGTCGCCATAAAATGGCAGCAGACGCGACTTTATAGCAAATTGAACATTAATTAGTTCAATGCGACGTAAGTAAGCAACGACCTGTCGCATGGACTTAAGATTTTCATCGTATAACCTTCAGTATAGATAACTTTATGAAAAATTTGCCTTTAATAAGTGTTGCTATCTGCACCTATAATCGTGCCAATTACCTGCGTGAAGCAATTAATAGTGTGCTAGGGCAAACGCGCGGCGACTTTGAGTTGATTATATGTGACGACGCTTCAACAGATGACACGCCAGCAGTTTGTATGGCATTAGAACAACAGGATGCACGTGTACGGACACTGCGGCACTCTAAAAATGTGGGGATGATTGCCAACTGGAACTCTGGCTTGGCTGCCAGTCGGGGCCGTTACTACGCGAAATTGGATGACGATAATCGATACTTGCCTAAGTTCCTAGAAAAAACCGTTGGGATGCTGGAGCAAAATGTAGAAGCAAGTTTTGCTTTTACTGATGAGTGGTTTATCAATCAGGCCGGAGAGCGTCTGACGCAGGTAACGGAGGTGAATTCCAAGCATTACGGACGGATTGGCTTGCCTGCTGGTCTGCAACGTGACACGCCTATTCTTGCCGCTAAACAGTCTTGTGGTATCAATGCAACCCTATTCGTGCGTGAAGCGTTGACGAATGCAGGTGGCTTCCGTGAGATCGGTGGTACGATTGCAGATCTTGATGTTTTTCTTAACCTAGCAATGCAGGGACGTCGGGCCTGCTATGTGCCGGAGCGTCTTGCTGAATACCGTTCCCATAGTGGAATGGGGACGACCGATCTAGTCCTTAACGTCAACAAAGCGCGCCAGGAGGTTGCTATGTGGGAAGCCGCTTCTTTTGTCGGTGAAGCGGAGCGCCTGAGGCGTTATCAGCTCGCGGGTGCTTATCTCGCCTTGTCTCGTACTCATATAGTAAATGGAGACCGTGCAGCCGCACGGTCTGCCGCTCGTCTGGCCCGTCACTATGCGTCTAAAAACGTACACACGCTTCTCTTATCGAGTTTTCTATACCTACCAGATGTGTTCCTGAAGCTTGCTCTGCGTCGACGATATGGCAGTCAACTAGACGCCCTGCATAAGCGGCAAGAGCAGGCAGAAATGTTGAGTGCGTGAAATTAAGCGCATCATCTCCGCTTTGCCGCGCCAAAATGGGCAGCCGAGGCAAATGATTTTATGAAAGAAAAATGTGAAGACCTTCCTTAAATCTCTGCTCCACGCTATCGCCCCAAAACAGTACGACGCTCTCATGATGGGGAGAATCAACCGGCACGGGCAGAAGGTCATGGAGCGATGCGGCGTCCCAGGGATTGCGGCGGCGCTCGTGGAGCGGTATGGCTCGAAAGTGCAGTCAGGGCCTTTCGCTGGAATGAACTATATTACGGAGGCGGCGGGGTCTTCATTTGTGCCAAAACTGGTCGGCAGTTATGAGTGCGAACTGTTCCCTGTTTTAGAGCAGATCCTGGCTTCTTCGTATGACACTGTGGTTGATGTTGGGAGTGCCGAAGGCTTCTATGTGGTCGGCCTCGCAATGCGAATGAAGTCTGTGCCGAAGATTTACGCATTCGACATCAATCCCAAAGCGCAGGAACTGTGTCGCTCACTGGCAAAAAAGAACGACGTCGAGCAAAAAGTCATTGTGTCTGGTTTTTGCAGCGCGGAAGTCTTGCAAAAGACGCTTCAGGGGCGTTCACTCGTGATCTGCGACTGTGAGGGGTACGAGACGGAATTGCTTCAGCCCTCTATTGCGACGGCTCTTGCGAAGGCGGATATTCTGGTGGAACTCCATGACTGTCTAAAGCCCGGTATCACACCGATCATCCAGGAACGTTTTCAAGACTCCCATGACATCACGATGATTGACAGCACAGACAGGAACCCCGCTGACTATCCCCAAATTGATTTCCTCACGCCGGAACAGCAACGGGTCGCGGTGGATGAATTTCGGCTTGGCACACAACAATGGGCGTTTATGACGCCTCGGAACAAGTAGATGGATGCAGGCCCGCAACATCAACCGGATAAGCGTGTTCTGTGAAAGTCTCTATTATCGCTGCCGCTTTGCCGCCGCAGCTCGACGGGATCGGGGACTACGCCGCGAACCTGGCGGCGGAACTGGCGAAGTCGGAGACGGTCACGGTGCTGACCAGCAAAGGATTTAGTCCGTCTCCGATGCCGGGCGTGACGATCCGGCAGGTTTTTGATGTCGCACAGCCGGCCAGCGTCCGAAACGTGCTGCCCATTCTTGAGGCCGACGCGCCGGACTGGGCGCTGCTGCAATACAACCCGTTCAGTTACGGGCGCTGGGGGCTGAATCTGGCGCTGCCGCAGGCGATGCGTGAGATCAAGCGGCGGACACCTGGTACGAAATTTGCATTGATGATGCACGAGCCGTTCGTGCCGATCATCTCCGTCCCGTTCGCGGTGATGACGACCTGGCAGCGC
Source organism: Armatimonadota bacterium (assembly GCA_964657535.1). Taxonomy (GTDB): domain Bacteria; phylum Armatimonadota; class Armatimonadia; order Armatimonadales; family Capsulimonadaceae; genus CAZZVX01. Next base: position 18,478 of record CAZZVX010000008.1, on the reverse strand, counting down.
TGGCAGCTGTGGCAGTTAGGCCGGGCCGCCGACCTGATGTTCTGCTCGATTGATCCCTGGGCGCGGCGGTTCGCGCGCTGGTTCCCGAAGACGCCGGTGCATCACCTGCCGGTCGGCTCGAACATCCCGCGCGTGCCGATCACGCGGGCGGAGGCGCGGGCGCGGCTCGGCATCGCCGACGGGACGCTGGTTCTGGGACTGTTCGGCGGCTCGGCGCAAGCCTCACGGATGCTGGGCCATGTCAAAGGGGCGGCGGAAACGGTCGTCGGCGCCGGGCGTGATGTCCTGGTGCTGTATATGGGGCCGAACGCGGAGATGGTCTGTCGGGAACTTGGCGACGTGCCGACGCTGGCGGAAGGCCCTCTGCCGGGCGAGGAGATTTCGCGCCGCTTTTCGGCTGTAGATATCGCGCTCGCCCCGTTTGTGGACGGCGTCTCGACACGCCGCACGTCGCTGATGACGGCCCTGCAGCACGGCGTCGCGACGGTGGGAACGCGGGGACACTCGACGGATATGATGCTGAACCGAGAGAATGGGCGAGCGCTGCTTTTGGCGGATGTGGGGCATCGAGACGGATTTAACGCGCACATCCGCCACCTCGCGGATAGTGAAGGAGTGCGGGAGCAAGCGGCTCAGGAAGCGCAGCGGCTGTACGAGCGCGAATTTGCCTGGCCCGTCATCGGGGCGCGTCAACGGGAAATGATGAGGGAAGCGCAGTCATGAGCCTCAAATTGGAGATCAACGATTCCCAAAAGCCGCAGATGAGAGAGCGTGACCGGCAAGACAAAGGGAACCCCCTGAGACGAATCCGGGTGTTGTTGGTCTCGCCGGTCGGTGAGTGCGGCGGGGCGGAGCGGGTTCTGCTGAGTTTGGTCCAATCTCTGCCGAAGTACGGCGTGGAACCTGTGGTGGCTTGTATGCGCCCGGGGCCGCTGACACAGATGGTGCAGCAAATCGGGGCTGAGGCTTATGCTTTCCGTGACCATCGTATGCGGGAATTGGGGAACGTGGCCCTGGGCATTCAGTGGCTGGCCCGCCTCGTCCGCCGCCTGGACGTGGATGTGATTCACAGTAATTTCACGGCGCATCTTTACGGCGGTCCCGCCGCTCTGATCGCGCACAAGCCGGAATTGTGGCATTTGTACGATTATCCTTACCGGCCGGATGCGTTGGAACGGCTGGTCATGCATATTCCAAGCGATTACTTGTTGTTTGCGACGCGGCGGGTGGAAAGCGGGTTTCCCCGGCTGCAGAAACTGCCTCATTCAGTGGTCTACCCGATCTGTGTTGATGCTGACGCCGTCACGGCGCACCCGTATCGCGCCGATGTCCGCGAACGCCACGGTCTGCCGCCCGGCCCGCTACTTCTGACGGTCGCGCGCCTGCAGCAGCACAAAGGCCACCGCTATCTGCTGGAGGCGGCGCCTCAGATTTTGGAGCAGTATCCCGACGCGGTTTTCGGGATCGTCGGCAAGGCCAGCGGGTCGGAGCAGGAGCGGTACGAGCGCTCTCTCAAGAGCGAGTGCGACCAGTTGGGAATCTCGGCTAACGTGAAGTTCCTCGGCTATGTCAGCGACGAAGATCTGATGTCGCTGTACCGCGAGGCGACCGCTCTGGTCCATCCCGCTCTCAGCGAAGGCTTCGGGCTGACGCTGCTGGAAGCGATGGCGCTCGGCGTTCCGGTGATCGCCGCGAGCGCGGACGGGCCTGCCGAGATCATCACGCACGAGAAGACAGGCCTGCTTGTCCCGACCGGGGACAGCGGCGCGCTCGCTTCCGAAGTCATACGACTCCTGCAGGCGCCAAGACTGGCTGAAACGCTGCGTCTTGAAGGGGCGCGTTACGCGAAAACGTTCGATGTCGAGAATATGGTTCGACAGACGGCCTCGATCTACCATACAATGTTGCCAACATGAGCCTACGCGCACTCTCATTGCCGAATGCCGGCGCGGCTGTCGCACCCCCGCCGCGCGACGTGAACCGTCTCGACTGGTACGACAGGCGGCGGACGTGGTTCGCCTACGCCCTGCCGGTCCTGATGGCTGTGCTGCTGGCGCTGGTGCCGGTACTGAGGATCAAAGCGACGGCTGTGTTCGCCATTGCCTTCCTGCCGCTGCTGCTCTGGAACGCCCTGCGTGACACGGAGCGCGCTTTGTACATCTACTGCGCCTGGTGCTGGATGGACGGCACGATCCGTGGCATCTTCGGCGGCGGAATCGTGATGGTCGCGGCGCGCGATGTCGTGCTGGTCTTGATTCTGATCGGGTGGGGCATTCAGCGGTCCCGTACCCGAATTCAGGACCCGATCCGTGTCCCGCCGGGAACACTGCTGGTCGCCCTGTTTGTCCTCAACTGCCTGCTGGAAACGTTGAACCCGTATAACGGCGGTATGCTGCGCAATCTGGCCGGACTGAAAATTCACCTGGCGTCGATTCCGCTGTTTTTCGTCGGCTACGATGTTTTCCGCCGCCGGGGCCAGGTGCGCTCCCTGTTGCTGTTTCTTGCCCTCGCAACTGTAGTGGTCTCCCTCGTCTCCTGCGTCCAGTATTCGCAGGGGAAAGATTGGACGTATTCCCATTTTCCAGGCACCGAACACGCCATCTCGCAGGACTACGGCGCATCCGCCGGGTCCAATCTGGACGAAGGCGCCAACTTCAAGCCGCCGGGAACGACGAGCTTCGGCGGCGGCACGGCGGTCTATCCCGGATTCGTCTTCCCCCTGCTGTTCGTCCTCCTGATGCTGGCCGGGCGGCTGCGCTTCTCGGCAGGCATGAAGGCCGTCTTTGTGGCGATGATGTTGGTCTATGTCGTGACGCTCTTCGTCAACAGCGTGCGCACGGCGCTTGTGGAGGCTTTTGTCGGAGTCCTGCTCTGCAGCTTCCTTGTCGGGGGGCGACTGCGCCTCCGGGCGCTGCTGGCTCTGACCTTCTGCCTGGCGCTCGGCCTGGCCGGCTGGATGGTCTCACTGAGCATCACCCACGGCGGGGCCGCCGACCGGTACGGCAGCCTCTTCGCCGCTCCGGTCCGGGCGCTGCATGAGGACCGAGGGACATTCTTCGATGACCTTCCATTTTTGCTTTACCACTCCAGCATGGGGATCGGGATGGGCAGCACGGGGGCGGCGACCGGATACTTGGGGCCGCGCTACGGCCTGGGCTTCAACGCCTACAGTGAGTCCTATCTGGGCGACATGATCCTGGAAACAGGCGTCATCGGTGCGACTTTGATTACGGTGATTGCGCTGTTTTTCCTCCGGCGCGGCTACCTGGCGGCGCAGAACACGCGGCAGGCGGACGACCGACTGCTGGCTATGGCGATGCTGGCGGTGCTGCTGCTGATCTTTTTCAGCTTTTTTCTTCTGCCCGTCCTGTACGAGCCGCCGGGGTCGGTGCTGTTCTGGCTGTTCGCCGCCATCCTCCTGCGCGTCTACAGCGCCCGGCCAAAGGCGAACAGGCCGCCTGCGGCGGGAAGAGCGACTCTATGAAGATCGCAATGACGCACGTCGCCCTACCGAATGAGTCCAAAGGCGGGGTGGCGCATCAGGTCCACTCTCTGGCGAACGTTCTGGCCGAGCGGGGGCATGAGGTGACGATGTTCACGTTCAGTCCCCCTTACGCGGAATGCCGTTATCGCGTCCACCAGTATTCGACGCGGCGGCTGCCGCGCAACCCGTCGTGGCGCACGTTCTTGTTCGCAGCACGTCTGGCGCGCACAGACTTTTCCAGATTCGATGTCCTGCACACCAACGGGGATAACTATCTATTGCGTGGCCGCCACCCACAGGTGCGAACGTTCTACGGCTCGGCCAAAGACGAATTCCTGTCCGCCGTGCGGCTGAGGCGTCGTCTCTATCAGGCGTTCATGGTGACACTGGAAGAGATCGGCGGGCGGGTGGCGGACGTAAACGTGGGCATTTCGGAAGCGACGCGCGCCCGCATCCCGCAGGTCACCAGGATCATTCCCTGTGGCGTGGACACGAGCCGCTTCCGGCCCGGCCCGAAGGCGGAGAAGCCCGCCATCCTGTTCGTCGGCACGACGGGCGGGCGCAAGCGTGGGACGTTCCTGGCTGACGTGTTCGCCCGCGAAGTGCGCCCCCGTTTTCCCAGCGCGGAACTGTGGGCGGTGACCGAAAGACCTTTGCCCGGTGAAGGCATTCAGAACTTCGGCAGAGCCTCGACGGACGTTCTCGCCGACCTGTACCAGCGCGCCTGGGTGTTCTGCCTGCCGAGTACCTATGAGGGGTTCGGCGTCCCCTATATTGAGGCCCTGGCCGCAGGGACTGCCGTCGTCGCGAGTCCGAACCCTGGGGCGAAAGAAGTCTTATGTGACAGTCGCTTTGGGCTGATCGCGAACGACGAAGGGATCGGGAGCGCGCTGAATTCCCTGCTGTCTGAGGACGCCGCGCGTGAACGGTACGCCGCGCATGGGTTGCTCCGCGCCCAAGATTTCCGCTGGGAAAACGTCGCGGAGCAGTATGAAAAGGTTTATGCAGAGTTATCGGGGAAAGGCTGATTTTCCCAGGATGAGAAGTGACTCGGTCCCCAGTCTGAACTTAGCGTATCCGGCCGTGCCGACGCCACGGCGCGTCCTGTCGCCGGGAGCGGAAACTTCAGACGGTCGCTGGCTGCTCTGGATGATGGCGGCGTTCGCGGTCATCTATGCCGTGTTCTATCCTTTGCTTTACACCAGCATTGATGAGGCGGCGACGTTCCGCATGGCGTTCGTTCTGCGGCACGGGGCGGTCGTGCCGCACGACAGCGGGTTCTTCCCCTCGATTAGTCCTGTGGGGATTCACGGGCGGATGTATCTGTTCCCGATTGGGTTTCCGGCGGTCCTGTCGCTGGTGTCGCTCGCCGGCTGGAAGGCGTTCTTCCTGGTCAATCCCGTGCTGCACCTCGTCGCGGCCTGGTGCTTCGGGCGCATTCTGCAGGCCAACCGCGTCTCCGCCAAATATGCCGTCCTGTATCTGCTGTATCCGTGCTTCGTGCTGTTCACTCGGACGCTTTTCAGCGACGCCTTCGCCGCGTCGCTGACGACCATCGGGCTTTATTTTTTGATCTGCCGCCGGTCCACCCTTCCAGCCGGACTGTGTCTGGGCGTGGCGCTGGCGGCGCGGGTGGCCTCGGCGCCGGTCGCCGTCCTGATGTTTGTGGACCTGCTCGCTGACGATTGGCGCCGGCGCGGGGAACGCCCGCTCCTGCGCGGGCAATCTCTCTTTTTTCTCCTGGGTCTGGTCCCGTTTTTTGCCGTCAATCTGTTGTATAATAACTATACCATGGGAAGCCCGCTGCACAGCGCGTACAGTGCGGACCGGCTTTCGCTGCACGGCCTGCTGCACATCGGCCCGCTGTACGCGCTTTCGCTGCTGCTGATCTTTCCGGGAATGCTGGCGGCTCCGTTTTTCTATCGCGGCCCGTTCCGGTGGAGCGGCCTGGCGGCGGCTGTGGTCGTTTCGCTCGTCGCGGCGGCTTACGACGAGTCGACTTACGGCAACAGTCTGCTGCAGACCCTGCTGAGTACGCCCCGACAGGTGCTGCCGGTCATGCCGTTCTTCCTGCTGGCCTACTGCGTCGTGCTGGGGCAGTGGCTGCCCGAAGCGCGACTGAAGCGCGTCCGGGCGTTCGAGGCCGCCGCCGTGCTGCTCGCTCTGGCGGTCGGCATCTCGGCGATTCATCAGAAATACCTGCGTCGTCTCGGCGCGGTGCAGACCCGCGTGGCACAGGCGCTGCCTGCGGCGAGCATCGTTTATGCCAACAAAGACGCCTACAAACTGCACCAGCCGCAGTGGGACGCGCTGACTTATCGGGAACTGCCATTCATCGCGGACGATCAAGCGGCACAGGACTTGAAATCAGGCCCCGTCTTTGTGGTCCTGTTCGTGCGCTCGCGCGGTTTCGCCGCCGAAGACGCCGATAATCAAAGAGTCAGTGACGACCTGCGGCGGTTCCTCCTGACGGCCTGCCCGATCTCAGGAGAGGATGAGCAGATCTCATGCTTTCGTGTGCAGGGTCTGCGCCCTTCTCGGCGCTTGACACACTTGCCGGAGGCGTCGCGGTAACCGATGCGCAGAGTTCTGCTGTTACTGGGTGCTGTTCTGCCGTCATTTCTAAAACTGGCCGTGTATCGCCATTTGCTGGGCTGGAAGATCGGGCGGCGGGTCAGGATTGGGTTCAGCTATATTGATGCCGCCGACGCGATTTTCGGCGACGGCGTTTCGATAGGGCATTTTAACATCATGCGGGGGATTCAGCGTCTGCATATCGGCTCCGGCACTTATATCGCTAACTTCAATCAGTTCTTCGGGACGGGGAACCACTATCGGGGGTTTGCGGCAGAACTGTCGCTCGGCGAAAGCGTGAATTTCATGAGCCGGCATTTCATTGATGTCGCAGGGACTGTCCGAATCGGATCGGGGACGACGGTCGGCGGACGGGATACCCAGTTCTGGAGTCACACATTGGCTATGGTTGACGGTCGCCAAGCATTGGTGCCGACTTGTGTTCACATCGGCGACGGCGTTTACGTGGGCGCACGGGCGACTTTAGTCTCCTGCGCTATCCCCGATGGGGCCGTGATCGGCGCCGGCAGCGTAGTGACAAAGGATTTTCCCGCCGAAGCGACAAAATTATTGATCGCCGGTAACCCGGCGACGGTCCTGAAGCGATACGTGGACGGCTAAGATGCGCGTCCTGTTTCTGACGGATGCCGTGTTCGAGGACCTGCCCGGCGGCTCGCGCGTGGTGGCGCGGGAACTGGCAGAGGTCCTGGCACGGCGTGGACACGAGGTGACATTCCTTGTCCCCCGGCAGGGGCCTGGGGCGCCCGACGATGAACGTCACGGGAGCATCCGTGTCGTGCGCTACGCGGGCGCGGGGCAGGGGTGGGGCTTCGTACGTGCGGGCCAGGCCGCCTGTGCGCGCCTGTGGGCGGAGGGGCCGTTCGACGTCGCCCACACGCACTTCGCCTATGCCGCGGTCGGGCCGCTCCGGGCCGTGCCGCGCGGCGTGCCGCGTGTCCGCTCCTTCTATGGACCCTGGGACCGGGAAGGCTGGGTCGAGGACAACGGCGCCGCCCTGCACGGCCCGCGCCGGATTCCGGCGCTCGTGAAACGGTTCCTTCGGCGGCGCATCGAGGCCGCCAACCTGCGCGGCAGCCGCGCCGTGATCGTCCTGAGTGAGCAGTCGCGCGCCGAAGTCCGCGAGTTCGGCTATCCTACGGATCGGGTTCGCCTTGCCCCCGGCGGCGTGGACCTAAACCGTTTCACTCCGGCCGCCGATAATCTGGCGATACGACGTGTGTTAGCGCTGCCGGAGGATCGGTGCATCCTTCTTTCCGTGCGCCGACTGATGGCGCGCATGGGGCTGGACCGACTCGTCGAGGCCATGCCGACCGTCGTCGCCAGCCGCCCCGATGTGTTGCTGCTGATCGGGGGGCAGGGGCCGGAACGGGAGCGCCTGGAACGGCGTATCTTTGAGTCAGGGATGCAGGACAATGTCCGCCTCGTCGGCTTCATCCCCGATGACGCGCTGGCGGCTTACTATCAGGCGGCGGACCTGTTCGTGCTTCCGACGGTCGCGCTGGAGGGGTTCGGGCTGGTGACCGTGGAGGCGCTCGCCTGCGGGACGCCGGTCATCGGGACCCCTGTCGGCGCGACGCCGGAAATCCTGCGTGGGCTGGACACCCGGCTGATCGCCCAGGACGCGACGCCCGCCGGGCTGGCGCGGAGCATTTTGGGGTTCCTGGACGGCGACTGGACATCCGCGCTGACTAGGGGCCGTTTGCGCGGCTTCGTTGAGGACCACTATACGTGGGAGCGGCACGCCGAGGCTGTCGAGGCTGTATACGGCGATGCGCTTGGGGCAGCCACACGGGGATCGGCGCTTGCCGGAAGCGTTTCCGCGCTCTGAAACCGCGCCTCGTTCATGAAAGATCACGATGACCGGACTTTTAGGGCGCGCTGGACCGAGAAACATACTCTTTCTAGACCACACAGCGAAGATGGGCGGCGGCGAAGTGGCGCTGCTCAACCTGACGACGGCACTGGACACTTCGCGCTACCTTCCCCTCGTGATACTGGCGGCGGACGGACCGCTGGCGGCCAAACTGCAGGACGCCGGCGTGGAGACGCACGTGATGCCGCTGGACCTCGCGCTGGTGGAGACGCGCAAGGAAGCGCTCGGCCTGCGCGGACTGCTGAACCTGGCCGCACTCGGACGGGTGATCGCCTATGCGTTCCGCCTTTCCCGATGGGCGCGGGCGCGCGGAGTGGACGTTATCCACACCAACTCGCTCAAGTCCGACATCTACGGCGCCCTGGCCGGACGCCTGGCGCGGATCCCGGTCATCTGGCACGTCCGCGACCGCATCGCCGACGGCTACCTGCCGGGGCCAGCCGCCACGCTGTTCCGGCGGCTGGCGCACACGCTGCCGCAGGTCGTGATCGCCAACTCGGAGAGTACGCGCCTCTGTCTGCAGCCGGCGTCGGACAGGGTCAAGGTGGTCCATGACGGGTATAGCCCCAGTGCGTTTGTGGGTTCCCCTCCGCCCGACAACCCGGCCGACGGAATGACCGTCTCGCTGATCGGCCGGCTCGCCCCCTGGAAGGGGCAGCACGTCTTCATCGAGGCGGCGGCGCTGGTCCTGGCCCGCTTCCCGGAGGCGCGCTTCCGGATCGTCGGCTCCCCGCTTTTCGGGGAGCAGGAGTATGAACAGTCGCTGAAAGAGCGGGTCGCGGCGCTGGGCATCGGAGGACGAACGGAGTTTCTGGGCTTTCAAGAAGATATCCCCGGCGTCCTGGCGCGCACCGACATTGTCGTACACGCCTCCACGCACGGCGAACCGTTCGGTCAGGTCGTCATCGAGGGCATGGCGGCGGGGAAACCCGTCGTCGCGACGGAAGGCGGGGCGCTGCCGGAGATCGTCGAGAACGGCGTGACCGGGCTGCTGACGCCGATGGGCGACGCGCCGGCGCTGGCCTCGGCGCTCTGCGGACTTCTGGCGGACCCCGCCCGCGCTCGCGCGCTGGGCGAGGCGGGGCGGCGCCGCGCCCGTGATCGGTTCACGATCACGCAGACCGCCGCCAAAGTGGAAGCGGTCTATGATCGCCTGCTGGTTTTGGACCGTGCGCCCCGCGCCGTCGCCGCTTCCGAAGCGAGATAGGCCTGAAGCATAATAGAATGGCTGAGATGAGTCACGTGAAGACTGCCCTGGTGCATGATGATCTGGTCCAATCGGGCGGCGCGGAGCGAGTCGCGGCGACACTGCACGCGCTGTACCCCGACGCGCCGCTGTACACGTCTGTCTATGATCGGTGTACGACCCTGCGGGAATTCGAGGACTACGATGTGCGCACGTCGTTCCTTCAGCGCACGCCGCTGGCGACGCACCGCCTGCACAAACTGGCGTTGCCTTTTTTTCCTGCCGCCTTTGAGGGCTTCGACCTGTCAGAATACGATCTGGTCATTTCGTCCTCTTCCCGCTTCGCCAAAGGCGTGCTGACCCCAGCCGCCACCTGTCACATCTGTTACTGCCATACTCCTGCCCGGTTTGTATGGCGTCCACACGACTACTTCGGGCGAAGCCGCACCGCACGAGTCTTCTGGCCTTTCCTGTGGCCGATGCTGTCGCGTCTGCGCGCCTGGGATCTGGAGTCCGCCGCTCGCGTAGACTATTTCATCGCCAATTCCCATAACGTCGCCGGGCGTATTCGCAAGCACTACCGGCGTGAGGCGGAGGTGATTTATCCGCCGGTCGAGACGGGGCGGTACGCGCCCGCGCCGCCGGGCGAGGCAGGCGACTACTTCCTGGTCGTCTCACGGCTGGTGGGCTACAAACGGGTGGACCTCGCGATCCGGGCCTGCAACCGTCTGGGCGTCCCTTTACGGATTGTCGGGGGCGGCCCTGATGAGCCGGCGCTGCGGCGGATCGCCGGACCGACGATCCGGTTCATGGGGCGTTTGTCTGATGCCGAGGTGGCCGCCGAGTACGCGCACTGCCGGGCATTCATTTTTCCGGGGGAAGAAGACTTCGGACTGACGCCGGTGGAAGCCATGGCGAGCGGGCGTCCTGTCGTGGCTTACGGGGCCGGCGGCGCCCTGGAAAGTGTGACGGCGGGTGAAACAGGGCTGCTGTTCTCGGAGCAGACGGAAGTTTCACTGGCCGCCGCGCTCTGCGCGGTGAATCAAGTCGCCTGGGAACCTGCGGCTTTGACGGCGCAGGCCGCACGGTTCGACACAAGCGTCTTCGTGCAGCATTTCCGGCGCTTCGTCGCTGACGCGCTTGAAGATCACCGGCAACAGATCACCGACGGGCGGACAGTCCGTTCCCTGCCGCCCGTGAAATGAGGGCCGTGTCATGTCGAGCGCCTTTCAGTCCTTCCGGCTGGTTCACGGGCCGACCGGCGCCGAGGCGGCCCGAATCGCGCGCCTTGACGGCTGGTGGTCTAAAGGGCGCGGCGTGATCGGGATGGCGTCCCTGCCGCTCGGTGAGGGCGTGTGGCTCCCCGGCGCTTCCGCCGTCCACTCCTGGTTCGTCACTTTCCCCCTGGACCTGCTCTTTCTCGACGCAGAACTGTGCGCGCTGCGCCTCATGCCCTGCTTCCCGCCGTGGCGTCCCCTGGCCTGCGCCCCCGGCGCGCACCACACGCTGGAACTCGGCGCGGGGACGCTCAACGCCCGTGTCCCGTCGGCGCGTCGGGGCGATTCCTGGCGGCTCCTCCCTTTGGATTTGTCGTAAGCGACACCCATTTTCGCGGAAAGTTCCCGCTCTCGCCTCAATTTCGCCGGAATTGGGTATAAAAGGGGAACATTTGTTACCGATTGTTAACCTTAAGCGTCTTCGCTTGCTCGGTCTTCTGGGTAAACTCCTGTCGAAATCAAAGTAATGTCCGGCCAATGACGGCTCCATACACTCAGTCACTCTCTTGACACGTCACCGCTGACGCTTCTTGTTTCCTGTTCTTGCCTGCAGTCGGAACTGCAATGTCGTCACCAAAAGGCTGAGTCATCAGCGAAAGGAACTACACGATGCGCTCTTCAACAACCCGCCCGGCGCTCTCGCTGCTGGATGCGGCCAACTGGATCGCCGGTTCGCTCTGTGTTGCCTTGATGGTCGTCTTTCTCTGGACGCGCGCTTTCGCGGCCAGTCCCACTTCCGGGACGATCACGCCGACCGGCCCGGCCGTCACCTTTACCGGCACCGTGGACGGAACCGGGGCCGCTCAGGGCGAGTCCACGTGCGTGGACGGCGTTAACTGCGATACGTTCACGCTCACCGTCGCGCCCGGCACTTACACCAACAAAACGATTCTCGTCAAGATCGCCTGGAACATCCCTGCCGACGATTATGACCTGTATGTCCACAAAAGCACCGTCAGTGGGACGTTGATCGGGTCGTCGGCCAATGGGGCGCCGTCCACGAGTGAGCAGGTGACGATTGACCCGAACGTCACCGGGCCGGGGACGTATGTGATCCATGTCGTGTATTTCACGACCGCTTCGGCGGCGGATGAATACGTCGGGACGGCCGCTTTGCAGTCCAAGCCCGTCTCCGCCAACCGCACGGCGACTTACGTTTACACCGGCGCGGACGGAAAGCCCGTTTTCGGCTTCGCCAACGATACGCCGCTGAAAGGGCCGGTCACTTCCTCCGACGGCGAACCGAGCAGCCGCGCGGACGCCTACGGGAACTATTACTCGTCCGGCATTCGCGGCTTCCCGGCGGGCGTAGACCTGTGGTACTTCGACCTGCGGCCCACCGTCACGGACACGGCGGGAAACACGGTCGCCAACCCGACCTACGACCCGTTGATGAAATACCCGCTTTACCGGGGGCAGCCGGATGCGTTCGTCGGCTACAACGCCAACCTGCAGCAGACGGGCGTCAATCTGGGCGGCGACGGCGGCGGCGACATTGATCTGGCCGTCGGCTTCGGCCCCGGCGCGGACGTCCTCGGCAGTCCGACGCCGCCGACTCTGGCCTACGCCAGTCTGATCGCGGCCAATCTGTCTTCCGGCAAGTCTTCCGACACGGGCAAGACGTTCCAGCAGAATCCGGGCGGCAACGTCCCCGGCGGTGTCGCGGGCGATGACCGCCAGTGGCTGGAGTTCTACGGCTCCAAGTCCGTCTACATGCTCTACCGGACGCTGGAGCCGGCCATCACCCAGATACAGCGCTCCGACGACGGCGGCTTGACCTACGGCGTCGCCAGCACGACGGGCCTGACCGGTTCCGACGTCGCCAGCGTCGGCATGATCGGGCAGACCGGCGGCATTGACGTGGACCCGACTGACGGGGCCGTCTTCGTTTCCGGCAGCAACGGCGTCGTCGGCGTGGGCATCCCGGAGAAAAACCCGGTGACGCACCAGGCGATTCTGGACCCGGTCACGAACACGCCCGCCGCCCCGGTCCGCTATAGCGTCTACCAGGCCGCCACCGACCCGAACGGCGTCGCGCACCTGTTCTTCCAGGTCGCCGTCGCCAAAGATTCGGGGAACGGGGCCGGCAAGAATGGCAAGCCTTACGGCACGGTCTACTGCCTGTACTCCAACGACCGGGGCATTTTCCTGGAGAACTCGCTGACGCGCGGCAAGACCTGGAGCAAGCCCGTCCAAGTTAACGGCCCCGGCCTCGGCACCAACATCAACATCTTCCCGCGCATGGCGCTCGGCAAGGCCTACGGCTCGGTCGGCATCGTCTGGTACGGGACGACCGACTCGACGATCAACGGCGCGTTCATTGGCAGCCAGAAAGCGATCTGGCGCGCTTTCTACGCCCAGACGTATGACGCGCAGGCCACGACACCGGCGTTTCAGGAGGCCGCCGCCAGCGACCATTACATCCATTCCGGCAACATCTCCGAAGGCGGCCTCGTCGTCAGCGGCCCCAGTCCCAACCGGAACCTGCTCGATTATTTCGAGATCGCCTTCGACCCGACGGGCGCCGCCGTGATCTCCTACACCGACGACCACAACGACTTCAACGGCGACTGCTACGCCACGCGCCAGATCAGAGGGCCGAGCATCGGCGGCACAACGCCCGCCGGGGTGACTCTAAAGCCGGGCGACCCCCTGCCGACGTTCGCGGAAGGCCCCAAAGCGAACCGCACCCTGGACAACTTCACCTCGCCGCCGGTTGTCCCGGCGACGGACGGCTCCCAGGTGACGGACTACGCCCAGGACCAATCCTCCGGCCTGGTCGCCACGACGCCCACCAACAGCTCGGCGGACATCACGGCGATCCGCTACTACGCCGTCGGCGGCACCGCCCTGGCCGCGACGATGCGCGTTTCCGACCTCAACAACAACGGGGTGGGCGCTCCCATCGGCTCGTACTGGCGGATGTGCTTCACAGCCAACGCCCCTAATGCCGTTCTGGACCCGACGCGGACCTATTCGGAAGGCCTGTCCGACCTGGGCGACCAGTTCTATCTGGAAGCCGCCAAAGGGACCAACAACGCGATCACCTATTCTTACGGAACGGTGACGCGCGGCTTGGACGGCTCGCTGACGTACAGCGCGGCGCTGGGGACGGCTACCGGGTCCTTCAACCCCTCCGGCAACACGATCACCGTTCAGGTGCCGCTTGCCGGCCTGAATGCGATCCTGACGACGGCAGGGCGTCCTCTGCTCAAGAGTGGGTCGGTGCTGTGCGGCCTGCGCGGTATCGCCGTCGGCTCCGAGTCCGGGGCCATTCTGGAAGACGAAACCTACGGCGGGACGCAGTACACGCTGCCGTAGTCGTTTCCGCACCCGGTTTTCGGGAACGCCTGCCAACACGGGCGTTCCCGAAGACAGGAAGGTTCTGGTTTCCCCATGACACGTGCCACTGTGACAATTTCTTCTCGACTGACGGTTGCGCTGGGTCTGTCCTTGCTCGGCGCGGCCTGCTTTGGGCAGGCTCCCGGCGCGAAAGCCGTTCCTGCCGCGCCGTCGGCGACAACGTCGGTTCTCGGCGTCCGTGTCGGCATGGATTTGAACGACGCCCACGCCAAACTCAGACTGCTCGGCAAATCGGCGAGCGGCGACGAGGATGCGGACTCAGACAGCGACGAAGGCCGCAAAGAACTCTGGCATCTGAAAGCCACGCCGTTCACACAGATTGCCCTGGCCGCCGTGGACGGACGTATCGCCTGGGTGACGGGTTTCGTGCGGCCCGGCCAGGAAATTCCCTTTTCTGCCCTGGGCCGCGTGTCCCAGGCCGCCGTACACACCAGCAGCCGTGTCGTCTGGGACGTGGTGACGCCCCAGGATCGCTACCGCATCATGGCTGGCGGCAAGAACGGCAAGGCGCAGTACGTCAGCCTCATTGACTTCAAGCAGGGGGTGCGGCGCATCGGCGGGGAATGGGTCAATTTTGCTGGCGTCCCCCTGTCTTCTCTCAAGTCACGATCCGACGGCGACAAAGAGGCCGCCCCCGAAAAAGACCCGGACACGGACAACGCTGCCGACCCGGTTAGCCGACCGGCCCCGCCGAGAGATGAGGACGACAAGTGACCCCCCGACTCAAAACACAGACAGGCTTCACGCTGATCGAACTGCTCGTAGTCATCGCTATTATCGCGGTGCTCGCAGCGATCCTTTTTCCGGTCTTCGCCTCCGCCCGCGAGAAAGCACGCCAGACGGCGTGCCTATCCAACATGCGTCAGATCGGCATGGCGACGCGCGCCTACATGGAAGACTACGACGAGAAGTTCCCGCAGACCAAGCAGTACAGTACCAGCCAGCCCCAGGTGGATGATGCGGACGGGAGCATTGAAGACGGTCCGGGTCACTATGACCTCGGCTCCATCTTCAATTTTATCCGGTCTTACGTCAGCACCGGCGGCCATGCGGACAGCCAGTTGTATCAAGAGAAGCTTTACTTCTGCCCTTCCGACCCCAATCCGACCAGCGCGGCCAGTCCCAACGGCGGCTGTGGCGTCGGCAACGGCCCTGCCGGACTCGTGTCTTACGTGGTGAACGGGTACTACGTCTGGGGCTTGACCGACTCCGGGGTGGGTTCTCCGGCAAACTCCATCCTCTACGCCGAACGCCGCAGTACGCCCGCCGACAGTACCCAATACTGCGATGACATCTACCACCCCTGGTTCAACCCGACCAACTCCGTGGCGCCGCAGAACGACATGGACGCCAGAGCGGGCGCGATTGCGACCACACGGCACACTGGCGGCTCAAACTATGTCTTCGCGGATGGTCACGTCAAGTGGCAGAAATACGAACGAACTTATAATCCCACAATCGGCCTTAACCTGCATATCCCGCAGACCTAGATTTTATGACTGCTTCCTGCGCGTTACAGCAGTCTGAGGCTGATGACTGGGTGCAGCTGCACGCCGTTTCGGGCGGAACTCTCCAAAGGGTCCGCCCGGCCAAAATAGCCGACGCCGACGATGCGCATACGCGCATTGACCTCTTTGACGCCTTCACCGGGCTGCAGTGAGCTGACTAAATACCGGCGGGCGTCTGTCATATCTTTGGCAAATCGGCTTGCGTGCGTCATCCGCCGGGGATCGGGAAGTTCAGCGACCATCGTTTTTCCCGAACTGCTGCGCAGGATGAGGTGGTAGTCGCCGTCCTCAGTGTGGTTGACCTCAATCACTTGCGCCTCGACGCTCCACAAGGTCGTCTCAACGGGCGCAAATCGCTTGTGCAGGGAAGCCTGAGGTGGGGACGCCTCCGACAGTGCGTTTGGACGTGGCTGTGACAACAGCCACTCTATCGTGGCTGGGACAGGGACGCGGACGATGCCATCTGCTCCGGGGTCGGTCGCCGTCATCACCATCCAGCGCGGCCTGCCGATACGCGGGTCACTTGGCTTCGGCTGGCCTCGGCAATCCGAGACGATGTAGATAAGTCCCAGCACGGCAACGGCGCTGGTCAAGAGAGTGATCGGCAGTGAGAACTGTTTTTGGGCCATGCTTGATTATAGCCCGGCGCGGCATGGAACGCGCACGCATTCTGAAGTGTTAAGACACTGCGGCTCAATGGCGTGAAACGGAAGACGAATGGTTTCCGTAGAAGAGTCGTCGAAAGAAGAGTGTTGGAATCCCGCCGCAGGAGGGAATAATGTGGTATACTAGCCCATTACTGCTCGGCTCTGTCCGCCCCCTGCGGCTCACTGGAAAGTAACTCTTCCCACGTCGCGCCGGCGCCGCTCCCGCGAGCGGGCGCCGTCACTGTTTGCGTGTGCGGAAGGAGGCTCTGTTGAACACAAGTCGTATTGCTCGCTTTTTGATCCCACTGCTGGTGCTGGTCGCGTTTGCCTACTTCTTTATGGCGCACGGCAACTCCGGCCTGTTCCGCGGCGGCGAGAACGTCAAGACAATCCCTTACAGCCAGTTCCTACTGGCGATTGATGCGGGCGACGTCCCCAGCGGTCACCTGGACAAAGACACGTTTGAGGGTAAACTCGCCTCGGGCGGCGAATTCAGCGTGGACCTGCCGCCGGACAACCCCAACGACCGCGCCAATTTGATCCAGCAGATGCACGCCAAGGGCGTCAACTTCGACATCAAGCGCCCGGCGATCCCCGACGGTGTCGCGACGATGCTGTTCTCGTTCGTGGTGCCGCTTGTCCTGGTACTTTTTTTCTGGATGTTCTTTCTGCGCCAGGCGCAGTCCGGCGGCAATCAGGCCCTGTCTTTCGGCCGCTCCCGCGCCAAGCGGCTGACCGACAACGTGCCGAAAGTTACGTTCGATGACGTCGCCGGCGTGGACGAGGCCAAGCAGGAGCTGCAGGAAGTCGTTGAGTTCCTCAAGAACGCCAAGAAGTTCCAGGCGCTCGGCGCCAAGATTCCCAAAGGCGTCCTGCTGCTCGGCCCGCCAGGATGCGGCAAGACCATGCTGGCCCGCGCAATCGCGGGGGAAGCCGGCGTGCCGTTCTTCCATATCTCCGGCTCGGACTTCGTGGAGATGTTCGTCGGCGTCGGCGCGTCGCGCGTCCGCGACCTGTTCGACACCGCCAAAGCCAACCGCCCGGCGCTGATCTTCATTGACGAGATTGACGCCGTGGGCCGCCAGCGCGGCGCGGGATTGGGCGGCGGCCACGACGAGCGCGAGCAGACCCTGAACCAACTGCTGGTCGAGATGGACGGCTTTGACACCAATGCGGGCGTCATCATGATCGCCGCAACCAACCGGCCGGACGTTCTGGACCCGGCCCTGTTGCGGCCCGGACGCTTTGACCGCCATGTCACCGTAGACACGCCCGACGCGAAGGGCCGCGAGGCTATCCTCAATGTCCACCTGCGCGGCAAGCCGCTGGATGAGGAAGTGGCGGCCAACACGCTGGCCCGCCGGACGCCCGGTTTCTCCGGGGCCGATCTGGCGAACCTCGTGAACGAGGCCGCGCTACTGGCCGCGCGCAAGGACAAGACCAAAATTGACATGGTGGACTTCAACGAGTCCGTGGACCGCGTGGTCGCTGGGCCGGAGCGCCGGTCACGGATCATGAACGACCAGGTGCGCGAACGGATCGCCTACCATGAGGTCGGTCACGCGGTCGTCGGCGAGCTTTTGCCGAACGCCGACCCCGTCCATAAAGTCTCGATCCTGCCGCGCGGACGGGCGCTGGGCTACACCATGCACTACCCGACCGAGGACAAGTACCTGACCACGCGCCAGGAGTTCATGGACCAGATCTGTTCCCTGCTCGCGGGCCGCGTCGCCGAGGAAGAGGTCTACCATGAGGTGACCACGGGCGCGTCCAACGACTTCGAGCGCGCCACGGCGATTGCCCGCGCGATGGTCTGCGAGTACGGCATGAGCGACCGCCTGGGGCCGGTCGTGCTGGGCAACCGGCACGGCAACCCGTTCCTGGGCCGCGACTACAACGAGGACCGCAACTACTCGGAGCAGATTGCCGAGGAGATTGACAAGGAAGTCCGCTCGATCATTGACGAGTGCTACGAGCGTTCGCGAGAGATCGTCACGGACAACCGCGCCAAGATGGACGAGATCGTGCGCGTCCTGCTGGAGAAGGAGTCCATCGAGCGCGAGGAGTTCATCGCGCTGATGGAAGGCGCCAAAGCGCCGACGGCGGCCCGCCCGCCTGTCGCGCCGACTCCGCCCACCGACGACGGGATCGGCGCTTCCGCGCCGGAGTCCAAGCCGCGCCGCGCCGGCGGCCTGCCGACCCTGCGCCCTGAGCCGGCCTGAGATGAAGTCGGCCCCCCCTCCGGCGAAGCCGGAGGGGGGCTTTCTCATTTCGGGTACAATCCCCGTATGGACAACAATTATCGCTACCGGCTTTCGCGTCTGGTCCGCACTCAGAGTTCCGAAGTTTTTCTGATTTGGGAGGATGATCGGCGCGTCGGCCAGCTCGATCTGCACTACGCCCACACCACTATTCACGCGACGCTCGTCCTGGAGGCGGATCTCCCGGTCAACACCGAAGAAGAACTGCTCGCCCAGATTGACGACGATGTGGTGTCTTCCTACCTGCCTTCTTTCGAGCGGGAGGACTTTTTGGTGACGGTATT
>CAZZVX010000007.1:16167-27761 GCA_964657535.1 Armatimonadota bacterium | reverse complement strand
ACTGAGACGACAGCGACGCCCGACCCGGACCGATTCCAGCCCAACGACCGGGTCGGCCTCGCCGACCTCAGCCTCGTCAACTTGACCATGGCCCTGCGCGGCCTCACCGCCAACAAACTGCGGGCCTTTCTCACCATGCTCGGCGTCATCATCGGCGTCGGGGCCGTCATCATCGCCATCGCCATCGGGCAGGGGTCCCGCGCCGCCGTCGCCGCCAGCCTGCAGCAGCTCGGCACCAACGTCCTGACCGTCTTCCCCGGCCAGCAGCGCAGCGGCGGCATCTCCTTCGGCCAGGGGTCCGTGCAGTCCCTGAAGCTCACCGACGCCGACACGCTGCTCGCCACCTGCCCGTCCCTGCTGCACGTCTCGCCCCAGGTCAACAAAAACGCCCAGGTCAAATACAAAGACCAGAACACCAACACCACCATCAACGGCACCGGCGAATACTACCCGTCCATCAGCAACCACCCCATCCGCGAAGGCCGCTACATCAACGCTTCCGACATCAAATCACTCAAGCGCGTCGCCGTGCTTGGCTCCACAACAGCACAAACCCTGTTCAGCGACCAATCCCCCGTCGGCAAGACCATCCGCATCGCCGGCCAGAGTTTCCAGGTCGTCGGCCTGCTGCAATCCAAAGGCGGCCAGGGCTTCCGCAACCCCGACGACGGCGTGTACGTCCCCGTCACCACCGCCATGCGCCGCCTGTTCGGGATGCAGTACGTCGGCAACATCACCTGCCAGGCCCGCTCCGACAGTTTGATGACGCGCGCCCAGGACGAGATTGACGCTACACTGCGCAAGCAGCACAAACTCTCCGACGACCAGGACGACGACTTCCGCATCTTCAACCAGGCCGACTTGGCCCAGGCCCAGAACGCCCAGCAGGACACATTCTCGTCGCTCATTACCTATCTCGCCATCGTGTCGTTGGTCGTCGGCGGCATCGGCATTATGAACATCATGCTCGTGTCCGTCACCGAGCGCACCCGCGAGATCGGCGTCCGCAAAGCCATCGGCGCCAAACGCCGCGACATCCTCACGCAGTTCTTGCTGGAAGCCTTGCTCTTGTCCCTCGTCGGAGGCCTGCTCGGCGTCGCCTTCGGCATCGGCGGCGCACAACTCATCCAAGCCCAGAACGGCTGGACCATTGTGATTGCGCCGCAGACCGTGATTATGGCGTTCAGTTTTTCCGCCGTCGTCGGCATCTTTTTCGGCTTTTATCCGGCCTTCAAGGCCTCCAATCTCAACCCGATTGAAGCCTTGCGCTATGAATAGCGCGAACCCATTTCGCGCAGACCACGTTACTAAGGAGCAACCCATGAAACATTACGCAACCCGACTCCTGCCGCTGGCGGCAGCCTTCTTCATCGCCGCGAGCGCCCACGCGCAAGGCCCCGGCGGCTTCGGCGGCCCCGGCGGCGCGCCGCCCTCGCCCGCCGTCATGGCAAAGATGCAGGCCTGGCGCACCTGGCGCGACAACCACAAAAACGTCCAGTCCCTGCAGCGGACACTCGGCGCAATCACCCAGATGGAGCAGGACCCCAAGACGGCCCTGACCAAGCCACAGGCCCGCGCCGTCTTGGCCGTCATCCATAAATGGCAGCCCAAGCCCGCCCTGACCGACGACATGGCCCGCAAAGTGAACGCTCAGATCACCGCGCCCCTGTCGCTGTCTCAGATCAAAGTGATCGCCATGTCCTCCCAGCGGCGCGGCGGCGGCTTCGGTGGGGGGGGCGGCGGTGGTCGCGGCCCCGGCGGTGGTGGCGGCGGCTTCGGCGGCGGACGCCCCGGCGGTCCCGGCGGCGGCGGCCCACGCTTTGACCCGGCCTCTTTCCCGTCGCCCCGCGAATACAACCCGCTCAACCCGGCCACCAACCCCATGGCCCGGATGCGGGGCCGCGCCCAGCAGCGCATGGCCCAGCTCATGGCCGCCCTGACCGCGAGCGCAAAGTGAAGAACCCAGGATTAAAATCCTGGGCTAGTGCAGAGCGGACTGCCTGCCTGCGCGGGCGAAGAAGGAACGCTTTCTTTCCGCGCCCGCGAAGGCGGGCTGTCTTCTCCCCGGCAGCCCAGGATTTCAATCCTGGGGCAATGGAGCATCAGGAGCAGTTTTTTGCCACAGCCGCTGATTGAGGTGCAGGACCTCGTCAAAACCTACGTCATGGAAGCGATGGAAGTCCACGCCCTGCGGCGCGTTACCCTGACCATTGAGCGCGGCGAGTTTGTCGCCATCATGGGGCCGTCCGGGTCCGGCAAGTCTACCTTTATGAACATGGTGGGCTGCCTGGACAAGCCGACGGACGGCTCCTACCGTCTGGACGGCACGGAAATCTCGCGCCTGAACGATAATCAACTCGCCGACATCCGCAGCCGCAAGATCGGCTTCGTCTTCCAGACGTTCAATTTACTGGCGCGCACGTCTGCCCTGCAGAACGTGGAACTGCCCCTGTTCTACACCGGGGCGCGCAACCGCGAGCGCATCGCCCGCGCCTGCCTCACCGCCGTCGGCCTGGGCGACCGCATGGGACACACGCCCGCGCAGCTGTCCGGCGGCCAGCAGCAGCGCGTCGCCATCGCCCGCTCGCTGGTCAACGACCCGCCCGTCATCATGGCCGACGAGCCGACCGGGGCGTTGGACACCCGCACCGGCGAAGAGATCATGGCGATCTTCCAGCGCCTCAACCGCGAAGGCAAGACCATTGTGGTCGTCACGCACGAACAGGACATTGCCCAGCACGCCCAGCGGATCATCCGCTTCAAGGACGGTCACGTCGTCAGCGACGAACCCGTTCCCGATCCCGTTGACGCCATCCAATCGCTGTCGCAGATGGCCCCCGAAGAAGAGTTTGCGAATGCCTAGATCAGACCGTTATTTCCCGTATCCTGATTTCCCGGCGACTTCAGTCGCCGGGCTTCTCCTGGCCCTTCTCGCCACACCCGCGTTCTGCCAAGTCGTCCCGCCCGCGCCGACAACGCTGCCGTCGCCGCTGACGCTGCAGCAGGCCATCGCTATTGCGCTCCGGCAGCAGCCACAGCAGTACATCGCCCGCGCCGGCGTCACCCAGGCGCTCGGCCAGCGGCAGATCGCGCAGTCCCAGTATTATCCGACCCTGACGCCCAGTTATCAATTCCAGAACAGCAGTCGTAGCTTCTACGGCGTCAACAACGGCTCGTCCACGACCGTCACGACGACGGGGACGGGAACCGGAGGCACGGGGACCGGCGGGACCGGCACGGGTGGAACGGGGACCGGTACCGGCACGACTGGGACAGGAACAACAACGGGAACCGGGACCGGCACGGGAACTACTCAGCAGACGATCACCAGCAGCAACAGCGGCGTGACATTCGTGCGCGGCGGCGGCCTGTCCGTCGCGCTGACCCAGACCCTCCTGGACAACGGCGCCCGCGAAGCGTCCAACGCCGAGGCCCGCCGCGCGCTCGACGCCGCGAACTTCAACTACAGCGACCAGACTCAGGCTACCATCTTGACCGTCACGCAGGACTATTATCAACTCCTCGCCGCCATAGACCGGGTGAAAGTGGACCAGGCGACCGTCGCGCGTTACCAGCAGACGGTGGATTTGACTCAGGCGCAGATCACGGCGGGGACGGTCGCCGCCATCCAAATCTATCAGTCACAGTCCGACCTTGCCAACGCCCAGGTGACGCTGCTAGAAGACCAGGCCGCCGTGCGGACGACCTCGGCGGCTCTCAAGAACGAACTCGGCGTCGAAACCGACCAGGACGTGCAGCCCGCGCCGCTGGCGACGGGCGACCAGCTGCCGCCGCTGCCGGGCGCGAACCGAGACCAGCCCTTAGACGCCTATCTCGCGCAGGCCTACGCGGAACGGCCCGACCTCAAGCAGCAGGCCGCTATTGTCCAGAGCAACGACGCCGCCGTGCGGCTGGCCCAGCGCAGGGCGGGCCTGTCCGTCAGCGTGGACTACGCCTTGACTTTGCAGGCGACCAATGACACCGGCAGCAAAGGGCTGGACTCGCAGCTGCTGCTCAACAGCTCGTTCCCGTTGTTCGATGCCGGCAGTGCGCGCGGTGCCGTCCGGGAGGCCCAAGGTGCGCGGGACACGGCGCAGAACCAGTACGTCCTGCTGCGCCAGCAGGTGCGCCAGGACACGGAGCAGGCGTACATCAACCGGGCGCAGTATCTGGCGGCGGCCCGTCTGGCGCAGGCCGCAATCAAAGCCGCTCAGGTGAACTACGATGCCGCCGTCGCCTCCCGCCGGGAGGGTGTCGGCACGGTGCTGGACATCACGACCGCCCAGCAGACGCTGACCCAGGCGCAGAATCAGTACGTCAACGCCATCTACAATTTTTACATCGCCGACGCCCAGCTTCAGCGCGCGATTGGCCGCAACGATGTCGCTCCCACCACCGCGACGCCGGCGCCGTAGATGATTTTTCGTCCGAAAGACGTTTCCTCGCCGGGGCATTCCACTGGCCCGGCGCCAGTATATTTATGGGAACATCTGCCAGGCGAAACGGTATAATGGAGTTATGTGTAAGACCCCCCTATCAATGATCCCGGCGCTGCTCCTCGGAATCGCCGCTCTCCTGATCCCCGGTGTGGCCTCCGCCCAGCAGGCCGCGCCCCTGCGCCTGCCGCTGGCCCGGGAGCTGCCTGCCTTCGTCGCCCGTTCTCTCTCGTTGGGGCGACTAGACAGGAGCGAGACGGTTTCGCTGGCCCTGACCCTGCCGTTGCGCCATCAAGCGGAACTCGAAAACTTTCTGCGGCGCGTTTCCGACCCGAACGATGTGTTGTACGGCCACTATCTGACCTCCGAGCAGTTCAACGCGCGGTACGGGCCGACGGCGGAAGATTATGCCGCCGCCGCCGCCGCCGCCCGCGCGCAGGGCCTGACCGTCACCGGGACCCACCCAAGCCGGATGGTGCTGGACGTGGCCGGTCCGTCCGGGGCCGTGGAGTCGGCCTTCGCGGTGCGCTTGAACCAGTACGAAGCGCCGGACGGGCATCTGTACCGCGCGCCGGACGCACTCCCCGCCGTCCCCAGCGCCCTCGCGGTGCGTTTGTCCGGCGTCGTCGGGCTGTCGGATGCCGCCGTGCGCCACCGTCATGCTGTTCCTCGGCAGCCACAGGGCCGCGCCAACGCCTCGACCGGCACCGGGCCGCAGGGCGGCTTCAGCCCCAGCGACATCAAGGCCGCTTACGACCTCAGCGCCGTTTCCCCGAACGGCAGCGGGCAGACGCTGGCCCTGTTTGAATTGGACGGCTACAATGCGAGTGACATTAACGCCTATGAGCGCCAGTTCAGCCTGCCCAACGTCACGCTGCAACCTATCCTGCTGGACGGCTTTTCGGGGCAGGCCGGGACTGACTCGGACGAGGTGACGCTTGATATCGAACTTGGCATCGCGCTTGCGCCCAAACTCAGCAAAGTGCTTGTCTACGAGACGCAGAACACCGATGCCGGGACGATTGACGGCTACGCGCGGATTGCCGACGATAATATCGCAAAACAAGTCAGCTCGTCCTGGGGCCTGGACGAGCAGGAGACGGACAGCAGTCTACTCCAGTCGGAACACGACATCTTTGAAAAGATGGCCGCGCAGGGCCAGACGATCTACGCCGCCGCCGGCGACTCCGGCGCTTACGATTCAGGGAACGTGTCCGACGGCCTGCGCGTGGACGATCCCGCCTCCCAGCCCTACGTCTGCGGCGTCGGCGCAACGTCCTTGACTACGAGAAGCGTCGGCGGGGCTTACGAGTCGGAAACGACCTGGAACACGGGATCGGTGCAGAACGGCGCGGGCGGCGGCGGCGTCAGCAGCGTCTGGCCCATCCCTTCCTGGCAGCAAGGGGCCGTTTCCGAGGCCACTCTGGGATTAACGACGATGCGAAACGTCCCGGACGTTTCGCTGAACGCCGACCCGGACGTCGGCTACGCCGTCTATATCGGGGGACAGTGGCAAGTTTACGGCGGTGCGAGCTGCGCCACCCCGCTCTGGGCCGGGTTCACAGCCCTGGTCAACCAGCAGCGCGTGGCCGCCGGCAAGGCCGTGCTGGGGCAGGCTGCGCCTGTCCTGTACCCGATTTTGACGAATGGCCGTTACAATCAAGACTTCCACGACATCGCTGATGGCAGCAACAACCTGCACTATCCCGCCGTCAGCGGCTACGACGACGCAACCGGACTCGGCTCGTTCAACGGCGCGTATCTGCTGGGCGAACTCACGGGCGTAAATCAGACCGTCAACCCGCCCGCCGCGCCGGTGGCGACATTCGCCGCCGGTCTCAACTTCTTCTCGCTGCCTTACGACTACAGCGGCGTGTCTTTGTCATCTCTCTTCGGCTACAGTGGGGTTAACTTGGCCGTCTGGAGTCCGACGCTGCTGCAGTACGAGATGTCGCCGACGGCGCCTGCGAATCAGATCCAGCCGGGGCAGGGTTACTGGGCGCGTTTCCCGCAGGCCGTCACCGTGACCGCTGCGGGCTTGGACACCGACACCAGCCAGCCGTTCCCGATCACGCTTGGAACGGGCTGGAACATGATCGGCGACCCGTTCCCCGGCACCGTCACTGTCAGCAGCCTGACGGTCTCTTACGGCGGGAAAACCTATTCATTCGCCAGTGCGTCCGGCGGCGCGGGGCTGATTCGCAGCAGCCTGTACCGCTACAATCCCAGCGGAAACGCTTATGTGACGCTGGGCGCGTCCGACTCGCTGCAGCCCGATCTCGGCTACTGGGTCTACGCCAACCATAACATCACCCTAGAGGTTCCCGCACCGTAAACGGCAAGAAATGACCACCGATACCAGAACGCGGGGCGCGCTCATCGCCGGGACGCTCCTGTTGTCGGTGGTCACGGTTTTGCTGTGCCTCATACCCAAACCCGAAAATGACCTTTTCTTTGAGCTGCGCATCGGCAGTGACATTCTATACCATCACAAACTGCCGCACGCCGACACCTACTCGTGGAGCAATCGCGGCACGCGCTGGGACGTGCCGGAGTGGCTGACTTTCGTACTGTTCGCCCTCGCGTACCGGATGGGAGGGTTCTTCGGAACCTGGCTGGTGATGGCCGTGCTGGCCGTGGCGACGGCCTGGGCCGTCTGGCTGCCGCTGGCGCGGCGCTTGGGCATTGCCTGGGCCTGGGCGCTCTCCAATCTGATGCTGCTCGCCCTGAGTCCGTTCCTGCAGGAGCGCCCTTACGCCTTCACCTACCTGCTGCTCGCCCTGTCGCTGGCGATTCTCACCCGCGCCCGCGAAAGTCAGCCCCGTCTGCTGCTCTGGCTGCCGCCGCTCTGCGCTTTGTGGACCAATCTGCACCAGGGCGTCGTTGTCCTGCTCTGCCTGCTGCTCGCGTCTGCGCTGGGCGACGCCCTCACTGTCGCCTGGCGGCGTAGACACGTCGCGCCGCCGGACTTGCTGGCCCCCGACTGGCAGGCGACACTGGCACGGCAGAACGAGGCGATACACAATGTCGTCCGGCGCGCATGGCGGACACTGGGGACGGCGGCGGTCTGCACCGGCGCGGCGATGCTCTCGCCCTACGGGTGGCGCGTCTTTCGGAACGTCTTCATCACCCTGCGCGACCGCACTCTGATGGCGAACGTCACCGAATGGAACCCCGTCACCGTCGTGCCGCCGGCCCAGCTTCAGGCGTTCGGCCTGGTTTCCGTGCTCGTTTTCGCGGCCTTCGCCTTCAGCCGCAAGCGTAGCCTCGCTGATGCCCTGGCGCTGGCGGGCCTGTTCGGGGAGGCGCTGCTGCACGCGCGCAACATCTCGCTGTTCGCCGTAGGCGGCGTCGTAATTGCCGCGCCGCACTTCGCGTCGTGCCTTCAGGAGATGCGCCGCTGGCGCCTGGCGTCCCGCAGGCCGTCACGTCGAGCGCTTTCGGTCGCACTCGCGCTGGCCTATACGTTGATAATCGCGCTGGTCTGTCTGGTCAGCCTGCGCCGGGCCGTTGGCACCGTTGAGCATACGCCCGAAGGCGTCGGCGAGGCGGTCGCTCAGGTGCCACGCTACCCAGCGGATGCCTGCGCGTTTCTGGAAACTGAAGGTTTCCCGCCGAACCTGCGTCTGCTGAACAACTTCGAGATCGGGGGCTATTTGATGTGGCGTCTGCCGTCCGAGCCGGTCTTCATTGACGGCCGGCTCGATGTCTACGCGGGCCGGACGTTTGACGATAATCTTGTTTTAGCGCACGGCCAGAGGGCAGCCGCCTGGGCCGCGCTCGTCAACGAATACGATTTCGACTGCGTCCTCACGACCAGCGGGCGCGAGGCCCGCGCCTTCGCCGCCGACCCGCAGTGGCAGTTGGTCTATATCGACACGAATTCACGACAGCGCTGCCGTATCCTTTTGCGCCGCCGTCCCCGGTTCGCGTCTCTGATTGCGCGCTGCCTCCGTGACCATCCGAATCCTCCCATTATGAGAGGACCCTGAGAGCGAGGAATGAGCGAACAAGGTGGTGGGCTTCTTACGCTGACCGCCGCCGCTCATACGCAAGCCGCAGCAACGCCAATGCGCCGTCAAGGTCATTTGTCCCCCGGATGTAGTAACTGATCCAGCCGGAGGTCGCGTAGATGTGGTGCGGTTGCGCTCTGCCGTCCGCGACTAGCTGTTCCCGCAGTGTCTTCGTGAGGGGAATGTCGAGCAGCCCGTTCCCATGCAGATGGCCGATCTCGTGGCCGCCCAGGCGGTATTCCACGCCCCCGAACCGGTGGTGGCCTCTCGTCACGCCCGGCCAGGAAAGCAACGTCCGTTCGATCTCATCAATTGCGGCGATGACCTGCGGCTTGGTCAGAGAAGACAAACTCAGCAGCAGGCAGTCGAACAGGTACGCCAGGCCGGGGGCGAAGCGCATCGCGCGCAGGTAGAGGACGACGAACCTAAACATGACGCGCAGGAAGTTTGTGCTCGGCCTCGCAGACGGCCTTGATATGGTCCATCACGCGCAGGTGGACGTGGCGGGCGATGCTGCTCGCCCACAGGTCGTAGTACCACGACGGGTATACGTACAGCTCGTACCAGGACGTGCCGATCAGCGTGGTCGTGCCGTCGCCGTTGTCTTTCAAAACGAACTGGCCGCGCTTGACGGCGGCGTGGCCGAGAATCTCCGGGTGGCTCGGCTGGCGGACGATGTCGAACGTCAGCCGTTTGTCCGGAACACATTCGGTGATGCGCTCGTCGAAGACCAGGTTGTCGCTGAAGACGCAGCGGCGCTCGGCGCCGACGGCGCGCTGCTCGACCGTCGCCTGCACGGGGTAGGGCAGGCCCATCTGGAACAGCCAGAAGTCGGGCTTCTCCGGGATCGCCGGGAACGCGGCGATCTGCGCCCAGACCTGCGCGGGCGCGGCATGGATGACGACCCGGTCCGAGACGCTGTTGTGGTACTCGTGCTTGGACAGCGAATCGCTGACCATGAGGAGCAGCAGCAGGGGGACCAGACTCAGGTTCAGTTTCGTGTTGTTCCAGCCGAACAGCGCCCTTCCGAGCAGGCTGCCCGCGAACAGGAGCAGCAAAATCAAGGGCGACACGATGATCAGGCAGATCACGCCCTCGCCCATGAAGAAGCCGCTGATGACGAGGGCGATGACGCTGTTGAGGAGCGAATATCCGAAGTATTGACTGGTATTCAGACCCAGTCTGCGCCAGAAGAACGCACAGATAATGCCCATGGCGAACGGCACCAAAAGAAAGTCCGAGGCGACCAGCGTCGAACTGCCTTCCCCGGCGCGGCTCACGAGCCAGTCGTTCAGCGTGACCAACACAGCGGCGGCGGCGTTTGAGGCGAGTATGCCCCCGGCGATGGGCCGTCCCGTCTGCATCAGTCCGGGCGCGCGCATAGTCGGCGGGGGCGGCCACGTGCTGTCCACGACCGACGTCCCGCAGAACGGGCAGAGGATGGCCGTCGCCGAGATCGGCTGTGCGCAGTTCGGACAACGCCGCTCCGGCGGGGCGGGTGGGATGCTCATGGGGTGTCTCCTGTTCCGTCTTCGCCTGTTTGTTCGCCGCGCTCGATTTCTTCTCCTCTTTTTGCAATTCGTGTCGGATTTACGCTCCGGGTGTGGTATAATACGACCAACAGTTTCAATGATCCGCTTGCGCTCGATTTTGCGCGGGGAAGGTACTCCAGTCCTGTGAGGGCTGGGGAAGCCGCTTCCCCGCTTTCTGTGACTCCTCAAGATCGATTTCACACCGTTGCCCAGGTTCCGTACCGGCCAACCTCATGCACGGAGACATTGGAATGCCCCGACGATCAAATTTTTGACCGGTCGTCGGCATCCCTCCCGCTCACGATGCATGGAGGAAGAAAGGTACCTATCACTTTGGCTTTGCAAGAATTTGCCGAGCTGGACCTGCGCGACGCCATCCGTCGCAATCTGGCCCTCGCTCAACACGTCACTCCGACCGAGATTCAACAGCTCGCTCTGCCCGCCGCCCTGGAAGGCCGCGACCTGATCGCCTGCGCTCAGACCGGCGGCGGCAAGACCGCCGTCTACGCGCTCCCGATCCTCAACCGGCTGGACCCCATCGAGATCGCGCACCCGCGCGCTTTAATCTTGGTCCCGACCCGCGAACTCGCCGTTCAAGTGGAGACGCAGTTCGCCCTCTACGGCAAAGGCACCGGCCTGCGCGGCGTCGCCATCTACGGCGGCGCGGGGATGTCCGCCCAGGTCATGCGCCTGCGGCGCGGCGTGGATATCATCGTCGCTACGCCCGGACGCCTGTTCGATCATTTGGAGCAGGGGACGGTGGACCTGTCTCACATCGAAGTCCTGGTGCTCGACGAGGCCGACCGGCTGCTCGACATGGGCTTTCTGCCCCAGGTGCAGCGGATCGTCAAGCACGTCTCGGCCCAGCGCCAGACCATGCTCTTCTCCGCCACCATGGACGACGCCGTCGAGAAGTTGGCGCGCGCCTACCTGACTGACCCGGAGATCGTCAACGCCGGGCCGCGCTCGACCGCCGTTCCGCAGATCGAGCAGATCGTGCATCGGATCACCCCCGGCGAGAAGGGAGAGCTTCTGTTCACCATCTTGACCGAGGCTAAGGACGCCAACGGCTCCGCCCTGGTCTTCACCCGGACGCGCCACGGCGCGGACCGGTTGGAGCAGACACTGGCCGGCTCCGGCATCCGCAGCGGATGCATCCACGGTGACGTCTCGCAGCGCGAGCGCGAGCGCGTCCTGTCCCAGTTCCGCAACGGACGCATTGATGTCTTGGTCGCGACCGACGTCGCGGCGCGCGGCATTGACGTGCCGTCCATCACGCACGTCATCAACTACGATATGCCGGTCTGCGCGGAGGACTACATCCACCGCATCGGGCGGACGGGCCGCGCCGGTCGCTCCGGCAAGGCGCTCTCGTTCGTGACGCACGGCGACACGCCCCAACTGCGGGCGATTGAAAAACTGGTCGGGCTGCGGCTCGACCCCAACCCGCCGACCCGCGAGGAGCGCAACCCGCCCTCCCGCCAGCAGGCGCGTCGCGCCAACGGCTCAGGCCGCACGTATGGCGGCGGCTGGGACGGCGGCGCGCAGGCAAACGGCAAGCGCTTCGCCGGCGCCCGGCGCGGTCGCTAGTTGACACCAAGAACGGGCAGGAC
>CAZZVX010000007.1:0-16157 GCA_964657535.1 Armatimonadota bacterium | reverse complement strand
GTGCGTCCTGCCCGTTCTTTTTCGGCACCCTCAAATCCGTTCCCGAAGCGCCCAGCACACACCGGAAACCGCCAGCCAGGTGAGCAGCGCCAGCGGCAGCATCTCCCACGCGGGCAGACGCGGCCCCAGTTTCCACACGGTGCCCCCGAACGCGAGCAATCCCAGGCTGCCGATGGCCGCGCCCGCCGCGTCCACCCCGCAGTCCATCGTTCCTGATTTTGGGTTGCCCGGTTTCTTCTGATCCTCGTGCTTCTCTACCAGTGTCAGGATGGCCGGAAGAATGGCCGGGAACGCGAGGAATAGGCCGCCCACGACGGGGCCGTACTCTTTGGCGATCAGTCCCGCGACGGCGGTGATCAGGCCGCCGAACACAAAGCGCATCACATAGTCTTTTGGCCTCGTCTGCTTCAGCGCCGAAGGCTTGATGCCGATCTTCATAGCCCTTCTAACTCCACAACGCCGCCCAAAGCCCGAACGCGACGCCGAACCACAGCAGGAGCGCGCACAGAGCCGCAGGCAGGGCGTGCCACTTGGGGCGCATCAGCAGCCATCTCGTGAGTTGGCTGTAGGCGAGCAGTGCGGCGGCCCCGACCAGCATGGAGCGGCCTTCACACCGGCATACGCCCCGCCGTGCTTGGCGATTGTCAATCCCAGGGCGGCGACGGACGGCGCGGCCCCGAACAGCCCGGCGAAACTCTTGGGCTTGAACAGATCGCCCAGTACCGGGAACAGCGAAACGACAGTGCCGCCGATCACGAACCTCAGCAGAATGTCTCCCATCGGGGAATACCTCTGGGGATATTTCCCATTTCTTAACATTCTCTTAACATTTGGCGTCCCGTGTTTTGTTGAGGAGCAGGCGAGGTAACATCGTCAGGACAGCAAGATCGGAGAGACAATGCCTGAACAAAATGATAACCGCTTTCGCGGCGCCCTGTTTGACGTGGACGGGACACTGACAGACAGCAACGACGCCAATGCTCGTGCCTGGGTAGAAGCCCTCCGGGAACACGGCTACGAGGTGCCGTTCGATAAGATACGCCGCATGATCGGTATGGGCGGCGACAATCTGCTGCCCCAGGCTATCGGCAAGGACAAGGACAGTCCCGAAGGCAAGGCCGTCAGCGAGCGGCGCGGCGAGGTTTTCAAGCAGAAGGGTCTGCCGACTATCCAGCCGTTCCCGCAGGCGCGGGAATTGCTTCAGCGCTTGCACGACGTGGGCTTTACGCTGGTCGTTTCCAGTTCGGCCAAAGAGGATGAGGTGGAGGCGCTGCTCCAACTTGTGGGGGCGTCGGAACTGTTTGATTACAAGACGAGTTCTTCGGACGCCAAGAACTCCAAGCCCGACCCCGATTTGATTCAGATCGCGCTGGACAAGGGGAAGTTGTCGGCAGAACAATCCGTGATGATCGGCGACACGCCGTATGACATTGAGGCGGCACAAAAGGCGGGCGTGCCGACGATAGCCTTCCGGTGCGGGGGCTGGTCGGACAAAGATCTGGCCGGAGCGATTGCCATTTATGACGGCCCAGCGGATCTGCTGGCCCATCTCGCGGAGTCGCCGCTGGCGGCGGTGAGCAAGAGTTAGCGCCGCGACAGCAGGCGCAGGGCCGTGGCGGCGACGGCGCGGGCGTTGGGGAAGGGGATGTCGGCGGCTAACAGGGGGCGCGCGGAGGGGTACAGATAGGCCATGTCGTGGACGGCGGCGGTGCAGACGCGGGCGGTCTCGATGTCGGGGCGCAGGCAGCGGGCCATGACGAGGAGGACCGCGACGATCTCGTGGGCGGTGGCGTCTTTCCAGACGCGGACGTTTTCGGCGTCCATTGCCTGGGCGAGTTGGGAGAGGTACAAGCAGGGGGTGTACAGGGGCAGGTCGTAGGCGGTCAGGGAGGAATGGCCGTCGAACAGCAGCAGGCCCTGGGCGGGGTCGGTGACGGTGACGCGCGTTCCGAGCAGTTGGCCGAGAGAGCGCAGGGCGTCGGTGAGGGCGACGATGCCGGGGATAGACAGGTCTTTGACGGCGGCCTCGAAGGACAGGTTCAAGCGGCAGTCGAAGAGCAGGTCGGCGGCGGCGTCGAACTGGGCGAGGAGGGGGGCGAGCGCGTCCTGGAGCGGCGGCGGCAGGGAATCCCAGTTGTCCACATAGTCGGCGGTCATGGGCGCACCAGGTTTCGGAGGATGAAGCCGATGTTGGCGGGGCGCTCGGCCAGGCGGCGCATGAAATAAGGGTACCACGTCTTGCCGAACGGGATGTAGGCGCGGACGCGGTAGCCTTCGGCGGCGAGGCTTTCCTGCAGGTCGCGCCGGATGCCCAGAAGCATCTGGAACTCGAAGCCGTCGTTGGCGATGTGCTGTTCGCGGACGAAGCGTTTGGCGGCATGGAGAATGGCCTCGTCGTGGGAGGCGATGGCGGGGTGGTGGCCGTGCCGCAGCAGGGCGCGCATCTGCCGGAGGTAGGCGGCGTCCACGTCGGCTTTGTCCGGGTAGGCGACGATGGGTGGCTCGGCATACGCGCCTTTGACCAGGCGGACGCGGATGCCGTCGGCGATGAGCATCTGCACGTCGTCGTCGGTGCGGCGCAGGTAGGACTGGAGGACGGTGCCGACGTGGGGGAAGTCGCGGTGGGCGGCGCGGACGATTTCGAGTGTGCGCTGGGTGTAGGCGGAGCCTTCCATGTCCACGCGGACGAAGGCATTTGTGTGCTGCTGGGCGGCTTGCAGGAGGCGGCGGAGGTTGGCGGCGGCGAGGGCGTCGCTCAGGTCGAGGCCGAGCGCGGTGAGTTTGACGCTGAGGTAGCCGTCGGCAAGCCGGGCGTCCGTGATGGCGCCGAGCGTGGCGATGTAGGCGTCGGTGGCGGCGGCGGCTTCCGCCTCGGTGTGGACATTCTCGCCAAGATAGTCCAGGGCGGCGTGGATGTGTTTGGCTTGCAGGGCCTGGGCGGTCTGCATGGCGTCGGCGAGTGTTTCGCCCGCGATGAAGCGTTTGACGAAGCCTTTGGACATTCCGTTCTGCACCAGCAGGCGCTTGACGGTTTGGTTCTCGGCGAGCGCGAGCAGGGCGGTTCGGCTGTTAAGACTTGCCAAGAGATTCCTCTTTCCATTCAGAAGTGTTGGGAAACTCGATGACGCGATAGTTGCTGAGAATCTGTGTTGACAGGGGTGATCCTTCTGGTACATTGCTAAGTGTCTGCAGGGTTCTAGCCCACATTTGAGAGGGCTGGTCGCGTCTATACTTGACCGCGATTTGGCTTCTCAATTCAATGTAGCGTGGATCATTTTCTCGTAAAATTGAGGCTGTGGCAGAGGTAACGGCGGAGGCAATCGCGTGGGAAATATAAACCGGGCTGATGTCATGTTTGAGGCAGAGGTTGGCGGCACCGATGAGCCGGTCTGTCGGCCTGAGTTTTCTGATGGGGTCGGCGGCGACCCGCGCCGTCGTGTCGCCGAGAGCGGGGTTGGCGAAGCGGGCCATCAAGTTGTCGCAGTAACGGTGCAGTTCGTCTAAGGTGAAGCCGTATTCGGCGGCGAGGGACGCCGAGGACTCGTACATGGCGCCGCGACAGACCTGCGCCACGTCGGCACGTTCGGTACACTGCCAGATATATTCGATGCGCCGGGACTGGCCGAGGTAGGCGAGGGCGGCGTGGGCCATGTTGTGTAAGTATAACTTGCGGGCTTCGTAGGCTTCGATGTCGGGGGCGAGGAGCAGGCCCGGAAGGTTGGGGACGGGGCCGCGCATCATGTCGCGGGCGACGGGGATTTCGACCACGGCCTCAGCAACAAGTAAAAGCGGGTCTTCGGCGAGGAGGGCGGCGGAGGGGGCGGGGACGGTGCGCCCGATGACGGCTTCGACGAGGCCGGTGTGGGTGTCGAAGTAGGCCTGGGCGTGGGGCGCGATGTGCGGGGCGATGTAAGTGCGTAAGATGGGGGCGGCGTGCCACTGGTTTTCACAAATGAATATGTCCACGGGGGCGCGATGCGACGTGGCGCGGGCGTTGATGCCGTCGGTGAGGGTGCGGGCGGCGTCGGGGAGGTTGGCGACGCCGACGGAGACGGAGATGAGGTCGGCGTGGCGCAGGGCGTCGGTGACGGCGGCGGTGTCGTGGGCGGGGAGGGCGCGGAAGTTCTGCACGGTGAAGGCTTCTGTTGCGTCCCCAGTCAAAAGGCGCAGGGGGTAGGAGCGGCGGGCGTTGAGGCGTTCGACTAAAGCCGTGTCAATGTCTACGAACGTGGTGTCGTAGCCGCCCTGCTGGAACAACTGGGCCAGGAAGCCGCGCCCGATTTTGCCCGCCCCGATCTGTACCGCCTGCGGCATGGGAACCCTTCGCCTCACCCTCTCGCTTGACAATCTCCGGGGATTGTCGCCATAATAGAGCCAATGTCCGTCTCCATCATTATACCCGCCTACAACGAGGAGCAGCGCCTGCCGATCACGCTCGGCGAGACGTTTGATCACTTCGCGGGGCTTGGCGAGCCGTTCGAGATACTGGTGATAGACGACGGCAGCCGCGATTCCACCCCTCGTATTGTGGAAGAGTTCGCGTCGTCTCGCGGTGAGCAGGACAATTGTTTGGGGGTCAAGTGCCTTGGCTACGGCGGCAACCGGGGCAAGGGCTACGCCGTGCGCTATGGGATGCTGCGCGCGCAGGGCGATCTGCGGCTGTTCTGCGACGCGGATTTGGCGACGCCCGTCGAAGAGTATGCCGTGGTGCTGAACGCGATGCGGGCGCAGAACGCGCAGATAGGAATCGGGTCGCGTCCGCTGCGGGCGTCACACCTGATGGTGCATCAGCCCTGGTATCGGGAACTGTTGGGGCGGGGCTTCAACAAGGCCGTGCGTCTGCTGGCCGTGCCGGGCATCGCCGACACGCAGTGCGGCTTCAAGATCTTCACGGCGCAGGCGGCGCAGGACGTGTTTTCGCGGTGCCGTTTGGACGGGTTCGCGTTCGACAGCGAGGCATTGTACGTTGCCATGCGGCTGGGTTATACTATCGCCGAGGTGCCGATTCGCTGGTCGCACAAGGCCGGGTCGAAAGTCAATATGCTGCGCGACGGGACACGAATGCTCTGCGATTTGACGACGGTGCGCTGGCTGCACCGGCGCCTGCGCGCGGCCCAATCCGTCCCCTCGGTGACTGTTCCTAAGATATGAATCACGAAGAATACGAGCGGATGTACCGCTTCGAGGACAGCTACTGGTGGTTCGTCGCGCGCCGCCACCTGATCGCCTCGCTGCTGGATGACTTTTACGCGCGTGACGGCCAGTTGAACATCCTGGACATCGGCTGCGGCACGGGCGCGATGCTGGATGAACTGTCGCCGTTCGGGGCCGTCGTCGGCGCGGACTTCGCGACCGAGGCGCTCGGCTTCTGCCGGGAGCGCGGCGACCACTACCCGCTGACGCGCGCCGACGTGCGCCGCCTGCCGTTCGCCGATGGCTCGTTCGACGTGGTGACGGCGATGGACATCATCGAACACATTGACGACGACAAGGCCGCCGCATCCGAGATTCGGCGCGTGCTGAAGCCCGGCGGGCGGCTGTTCGTGACGGTCCCCGCCTTCCCGTCCCTGTGGAGCGAACACGACGAGGCCCTGCACCACTACCGCCGCTACACGGCCCCGCACCTCAAAGACCTGTTCCAGCGCGTCGGTCTGACCGTGCCGAAACTCTCGTACACCGTCACGTCGCTGTTCCCCGGCATCTGGCTGTATCGTCAGTTGTCCAACAAATTGCCCAAGCGCCGCGCGGGCGGTGAGAAGAAGGCCAACCTGGTCAACTTCTCCCGGCCCATCAACAGGGCGCTTCTCGCGCTTTCCGAATGGGAAAGCGGCCTGGTGCGCCGCCTGAATCTGCCGTTCGGCGTCACCGTCATGTGCGTGGCGCAGAAGAAAGACGCTCCTGCATGAACCGCTGGGGACAGGCGGGCCTGGTCGCCGGGGCGGGGGCGCTCGGCGTCCTGGGCTACGCCGTCGGCATTGAGCCGTACGCGATTGAGACCGTCCACATCGAGCTGCGCCTGCCGCGCCTGCCCATACCCTTCGACGGCTACACGATCCATCAAATCTCCGACCTGCATATGCGCCAGATGGGCCGCCGAGAGCGCCTTCTGCGCGCCCTGCTCGACAGCCTGCCGCCCGCCGACCTCGTCGCCGTCACCGGGGATCTCGTCCACACGCCGGCCGGCATCCAGCCGTTCCTGGAACTCGCCCGGTCCTTCGACGCCCGCGACGGCGTGTACGCCGTGTTCGGCAACTCGGAGCATAAAAACGGCGTCCGGCCCCACGCCTTCGCCAAAACGCTGGCCGACCACGCCATCAGCCCGCTGATGAACCGTCACGTCCTGCTGTCGCGCGGCGCGGCGGCCCTGGCAATCGCCGGCGTGGACGACCCGGTGAGCGATAAAGACCGCATGGCCGACGCGCTTGCCGGCGTCCCCGCCGACGCCTGCACGCTGCTGCTGATGCACTCGCCCGACGGCATCGCCGAGGCCGCCGTGCGCGGCGTGGACCTCGTCCTGTCCGGCCACACGCACGGCGGCCAGGTAACGCTCCCGTTCTACGGCCCGGCCTACACCCATTCCCTGCTCGGACGCCGCATGAGCCACGGCTACTACGCCGGGAAAAAACTGCGGCGCGTCATCGGCATCCGTCCGGGCCGGACACAACTCTACGTCACGCGCGGCCTGGGCAACAGCGGCCTGGCCTTGCGCTTCCTGACCCGCCCCGAACTGACTATCCTCACCCTACGTCGCGGCCTCCCCGGCATCCACCGAAAATAGCCCGGCGACTGAAGTCGCGGCTAAAAGAACATAAAGTGTCCCTGCGGACACTCGAGTCTCAGTCCGCGCAGGCGGACTTTGTGCTTTTGTTGCCGCGACTTCAGTCGCCGGGCCATTCACTTGTCCTTAGCGTCCCACTTTGTATCCCACTTTCTTCGTCACCGGCTTTCCGCCGTCCGGCGGCGTCACCGTGACTGTCACCTGCCAGGGGCCGGCCATGGCGAACGAGACGTTGCCTTGATAGCGTCCGTCGCCCAAGTCTTCAAAGGCCGGGTGAGTCGTCCCCATGTCCATCGTCGTCATCGCGACGCTCGCCGTAATTTTCGCCCCCGCCAGCGGCTTTCCGTCTGACCCTGTGATGGTGAGCGTCAGGACGTTTCCCGTCCGCGCCTTCGGCGGACTCGGCGCGAGGGCCGTCGTGACATCGGCGATGGTGACGGGCGGCGCTGTCGCAGTCATTGCCGGTGTGTTGGGGTCAACAGGGACGGTGGCAGGAACTGTCGCGGGGGCTGAAGGCGCTTCCATGCTGGGCATCGGCGGGGTAGGCGCGGCAGGCGTCGGAGCCGCCGGCGTTCCCATGTCCATTCCCCCCATGTCGCCGCCATGACCCACACCCATCTGCATCCGCGACGGGCGGAAGCGCAGGTAGACCTCGTAGGACAGCGAAGTTCCCGACCCATAGACGGGGTCGAGCGACGCCGGGTGCGTGTCGGCGGTGAGGGCGAAGCCCAGGCCCGTGTCAACCCCTTTGCCGTGCGTCAGGTCGCGGACATAGCCCGCCGTGTAGGCGTTCAGTGTGAACTTCCGACCAACAAACACGTCCGGCAGGGACAACTCGTGGTTGGACTTCTGGATGTTCTCGATGCGCGTGAACACCGTGTCGCGCCCGCGCTGGTAGTCGGCTTCCGCGAGATAGGAATTCGACCGGCCTTCATCGGTCAGGTTGTTCTGGCCCCAGACCAGCGCCGTCGTGACGTTTGAGTCCGGGCCGAGCGGCTTGTTGTACAGCCACGAGGCCGTCATCCGGTGCTGGTTGATGCCGTCGCCCTCGGCGTTCTTGACGAAGCCGTAGGAGATTTGCAGCGCGTTGTCGGCGTCCGGGTTGTACGACAAGCGCCCGCTCTGGCTGTCAAAACGCGGCTTGTCGAAAGAATAGCGGTTCTCGTCCGGCTCGCGCCCCGTGAAACTGCTCGCTTCCAGTTTCCATTTGCTGCCCAGGTTGACGCCCGCCGTCGCCACGCCGAACGTGATGTGGGTCGCGTCCTGCCAGTGGTGGCCGATGGGCGCGTCGGGATAGTCATAGGCGAGCAGGCGGTGCATATAGGTCGGCGGCCCCAGCGCCGGTTCGCCCGGATAGCCAAGATACAGGTAGGTCGAGTTGCCGCCGCCGAGCAGATGCGAGTACGAGACGGCCAGTTCGTCCACCAGGTCGTGCGGGTGCTGCCGGTCATGCAGCGGCTGATGGTGCCACGTCTCCCCGCTCTGGAAAAGTAGTGGATAGCCGAATCCGCCTTCCGTGAGCGGGTCCAGGCTGAACATTCCGCGCAGGCCGATCTGAGAAACAGGGTTGAGGGGATGACTGAACATCGCCATCGCCCAGTTGGGCGCATCGAACCGTCGGTCGCCGCGCCTGGAACCGACATCGGTGTAGCGCGGCATGGCGGCCCCGTGGATCATCAGCATATTGCCGTTCGGCTGCATGAACATCTTGCCGTACATCGGCGACGACGCCGGGAGCCAAGCCGTCCCCGACGCTTCCTGCGACATCGAATCGTTCAGGTCAATGGACGAGGTCATGCCCGTCCCGCTCCTATCCATGCTATTGTCCGCTTTGGCGGGCGTTGTCGACTTCATCGTCATGCCCGGCATCTCCTGAGCGAAAGTCGGCGAAACGAGCAGTGCCGTCAACATCAAAACGAAGTGCGTGATTGTTGTTTTCATGATTTTCCTAGCGGACAATGATCTGGCCGACCATTCCCCCTTGCGCGTGGCCGCGAACGGTGCAGAAATAGGCGTATTTGCCCGGCGCGAGGGGGACGCGCAGGACGGTCTCCTCCGCGTGACGCGCCGCGTCCGTGCCGTGCGGCAGCGGCGGCGTTCCCACCGAGGTTTTCAGTAGCGGAGAAGCGTCGGCGGGCCAAGACGCGCGCCCCGCGCCGAAGCGGATGTTGTGGAACATATCGTCGTCGGTGTTGATGAACAGCACGTCCAGCGTCGCCCCTTTGGGGACGACTATTGTCGGGTTGCGCAGACCGTCCATGCGGTAGGACAGCATATCGTTGTCCGGGCCGGTCACGGCGAGGAGCCGCGCCGTTTTGTCTGTAAAGGCGATCATCTTGCGGTCCGGCGAGACAGTTCCCGTGACGGTTTTCATGCCTGCCGTCACCTGAGCCTGTGAAAGCGTCTTCGGCGTTGCCCGGATCAGCGTGAAGCCGTGCAAGGGCGCGGCCTGCGCCGCTGTTGCTGCCGCCAATGCGCCCAGCGTCAAGGCGGCGAGTGTCTGAGTATGTTTCATGTATGGT
Source organism: Armatimonadota bacterium (assembly GCA_964657535.1). GTDB lineage: Bacteria > Armatimonadota > Armatimonadia > Armatimonadales > Capsulimonadaceae > CAZZVX01. Next base: position 6,857 of record CAZZVX010000007.1, on the reverse strand, counting down.
GTTCCTTATGTGTGTCTTCTTCGTGCATGGCATGATTATCGTGGTGCGTACCCGCCATTGCCTTGCGGCTACCCAGGCAGATTCCCGCCAGATAAGCCGCCGCGATGAGTGCGGCGATGTCCAGCCAGGTCGTGTAATTCCATGAAAATAGTGCCATCGTAATCGCGCTCGCCGGGCGCTGCCCGGTCGGGATCAGGTGCAGGGCCGAGAACAGCAGGTCTACGACGATGCCCGCCGCAACTATGGAGACGAACAGCACGCCTGTGATATAAACGGCGGCCCGCCCGCCGTAATACTTGCTGTAGATGACGACAAGCGGGACGATGATCAAGTCGGCGTAAATGAACGAGATCACGCCGCCGAACGAGATGCCGCCGGACCACAGAATGCTCGCCAATGGGATGTTGCCGATGGAGCAAACAAACGACAAGACCGCGATAATCGGCCCGACGACGGCGTTCTCCAGCAGTCTCCCGAAGCCGTGTCCGTGCGCCAGGAACAGCGCCTGCCACCAGGCGTTCGGGACAAGCACGGACAAAAACCCGGCGATCAAGAACCCGATCAGCATTTCCTTCCAGAGCATGGACCAGTCCATGACGAACGCATCCGCGACCTGGGCCGCCTTGCTTCCCGTCATGCCGCCGTGATCGTGGTCATGCCCGCCGTCTTCCGACTCTTGATGCCTGCGGGCCTCGTCTTCCAACCCTCTAGGCATGATCAGGGCCGTCAGCGCCCACATCACGCCGATCAGCACGAACGCCCCGACAAACTCCGCCAGCACGAACCGCCACCCCATCAGCAGCCACAGCACCGCGCCGAGTTCAAAGACCAGGTTGGTGGACGCGAACATAAACGCCAGCACGGGGACAAGCGCGCCGCCCTTCTTGAAGACCGTCCGGGCCGTCGCCACGGCGGCATACGAGCAGGACGAGGACGCCGCCCCGAAGCCGGTGGCGAGCGCCATCTCGCGTAGCCCGGCCTTGCCGAGCAGCCGCTGCATCTGCTGTTTGCTGACGAACACTTGCGCCAGCGCCGACAGGCTGAATCCCAGGACGAGCGCCCAAAGCGTCTCCCAGAACATCGCCGCCGACTCAAAAAGGCTATGCCAGAGCCAGGACATGGGAATTCTCCCGATGAAGTTGGTTAAAGAAGTTGGTGAAAAACGAGAAAAGAAACGGCCAAGCCGAGGGCTAGGCGGACGGGGGCGCGCGCAGGGAAGGAGAAGAACAGGCGTCAAACGGCGAGAAGTCCGAGTGTGGGGGCGGACGCTGCCGGGACGGTGTGGAAAGTGGAGCGGTGTACGCCGTCTGAGTGGCCGGAACCGGCCCCCAAGACGCGGCGATCAGAAGCGTCTTGGCCCACTCAAAGCCGGAGCCGGGCCGGGCCGGGGCAAGTGCCGCATAGGAAACAAAAGTTGGGCTGCACGAAGGGCGGACGGACGCGCGAGAATTGGTACGTTGGGGCGCGGCGCAACAGGACATCGGCGCCATGCCGCCTTGCACTTTGCCGCCGCAGGGCATGGCCGATGGCACGGCGGCGACGAGCGCGGAGACAGAACGCGCGGCATGGCGGCACGTCCACAAGCCGAGCGACGGCAGGCCCACACTGCCCAACAGCAGGGCCGCGAGCAGGAACGCAAAGTATACCTTAACGAGTCGCCGCGTGTTCATCAAAGACATGATACCCGAACTACGCGCGAAACGTTCCACGGCAAAGCCTTCACGTCAGTTGCAGGACCGACCGGCAATCGTGCATCGCAGGTTCCGCGTGCGCGGCGCAGTAGGAGCCGCCGCAGGCCGGGCAGTAGTGTCGCTCGTCTGGCTCCTCGACCAACTCCGGACAGCGCCGCGTCTGCCGCTCGTGGACTTGCTTCTCGCCCGCATTGGAAAAAGTGAGGTACGCGAGGGAGCCGTAACTGCACCGCAGCGCGAAGACGATCTCGCGGGGCGCATAGTCCGGCGACAGGGGGACGGACGGCGGGGCGAGAATCGCCGCCGTCTTGGTTTCGGACGGCGGAACCAAGCGTCCAGGCCGGGGGGTGTCCAGGCCGCCTAACAGGTGGCCTGTGCTGTCGGTCAGTCGTGCCACGGCAGTCTCCGTTTCTGCCGCGCATTGTCGCGGCGCTCCCAGAAGCGATTTTTGTTATTGTGACGCGCTTTTCCGTCCATGTCAATCACCGTGAGAAATCACGCAAAAAGTCGTTCAAATCCAGGAATTATTTCGACGGCCTGCGCCGACGCACGACGACCAGCGCCCCCGCCACCAGCACCGCCGCCACATTCGGCAGCGTCGGCAGCCGCCAGTCCCCGGAAACAGACGAGACCACGCCCGGCGGCGGCGTCACGCGCGGCGCCAGATGCACCGCCGCCGAGAACGCTTTGGCCGCCACCCCCGCCACGGCGGCGGACGCCCAGAAGGCTGCCACGAGGAAGGCCGCCGTTTTCGCGCCGAAGTGCCTCCGGTACATCAGCACCAGCGGCAGGGCGAGCAGGTCCGCATACAGGAACGCCAGCACCCCGCCCAGCCCCAGGCCCTCCGAGAGCAGCACGCGCGCCAGCGGCAGGTTGCCCGGCGACGGGATGCACGACACCGCCGCCACCAGCGGCCCCACGAGCGCGTGTTCCGCCGTCCACTCCCCCCCCGGCGCGTGGACCACCGTCAGGGCCTGCCACCACCGGTGCGGCACGAACACGGCCAGCGCGCCCGCCAGCCCGAAGCCCAGCAGCAGTTCTTTCCACACCCGCCGCCAGTTGTCCACAAAGACATCCGCCACGGCGGCCCAATTGCGCAGGCTGGCGGCCTTCTCGCGCAGGGTTTCGCCCTCCACCGCAATCGGATGGTCGCCGCGCCGCCCGTACCCCGGCTCGTGATGGTCGCGGGCTTCGTCGGACCGGCCGCGCGGCCGGCACACGCGGACAAGGAGCGCAAGGGCGGCGATAAAAGCCAGGCCGCCGACCAGTTCCAGCAGCGCCACGCGCCAGCCCATCAGCAGCCACAACACCAGAAGGAACTCAGCGGAAAGGTTGGTGGATGCGAACAGGAAGACGAGGGCGCAGAGCAGCGAGCCGCCCTTCTTGAAGAGCGTGCGCGCCAGGGCGACGGCGGCGTAGGACGGGGCAAAACTGCTCGCGCCCCAGACGGCGGCCAGCGCCACCTCGCGCAGACCCTGACCGCCGAAACTGCGCTCGGCCTGCTGCCGTTCCAGGAGGACGCGGACAATGGCCGAGCGGGTGAAGCCGAGGACAAGCGCCCAAAGGACGGTCCAGAACATGGCCGCCGCCAGGAGCAGACTGCGGCCCAGGTCGTGCAGGAGCGTCGCCACTATCCTTGCCGTCTCGCTTTCCTCAACCGCCGTTCCCGCCCCGCTCCTGTTCCGCTCTTTCCGGTCCCTTCCCTTTCTGAAGGGGAGGTGAGGAGGGGTCCTCTTTGGGAGCAATTCCCTGTATCTGCCCTGTCATACCACGCCGTCCCGCCCTTTTCCTCCCAGACACAAGGGCTGAAAACACAAACTGCTCTCCTTCGCCGCAAGGCGAAGGAGAGCAGTGGCATTGACGGAGGAAGCGGGGATGACGAGACTTGAACTCGCGGCCTCTGCCTTGACAGGGCAGCGCTCTAACCAGCTGAGCTACACCCCCAGAACGAAACCCAGTATACCATGCCCCGCCGTGAAAATCAAGGGGCTAGCGAAAAATCGCGGCGGGGCGGGCTGACGCTACCAGGCGCGGGTATACTGCGGAGGCGTCGGCGGCTCTTGACGCAGTTCCCGTGCGGCATGGGCGGGCCAGTACGGGTCGCGCAGTTCGGCGCGGGCCAACAGCACGATGTCGGCGTCGCCATTGCGAATGATCTGGTCGGCCTGCGCGGGGGAAGTGATGAGACCGACGGCGCCGGTCAGCAGGCCGGTTTCGCGTTTGACGCGGGCGGCGAACGGCGTCTGGTAGCCCGCGCCGACGGGGATCGAGGCGTGCGGGACGTTGCCGCCCGAAGAGCAGTCCATCAAATCCACGCCCAGCGGGCCGAGCGCTCGCGCCAGTTCCACCGACTGCTCCAAGTCCCAGCCGCCGTCCGTCCAGTCCGTCGCGGAGATGCGGACGAACAGCGGCAGCCGCTCCGGCCAGGATTGACGTACGGCGGACGCGACCTCGCGCACAAACCGAGTCCGGTTCTCCAGAGAGCCGCCGTACTGGTCAGCACGGGTGTTGCTCAGGGGCGACAAGAACTCGTGCAGCAGGTAGCCGTGCGCCGCGTGCAGCTCGATCACCTCGAACCCGGCATGGAGCGCGCGCCGCGCTGCGTCCCCGAACGCCTGGACGAGGCGGGCGATGCCCGCCTCATCGAGCGCCTCCGGGGTGGGGTAGTCAGCGTCGAAGGGCTGAATGTCGGGGGCGTATACGGGCCGCCAACCGCCCTGTTCGGGCGTCATCCCGCCCTGCCCGTCCCAGGGCCGGAACGTGCTGGCCTTGCGCCCCGCGTGAGCCAGCTGGATGCCCGCGACGGCCCCCTGCTGCCGAATAAACCTTGTGATGCGCGTAAACGCTTCCGTGTGTCCGTCCTGATAAAGCCCCAGGTCCTGCGGGCTGATGCGCCCGGCGGCTTCCACGGCGGCGGCCTCGGTCATCACCAAACCCGCGCCGCCGACCGCCCGGCTGCCTAAATGGACCAGATGCCAATCATTGGCGAAGCCGTCTTCGCAGGAATACTGGCACATCGGGGAAACGGCGATGCGGTTGCGCAGCGTCACGTCGCGGATCGTTAAGGGAGAAAAAAGGTGCATCACGGTCATACTCTCCGGCCTGTCGGGATGATTGGGGAACACGGGCGGGCGCGGGTGGGTTCCCCTTCGGTTGACAATCCCTCTCCCTTGGGCTACAATCACACCATGCCGAACTTGAGAACGGAATGGTCCTGCGTCTTTGCCGCTTCGGCCCTTTCACTGCTGGCGGGCTGCTCGCACCCGGCGACGCCCGCCGCGCCCGTCACGCAGGTCTCCCAGGGCGTCGCGGCCACGCTGACGACGGCGGCCCCGGCGCACACCGGCGACGACACGCTGGTCATCACGCTGGCGGACGCGCAGACCCATCAGCCCATCGGCGACGCCAACGTGACGGCCTCGGCGGAAGCCGTCTCGCCGCGCCTGCCGGGGGCGAATGTCAGCGGGCGCGCGCAGGGCAACGGTGTCTACAACGCGCCGGTCGTGCTGGCGATTGCAACGTCGTACCACATCAACGTGCAGGTGGAACGAATCGGCCATCCCCCTGTCGCCTTCACGTTTACGCTCGATGTGCCGAACTGAAAACGTCCAAACAAAACAGGAGAAAGAAATCATGGTCGAGATAGACGTCCGCTACGACGGGCAAAAAAAATGCACGCTGCACCACCAGGAAGGCATCACGCTGCGCACCGACGCGCCCAAGGACATCGGCGGCGATGCGTCCGCGTTCAGCCCGACGGACCTGGTCGCCGCCGGCCTGGCGTCCTGCATCCTGACGACGATGGCGATGTGGGCCGAACGGCACGAACTGGATCTGACCGGGGTGACGGCGCACGTCGGCAAGGAGATGCAGTCCGACCCTCGGCGCATCGGGCGGCTTCCCGTCGTCGTGACTCTGCCCGCCTCCATTCCCGCCAACATCCGCCCGGCGCTGGAACGGGTCGCCCATCAATGCCCCGTCCACGCCAGCCTGCACACGGACGTGGACGCCCCGATTGACTTCCGCTACGAATAGCGCCCGCGCACTTTCTCACAATTCTCCCGCCGCCGGTCTTGATTTTCCCCGGAACCGTTGGTATAATAGAGCGCAGGGGACGACAAGCCGGGGCCAGGCTGAACCTGGGCGAGTGGCGCAGGGGTAGCGCAGGACTTTTACACAGTCAAGGTCGCGGGTTCAAATCCTGCCTCGCCCATCTCGTTTTCTGTGTCCGTGGATTAAGCCGCCATAGCTCAGTTGGTAGAGCACTCGACTGAAAATTGAGGTGTCATTGGTTCAAATCCGATTGGCGGCATCTGTTTGATGAACCCCGAAAAGGGAGAGCATTGCTCTCCCTTTGCTTATATCTATGGTCTCGCGTATCCAGGCATTTTCCGTGATCGGCCACCGGGGCGCACCCATGCTTGTGCCGCCGGGCAACACGCTTGCGTCGCTGGAGCGGGCCATTGATGTCGGCGCGCAGATGGTGGAGGTGGACGTCCGCAGCACGCAGGACGATGTGCTGGTCATTGACCACGAGGCCGTCCGGTACTTCAACGGCTTCGAGACGCCGCTGCGGGAGCGCACTTACGACGAATGGAAGGACCTGGCGACCGACGCGCAGGCCCCGCTGACCACGCTGGAAGAGGTCTTCGCCCTGGTCCGAAAGGCGCACGTCGGCCTGATGATGGATTTCAAGGAGCCGGGGACCGAAGCCCCGCTCGCCCGCGCCATCCGGCAGTCCGGCCTGCCCTGGCGCAGTCTCCTCGTCGCCGGCGCGGGCGACACCAGTCGCAAGATCCTGCGCACCCTCGACCCCCGCATCCCCCTCAGCCTGTCACTGGACATTGACGCCGTTCCCGTCATCACGTCCAAGATTCTGTCCACCGTGGACACGGACGCCGTGACCTGGCACCACAAACTCATCACCCCCGCCGTCGTGCAGGTGCTGCGGATGCAGGGCGTCGTCGTGTATGCGGGCGTCGCCAACCTCCCGGAAGAGATGCGCCGCCTGCGCCACGCCTGCAAAGTGGACGGCATCCTGACCGACGCGCCCGATATGCTCCGCTCCATTTGACGACGCAGGCAGGAAACCCGGCGGGCGATGGTGAAAACAGCCGCAGATACGTTTCAGCCACAGGAGGACACACTCGACCATGAAGTCACTCG
>CAZZVX010000006.1:0-31415 GCA_964657535.1 Armatimonadota bacterium | reverse complement strand
GAATACTCCCCGCCGCCTGTCTTTGTCTCACGCAAAACCGGTTTACAAAATTGGTTCAGTATGCTATACTGAGAATACAACTTTCGTGCAAGGGGACGTAGGGATTTCCATGGACAAGCTTCCCACAATTCAAGACGTGGCCGGCGCGCTCGGTATGCACAAATCCACCGTGTCCCTGGCGCTGTCCGGCAAAGGCAACGTCTCCACGCGGACACGGGAGCGGATCGTGTCCGTCGCCCGCGAACTCGGTTATGAGCCGAACCCCGTCGCCCAGCGTCTCGCCACCGGCCTGCAAAATCCCAGCGTCTGCCTCTTCAGCGGCGTTCTGGACACGGGCCTGGCGACGGAAAAAATTCTCATCATCCAGAAGACACTCAGCGCCCGTTCCTACGAGGTCCCCATCTACACCTGCCCGGAGCCGACCGGCGACGCGGGCAGTTCGCAGGCCGCGCAGGTCAAGCAGTTGTGCCGCCAGCGGCCCCGCGCCATCATCTGCGCCACGCAGATGGTGGAACCGGCGGTGCTGCGCGAGATTGAGCAGTACCAAAACACCGGCGGCATCGTCGTCACCTATGACATCCCGGTATCGCTCGCCTGCGACCAGGTTGTTTTTGACCGCGAAGACAATGCCTATCAAGCCGCCCAGTATCTGCTGAAGCAGGGACACCGACGCATCGGAATCGGGATGTCCAACGCCTCGCAGTGGATGACCGGCGAGCCGGATTCGCCGCAGTGGTATCGGTTGAAGGGATTTCGCCGCGCCTTGGAAGAGTACGGCGTCCCCGTGTGTGAAGACTGGTTCTTTCGCAACGGCACGTATGAAAAAGGCGGGGCGGAGATGGCCCGCCGCTTTCTGGCGCTCCGGGACCGCCCAACGGCCCTGAGCATCGTTAATGATTATGTCGTGCTGGCCTTCATGGTGGAGATCATGCGGGCGGGCGTCCGCGTGCCGCAGGATGTCAGCATCGTCGGCCACGACAATCAGCCTATCGCGGACTACTGCCCGGTCCCGCTGACCTCGGTTTCGCAGCCGACGGACAAGATCGCGCAGGCGGTCGTAGACTTGCTGCTGGAGCGGCTTTCCGGCAGCCAGGCCCCGCCGCAGACCGTCGTCATCAAAGGCGAACTCGTGGAGCGCCAAACTGTCGCCGCGCCGTCCATGTCGTGATCTTGCGGAAAGGAACGTGTTGAAACGTGCGATTTTAGCGGCGATGGCAGCCGTAATCCTCAGCACCCGGCCTGCGGCGGCCCAGAACGCCATTCCCGCGCCGGGCATCCTCGCTCGGACGTTTCTTGTCACGAGTTACGGCGCGGTCGGCGACGGCAAAACGCTCAACACGGCGGCGCTGCAAAAAGCCCTAGACGTCTGCGCCCAAGCGGGCGGCGGCACGGTGAACATCCCGGCGGGACGCTTTCTCACCGGCCCGCTCACGCTCGGCAGCGCTCTCAACCTGCACTTGCAGTCGGGGGCGACCCTGCTGATGAGCGACGACCCCGCTCAATTTCCCGTCATGGCGGGCCGTTACCAGGACTGCCTCACAGCCCATGATGCTCACGACGTCGCCCTCACCGGCGATGGAACCATTGACGGCCAGGGCGCGTATTGGTGGGCGCACGACCGCAAATCCGGCCCGCACCGTTCATATCGTCGCCCCCGAAACCGCCCCCAACACGGACGGGCTGGATCCTTCGGGGTGGAATTTTCTTGTCACCCGCTGCACATTTGATGTCGGTGACGACTGCATCGCCGTCAAGCCGAGCGGGCGTATTGACCCAGCTCAGCCGTCCTGCCGGAACATCACCATCACGGATTGCGTCTTTCATCACGGCCACGGCCTGTCTGTCGGCGGCCAAACGCCGGGCGGACTGGACGGCCTGACCGTGCGCAACTGCACATTTGATGGGACAGAGGCGGGCATCCGCTTGAAAGCCTCGCGCGGCGCGGGTGGCCTGGTCCAAAACCTGACCTACGAGAACCTGACCATGACCGGCGTGAAAAACGCGATTGACATCAGCAGCTATTACAACGGGAGCAGTCCCGGCGGCGGAAAGGTTGACCCCGCGCAGGACACGGCCCAGCCGGTGACAGAGACGACTCCGATCTGGCGGCATATCACGATCCGCCACGTCACCGCGACGGGCGGGCAAAGCGCCGGACGCATCATCGGCCTGCCCGAAATGCCCGTTTCGGACATGACCTTGACGGACGTTTCTATTTTCGCCCACCAGGGCCTGCAGATCACCCATGCGAAGGATGTGCGCTTTGTGAACACGCGCATCAGCGCCAAATCTGAACCGCCCGTTGTCCTGGAAGGCGCCCAGATGACAGGCCAAATCCTCTCAGGAGAACGACCATGAAGACGTTTCTTTTCTCCCTTGCCTTGTTGTGCTTGGGCGTTCTTCCAGCGGCCCCGGCCGCCCCTGCCGCCCTGCCGACATTGTGGATCATCGGCGACTCCACCGTCAAGAACGGCACCAAAGGACTTCAAGGCTGGGGCGACCCCGTCGCTGCCTTTTTTGACTCCGCAAAGATCACCGTCCAAAACCGCGCGCGCGGGGGCCGCAGCAGCCGGACCTTCCAGACCGAAGGTTTGTGGAACGCCGTACTGACTCAGATCAAGCCAGGCGATTTCGTGCTGATGCAGTTCGGCCACAACGACGGCGGCTCCCCGACGACCAGTTATCGCGCCTCGCTCAAAGGCGTCGGCGACGAGACTCAGACCGTCACCGACCCCAAGACGGCCAAGACCGAAACCGTGCATTCCTACGGCTGGTACATGAAAAAGTACGTGGAAGACGCCAAAGCCAAAGGCGCGTTCCCCATTGTCCTATCCCCCGTCCCGCGCGACATCTGGACGGGCAGCAAGGTCAACCGCAATGGGGGCCATGATTACGGCGGCTGGTCCGCGCAGGTCGCAAAATCGGAAAACGTGCCGTTCATAGACCTGAACGCCATCATCGCCGACAAGTACGACGCGCTGGGCTTTGACAAAGTCAAGACCGCCTACTTTCCCGGCGACCACACGCACACCGACCCCGCCGGCGCTCAGGTCAACGCGGCGTCCGTTGTGGAAGGAATCAAAGCGCTCCCCAACTGCCCGCTCGCCGCTGACCTCCTGCCGGCCCCCGCCGCCACTCCTTAGCCCGAAAAAGATATGGGTTTGGCCTTGATTCAATACACGCAAAACAACGACGAGACGCTTCCCTATACAAGTTTCGTGCTATTAGGCTACAGCACGGATATTGCGAATGTGCAGAAATGGATGGATGTCATTTATCCACACGTCAAAAGCATCCAGGTGTTTACCGACCTGACAACATCGCTTCCTCTCTGGATTATGTGCCGTGTACGCTCGCCGCTGACGGCTCCTGCAGCAACCGTACCGGCTACCGGTTCGGCACCTATGCCGTCAACGACGCAGACTACCGGGCAACAGCGTACAGTTCGCCCTATGTCAGCACCAATCCCCCGATGGGAAAGACCATCAGCCAAATTATTGTGCCGGCGACGACGGTGTTTTTGACGGAAGTCGTCAACAAAACCACGACACCCCCGTCTTTGCAGAAGCTGGGAACCCTGGCAAGTTCCTGTGTCGCCGGCGGCGTCTGCGTCGCGCCGTTTGCCCATACTGGCGGAACAAACGTGCTGTGGGCGGCGGCCATGCCAAATGGATGACGGGAGATGCCCTGGTGGCGCCCCATACCATCAGCGGGCACCAAATCTGCTACCTGTAGACTGTGGGGGACGATTAACGAACAATGACACTTTCGCGTCGCCAATGGCTCAAAACGAGCGCCGCCGTCGCCGCCGGCCTCCTTGCTCCCGGCTGGCCGATCCGCGCCTTCGAGGCGGACAACATAGGCGGGCAGCGACTGATTGGCGACGGCGCGACCGGGCCAGACATCCACAGGGGCGCGACTCCCGGCCCCGTCCCGCCGGGGCCGTTCGCGCCGACCTGGGATTCGCTCCGGCAGAACTACAATGTTCCCCGATGGTTTGCCGACGCCAAGTTCGGCATCTTCATCCACTGGGGCCTGTACGCCGTTCCCGCCTATCACAACGAATGGTACGCAAGGCATATGTACGGCGCGTTCGTGCAGTGGCACACGGATCACTTCGGCCCGCCCGATAAGTTCGGTTACAAAGATTTCATCTCCTTGTTCAAGGCCGAGTAGTACGACCCGGACGCCTGGGCATCGCTGTTCAAAAGATCGGGGGCGCGGTACGTCGTCCCCGTCGGCGAACACCACGACGGCTTCGCGATGTGGGACAGCGCCCTGACCCGCCGGTGCGCGGGCAGAATGGGACCCAAGCGCGACCTCATCGGCGACCTCGCTAAAGCCGTGCGCAAACAGAACTTGATTTTCGGCGTTTCCAGCCACCGCATGGAACACCACACGTTCATGTACCCGACGGCCAAAGTCAAGACCAATCTCTCTGACCCCGCGTATGCCGACTTTTACGGCCCGCCTGTGCCGGGCGACATGAACGCTGGCTGGCGCGCTGCCAGGAACTGATTGACAAGTACCAGCCTCAGATGATCTATTTTGACAACGGGGTGAACCCCAGGGCCTACGACAACGTCAAATTACAAATGGCGGTCTATTACTACAACCGCGCGGCCAAATGGGGCAAAGGCGTCACCATCGCCACCAAAGGCTCGGCCTATCTCGCGGGTAGCGTTCTGGACTTTGAGAAAGCCGGGCGCGGCCCAAAAGACATTCTGTTCGGGGCCTGGCAGACAGATGACCAGATCGGCAGTTCCTGGGGATACACCACGGATATGCGCTACCACAGCGCGGCGTCCGTCGTCAGCGAACTCGCGGTCACCGTCAGCAAGGGCGGCAACCTGCTGCTCAACGTCTCGCCTAAAGCCGACGGCACGATTCCCGACGCCCAGCAGCAAATTCTGTTGGACGTAGGCCGGTGGCTCGGCGTCAACGGCGAGGCCGTCTACGGCTCCCGGCCCTGGACCAAGTTCGGCGACGGCGCGTTCCGGTTCACGACCAACAATGCGTCACTGTACGCCATCGGCATTGGGCGAGCCTCGGCAACAGCGGTCATTCCGTCGCTGGCTTCAGGAACGGCGCGAAAAATACAGGGCGTGACGTTGCTGGGCCGTCCGGGACCGCTGACGTTCACGCAGGGGACGGACGCGCTCTCGGTGACGATGCCGAAAACAACGGACGCCCTTGCCCCCGTCCTCAAAATCGTCTGGGCGTAGGGGCATGACGTGTCATGCCCTTTTGAGGCAAAAGATGTTCGGCAAACGAAACACAGCGCTTTTGTTCGCGCTCACGACGGGACTCGCTCTGACAACGGGAGCAGCGCACGCACAGATGACCAAGACCAGTTATCAGTTCACGTTCGGGCCGGGCAAGACGGCGCCGGGAACAACTCAGCTACTGCCGATGACGACCTACACGTCCGAACGCGGCTACGGCTTCGAGCCGGGGGCAGCGGTGACGCGCACCAACCGGGGCATTGTCAGCGACACGCCGTTTTTGTTCTCCGTCGCGCTGCCGGAAGGCAACTACACCGTCACGGTAACGCTCGGCAACCCCACAGCCGCGTCGGAAACCACCGTCAAAGCCGAAGCGCGGCGCTTGATGCTCCAAGACATCAAAACCAGCCCCGGCCAGACCGTCACGCGCACATTCACCGTCAACGTCCGCACGCCGCAGATCGCGGGCGGCGGAGTAGTTCATCTGAAACCGCGCGAAATCGGCACCCCCGATTGGGACAATAAACTCACGCTGGAATTCAACGGCACATACCCCAGCCTGGACGCCCTAACCATTGCCCCCGCGCCGGACGCCGTGACCGTTTATCTGCTCGGCGATTCTACCGTCACCGACCAGCCCGACGAACCCTGGGCGTCCTGGGGCCAGATGCTGCCGCGCTTCTTCACGGCGGGCGTCGCCGTCGCGAACCATGCCGAGTCGGGCGAGTCCCTGCGCAGCAGCCTGGGCACGGGTCGCCTGGACAAAGTGCTGAGTACGATTGAACCAGGCGACTACCTCTTTATTCAATACGGCCACAACGACCAGAAGGAACACGGCCCCGGCGTCGGCGCGTTCACGACCTACAAGGCCGACTTGAAGCACTACGTGGACGAAGCCAAGAAGCGCGGCGCATTGCCCATCTTGGTCACGTCCATGAACCGGCGGCGGTTTGACGCCGCCGACAAACTCGTCCCGACGCTCGGCGACTACCCCGAAGCCGTCCGGCAGGCGGCCAAAGAAGAGAACGTCCCGCTGATTGATTTGAACGCGATGAGCAAGACGCTCTTTGAGGCGCTCGGCCCGCAGGGAACGCTCAATGCGTTCGTCCATTACCCCGCGAACTCGTTCCCCGGCCAGACGGCGGAACTCAAGGACGACACCCACTTCAACAGCTACGGCGCGTATGAATTGGCCCGGTGCATCGTGGAGGGAATCAAGGCCGACAAACTCGGCCTGACGAAGTTTTTGACGGACGCGCCGCCGTTCGATCCCGCCCACCCCGACCCGGTCACCGACTTCCACCTGCCTGCCAGCCCGGCGGCGTCTTCCGAAAGACCGTATGGCAACTAAAACCTTTGACCTGTTTTCCGGCCTCGCCGCGTGGCTAGTGTTGACGTGTCTCACAGCACAGGCCGCGCCGGACAGAGGGCGTGCCGACTACAACTTCAATGCCGATTGGCGCGTGCTGGTCGGCGACCCGGCGGGCGCACAGGCGCCTGGCTATGACGATTCCAGTTGGAAACCCGTCACCCTGCCCTACGCCTGGAACGAGGACAGCGCCTTCAAGGTCAGCATCCACGACCTGCCGACTGGGATCGCCTGGTATCGCAAGCACTTCCAGATGCCCGCCGGAAGTGCAGGCAAGAAGGTTTTCCTGGAATGCGAAGGCATCCGGCAGAGCGGCGATTTCTACCTTAACGGCAAGTTCATCGGGCGCAGCGAGAACGGCGTCATGGCCTTCGGCTTCGACATCAGCGACGCCGTTCGGCCCGCCCCGCAGGAGAACATCATTGCGGCGCGGGTAGACAGCTCGTATCGTTACCACGAAGTAGCGACCAAGTCGGGCTTTGAGTGGAACGACGCCAACTTCTACGCCAACTACGGCGGCCTGAGCAAGAACGTGTTCCTCCACGTCACGGACAAACTGTATCAGACGCTGCCACTGTACTCCAACCTCGGCACGGCCGGCGTGTACGTTTACGCCCAGGACTTCAATATCCCCGGACACAGCGCCAAGATTACCGCCGAAGCGCAGGTCCGAAACGAATACCCGACGGCCAAGACGTTCGGCTACCAGGCGGTGATTCGGGACAGGAACGGCCAGATCATGCAGACATTGGACGGCGGCCAGACGACGATTGCGCCGGGCGAAACCAAGACCGTCAGCGCGTCAGGGGTCGTCGGCGACCTGCACTTCTGGAGCTGGGGCTACGGCTATCTGTATGACGTGGACACGACTTTGACTGTGGACGATATCCCCGTAGACACCGTCCGAACCCGCACCGGCTTTCGCAAGACAGCGTTTGAACGCGGCATGGTCCTCCTCAACGACCGTCCCATCCAGATTCACGGCTACGCCCAGCGCACGACCAACGAGTGGCCCGCCGTCGGCCTGTCCGTGCCGCCCTGGGTGAGCGACTTCAGCAACAAAATGATCGTCGCCGGCAACGGCAATCTGGTCCGCTGGATGCACGTCACGCCCTGGAAACAGGACGTGGAATCGTTTGACCGGATGGGCCTGATGGAAACGCTGCCCGCCGGGGATGCTGAGCGGGACGTGACCGGACGCCGCTGGGACCAGCGCTTGGAACTGATGCGCGACGCGATGATCTACGACCGCAACGACCCCAGCGTGGTGTTTTACGAGTCCGGCAACAACGCCGTCAGCGAAGCGCATATGCGGCAGATGCGCGATCTGCGCGATCAGTGGGACCCGCACGGCGGGCGCGCGTCCGGCTCCCGCGATATGCAGGGCAGCCAGGTCGCCGAGTACGGCGGCGAAATGCTTTATATCAACAAGAGCGCCGGCAAGCCGCTCTGGGCGATGGAATACTCCCGCGATGAAGCCCTGCGCAAATGGTGGGACGAGTTCACGCCGCCCTTCCACAAAATTTCGCCGTCCCAGGTCTATGTCAAGCCCAAACAGGGCGCCCCGGCGGAAGCGGACAGTTCCCAGTCGTTTGAATACAACCGCAATCAGGACACCCAGGCCGTGGAGAACGTCGTCCGCTGGTACGACTTCTGGCGCGAGCGTCCGGGGACTGGCGCGCGCGTCAACGCGGGCGGCACCAAGATCATCTTTTCGGATTCCAACACGCACTTCCGGGGCGCGCAGAACTACCGCCGCAGCGGGGCCGTAGACGCGGTGCGCCTGCCCAAAGACAGCTACTTCGCCGACCAGGTGATGTGGGACGGCTGGGTAGACATAGACCGTCCCGCCACCTACATTATCGGCCACTGGAACTACGCGCCGGGGACGAAAAAGAACGTCTACGTCGTGTCCAGCGCCGACAAAGTCCAGCTGTTCCTCAACGGCAAATCGCTCGGCTTTGGCGCGCAGAGCAGCCGCTTTCTTTACACGTTCCCCAACGTCGCCTGGCAGCCCGGCGTACTGGAAGCGGTCGGAACCAGCCCGGTCGGATCTGATGTCGCCATCGCTTTTTGCAAAGCGCAAAAAGAAACGGCAGGCAAGTCCATTGCCCTGCGCTTGACGCTCCACACCGGCCCCGGCGGCCTGCGCGCCGATGGCGCGGATTTGGCCCTCGTAGATGCCGAAGTCGTGGACGCCGAAGGTCGCCGCTGCCCGACCGCGCTCAACACCGTCCATTTCACCCTGTCCGGCCCGGCGCAGTGGCGCGGCGGCATCGCCCAGGACGACAACCGCCCCGACAACTACATTTTAGATAAGAACCTGCCCGTCCAATGCGGCATCAACCGCGTGCTTGTGCGCTCGACGCCGCAGGCCGGGCAGATTACGCTTCAGGCGGCGGCGGACGGCCTCAAACCGGCGTCCATCATATTTGTTTCCCGCCCTATCACCGTCGTCAATGGCCTGTCGCGGGAAATGCCGGACGCCGATCTGCCGTCGTATTTGGAACGCGGGCCGACGCCCGACGGCCCCGCCTTCACGCCCACCCGAACGCCGATTGCCATCGTCAGCGCCACGGCGGGGTCAAACGCCGACAAAGCCGCCCTCAGTTTTGACGACAATGAAACCACCACCTGGGCCAGCGACGGCGCTCCCGGCACCGCCTGGATCGCCTACCAATTCGCTGCGCCGTCCACCGTCAACAAAGTCACATTCAAGATGAGCGGCTGGCGTCAGCGGTCGTACCCGATCCGCATCACCGTAGACGGCAAACCGGCCTGGGCGGGCGCGACCCCGCGCAGCCTGGGCTATGTCACGCTATCCTTCCCGCCCATCGTCGGCAAAACGCTCAAAGTGGAACTGGTCGGCGCGGCCAAATCGCAGGACGCCTTCGGCGGCATCGCGGAGATCACCGGCAAAACGGACAAGGACACTAGCGCCCCGCCCGCCGCCAAAGGGACGTTGAGCATCATTGAGGCCGAGATTTACGGCCCCCTCACTGGCACAAAGCAAGCGCAGCCATGAATTCCAAAACAATAAACTTCCTGGCTGTCGCCGCCCTTCTGCCTTCTCCCGCGCTGGCTCAGGCGGCATTCCCCGGCGCGGAAGGCTTCGGGGCGGGCGCGACCGGCGGGCAGGGCGGCAGCGTCTACCACGTCACAACGCTCGGCGACTCCGGCCCCGGCTCCTTCCGCGACGCCGTCAGCCGAGGGCATCGCACCGTCGTCTTTGACATCGGCGGCGAAATCAAACTTCAGTCGCCCGTCAGCGTCCACAGCGACATCACCCTCAGCGGCGAAAACACGCCCGCCGCAGGCATCACGATCAGCGGGCAGGAAGTATCGTTCTCCAATGCGCGCAACGTTGTCGTCCGCTACGTGCGCATTCGGCAGGGCTTAACCGGGCGGCGCGGCCAAAGCGCCATCGGCATCCGGGGCGGCAGCGACTTGATCTTTGACCACGTTTCCGTCGCCTGGGGCCGGTGGGACACGATTGACATGAACCTATGCACCAATGTCACATTCCAATACTGCCTGATCGGGCCGGGGGTCAACCCGCAGCGGTTCGGCTGCCTGTGCCAGAGCGACAATGTGACCTTCAGCCACAACCTGTGGATTGACAACCAGAGTCGCAACCCCAAAGCCAAAGGGCATATTCAGTTCGTCAACAACGTCGTTTATGATTGGGGCGTGGACGGACTGGTCGGCGGCCACTCCGCCGCCGAGCATGACGTTGACATCATCAACAACGATTTTATCAAGGGCCCATCGTCCAGCAACCGTTTCACGGGCGAATACGCGGACACCGATCATGTTTATCAAACCGGCAACGTCGCTGATTTAGACAAAGATGGGACACGGAACGGACGGCCCGTGACGGCAACAGACTTCGGCGCGGCGATGCTGACGGACGCGCCCGCCATGAAGCCAACGATCCCCGTCACGGTGGACACGGCCCAGGCGGCGTTTGACAAGGTCATTGCCGACGCGGGCGATTCCCGGCAACGAGACGCCATAGACGCCGAATTGATCAGCCAGGCGCAGTCGCTGGGGACGCGCGGCAAGACGATTGAAGACCCCGCCGAGTTGGGGACAGAAGGCAAATGACGAACGAATTGAACTGGCCTGAAGTTTCGCAGACCATGCGCCCCTGGACGCGCTGGTGGTGGCTGGGCAGCGCCGTGGACAAACCCAACATCACTCGGCTGCTGGAACGGTATCAGCAGGCCGGGCTGGGCGGCGTCGAGATTACGCCCATCTACGGCGTCCAGGGCCGGGAAGACCGCGAAATCCCCTACCTGTCGCCCGAATGGGTGGAGATGCTCCGGCACGCCATTTCCGAGGCGAATCGTTTAGGCCTGGGCGTGGATATGTGTACCGGCACAGGCTGGCCCTTCGGCGGCCCCCATGTCACCGATGAAGATGCCGAAGACAAACTGGTGATTGAGAAAACGACGATTAACGGTGGGCGTTCGTTCCAGACGGTGTTCAGGGTCAAGCCCCAGGCGCTGGCGGCGGTGTCGGACACCGGCGAGACCATCACATTGTTGGACAAACTTGACGGCGACGGAATTCTGCATTGGACGCCGCCCTCCGGCCAATGGACGCTTTACGCAGTCACGCAGAAATGGGCGGGCCGCCGAGTCAAGCGGGCCGCGCCTGGCGGCGCGGGCAAGTGCATCAACCCGTTCTCGGCGACTTCGCTGCGCCGTTATCTCCAGCGCTTTGACGACTCCCTAGCAGGCCTGCCGCCGGGGGCGCTGCGCTGCGAATTCCACGACTCGTTTGAATACCTCGCCGACTGGTCCCCGACGCTGTTGGATGAGTTCACCCGGCGGCGCGGCTACGATCTTCGGGACCGTCTGCCCGCGCTGGCCGGGGACGGCGAGGCGGACACCACTGCCCGCGTCAAGACCGATTACCGCGAAACGCTGTCCGATCTGCTCTTGGAAAACTTCACACAGTCCTGGACGGCCTGGGCGCACGGCAAAGGCAGCCTCAGCCGCAATCAGGCGCACGGCTCGCCCGGCAATTTGCTTGACCTCTATGGCGCTCCCGACATCCCCGAAACCGAGATTTTCGGCGGGCCGGGCGACCCGCGTGCCAACAAGTTCGCGTCGTCACCGGCGCACGTCCTTGGCAAACCGCTCACGTCCTCGGAAAGCTGCACCTGGCTGGGCGAGCATTTCACCGTCAGCCTCGCCCAGTGCAAATCCGCGCTGGACCGACTCATGGCGGCAGGCATCAACCACATCTTCTATCACGGCACGCCCTACTCCCCCGCCGATGCCGCCTGGCCCGGCTGGCTGTTTTATGCCTCCACGACCTTTTCGCCCGACGACCCGCTCTGGCACGATTTCCCCGTACTCAATGCCTACGTCACGCGCTGCCAGTCCGTATTACGGACCGGCAACCCCGACAATGATGTATTATTGTACTGGCCCCTGCACGACTTATGGCAGACGCGGCCCGACGCTTATATGCTGGAAATCAACGGCAAGTGGCTGACGGAGCAGCCGACGGGCCAGACCGCGCAGACCTTGTGGGAGCGCGGCTTCGGCTTTGACTACGTTTCCGACCGGCAGTTGGCACTGGCCCAAGCAACTGCGGACGGAATCCAACTGCCCGGCGGCAGCTACCAGGCCATCGTCGTTCCGCCTTGCGCGTTTACGCAGGAAACAACTCTGGCGGCGCTGGCCGATCTGGCCGAAGCCGGGGCGACGGTGATCTTTCAAGACCACCTGCCCCAAGACGTGCCGGGCCTGGGACATTTGCATGCCCGGCGGCAGGCATTCCAGGCAGCGCGGGCGCGGCTGCAAGCCGTCAACGCGGGCAATGTTCTCGTCGGTGACGACCTGGAAACACTGCTGGGAGCAACCCAAATACGCCGCGAAACCGTCCGAGACGAGGGTGTTCTCTGCCTGCGCCAAAAGCGCGAAGACGGCCACGATTATTTCCTTGCCCACGAAGGCGACACGCCGCTTGACGGCTGGGTGACGCTGGCCGCTGCATTCCTGTTCGCCGTCATTATGGACCCCATGACGGGCCGCACCGGGGCTGCTCTCGTCCGTGCCGGACAAGGCGGCCAAACCGAGGTGTTCCTGCAGCTCGCGCCGGAGGCATCGGTCATTGTCCGCACTTTTGCCGAGGAACGTGTCGCAGGCCCAGCCTGGGCAATTTCGCGCCCTGCCGGTGATGCCGTCACGTTGCCCGGCCCCTGGACAGTGACTTTCACAGAAGGCGGCCCCGTTCTCCCACGCACGTTCACGACGGATATGCTCGGTTCGTGGACCGTAGCAGGCGAGGACGCCGAACGCTTCGCCGGAACAGCCCGCTATGCGACGACTTTTGACGCCCCCGGCGCTATCGCAGACGAGTGGCTTCTTGACCTAGGCCGCGTCTGCGAAAGCGCCCGTGTCCGCCTGAACGGGCAGGAGATCGGCTCCTTGATCGCGCCGCCGTTCAAGGCGCCGTTGGACGAATTGCAAAATGTCGGCAACCTGCTGGAGATTGACGTGACCAATGTGGCCGCCAATCGCATCCGGGACATGGACCGGCGCGGGCAGCCCTGGAAGATATTCCACGAGATCAATTTCGTCAACATTCATTACCAACCCTTTGATGCGTCCGATTGGCCTGTCCGGGAGTCAGGGCTTTTTGGGCCGGTGCAGTTAGTACCCATGAAACGAGAGCGGCCATGAAGCGCGTCAAGATCGTCATCGTCGGTCTGAACTTCGGCAATTACATCCTCAACAGCATTGTAGACGGGCCGGGCGGCGAGTTTCTGGGACTGGTCGGCGTCTGCGACCTGGACGCCGTGGAAATGGCTGAGAAGTCGTTCAACTTGGGCGTCCGCGCCTACGATTCGCTGGACGCCGTCCTTGCCGACCCAACCCTGGAAGCCGTCGGCCTGTTCACCGGCCCCGCCGGACGCGCCGAACTTGTTCGCCGCTGCATCCGCGCCGGCAAGCACGTCCTGACCACCAAGCCGTTTGAGCGGGACGCCGACGCCGCCTTCCGTTCTGCGCGAAGCCGATCAGCGGGGAATGGCCGTCTTTCTCAACTCACCGTCGCCCCTTTTGCCGCCCGACTTGGCTCAGGTGGACCAGTGACAACGAGACAACCTGACCTTCCTCAGCAAAGGCGCATTTGACTGGCTTCCCGTGCTGAACCAACTCCTCCACACTTACGGGCGGCACGTCTGCCTGTCGGTGGAACACCCGCGCCACAACAACCGGCACGACTCCTGGGAGACCGCCCGGCGGGACTGCCCCTACCTGCAGGGACTTCGGCAACGGGCGCCCGCGTCGTCAACCGGTTTACAAGATGGCAACGCTATGTTATAATGCTGTCACCGGGTATCTGTCGTCGGGCCACTCGGACAGGCGATTTTCTTGACACGCATTAAGGGGCTTCTATGAACACCGCGACTACTTTTTGCCGATGTTTTGCCTCACTGGGCGCCGCACTCGCCCTGTCGCCCGCCTGCGCGAACGTTCCCGGCGGCGGCACGGGCGGCGCTCCCGTCACACTGGCCCGCACCGGCGACACCGACACCCTCGCCAACGGCATTGTCACGGCGACGGTAGACACGGCCCATGCGGGCGTCACCTCGCTCTTGTACGACGGCCACGAGATGGTCAGCAATGCGGGCCGCCATGCCCGCATCTACTTCAGCATGTCCGGCGGCAAAGGCTACGAGCAGCCCGGCCACTGCGTTTATTCCGTCACCAAGCAGACCCCCGACATCGCCGACATCTCCTGCAAGCGCGTGTATCAGCCCGGCGACCACCAGCCCTGGGATATTGACGTGCATTACGTCCTGCGCCGGGGCAGCCCCGGCCTGTACGTCTACGCCGTCGTCAGCCACCCGGCGGACTATCCCGATGCAAGTATGGGCGAATGGCGCATGGTCTGGTCCATGCCGGACGAAGGCGGCAACGCCCTGATGGAGCGCATCTACGTAGACAATCTGCGCCACTGGCAAATGCCATCTTCCTATGATTTCGCCCATGCCCAGCCGACCGGCATCAAAGAGATCGTCAAACTCACGACCGGCCCCTGGGCGGGCAAGTACGACTGCAAGTATCTATACGCCGCCGACTACGGCGCGCTCGGCTGCTGGGGCCACGCCTCCGACATCCACCATGTCGGCGCGTGGGTCGTCTTCGGCGGGCAGGACTATTTCAACGACGGCCCCACCAAGAACGACCTCACTTCGGCGGCAGGCCTGATTCACATCATGCTCTACGCCGAACATTACAACGGCAAAGGCTTTTTGATCAAGCACGGCCAGGCGTGGAGCAAGATTTACGGCCCCTGGATGCTGTATCTCAACAACAAAGCGACCGGCGACCAAGCCTGGGCCGACGCCCAGGCGCAGGCTGAAGCCGAGCAGTCCGCCTGGCCCTATTCCTGGCTCGCCAACGCCGATTATCCGGCGGCGTCCGGTCGGGGCTTGGTGACGGGACGCTTCGTCATCCACGACCCGCTCGAACCCGCCCTTTCTGCCGCGAACGCCTGGGTCGGCCTGGCCCAGCCCGAAGCGACCACCGGCAACTGGCAGGACCAGGGCGACGCCTACCAATACTGGACACGGGCCGCCGCCGACGGGCATTTCACCCTGCACGCCGTCCGTCCCGGCAATTACACGCTGTACGCCTGGAACAGCGGGGCCGTCGGTGAGTTCTCCAAGACCAACATCACCGTTGCGCCCGGCGCGGCGACCAACGCGGGCGCGCTCGTCTGGACCGTCCCCCACCCCGGCAAGCATATCGCCTGGGAAATCGGCATCCCCGACCGCACCGCCGCCGAGTTCCGCCACGGCCACACGGACTACTTTCGGCCCTATCTATTCTCCCAGTTCTCCCAGGAACTGCCGAACCCGCTGGAATACGATGTCACCAAAAACGACTGGGCCACCGCCTGGAACTACGCCCAGACGACCTACACCGCCGGGACCGCCAACGCGCCCTGGAAATGGCGCATCCACTTCCCGCTCAAATCTGTCCCGACGGGCAATGCCACCCTGACCATCGCCTTCGCCGGGGCCGACCAGAGCAAATTGAACGTCTACGTCAACGACGAGTCCGCGCCGCTGGAAACCGTTACGCCCGCGCAGCTCGGAGGCAACGCCCTGATCCGCGAAGCCATCCACGCCAAGTACGCCGTGTCCTATGTCACCATCCCGGCGGCGCGTCTTCACGTCGGCGCGAACACCATCACCCTGCAGCAAGCGTCCGTGCGCGGCGGCTTCAGCCACTTCCTGTACGATTACCTCAACCTGGAACTGCCGTAGCCACGCCCGTCCACCCGTCCACTCTCAAGAAGGAAATGCAAGGTTTCGCGTTGAAAATACGCCGTATGCAATTTGGAATCTGCTGCCACCCACTAACGGCCCCCCAGAACGGCCAAAGCCCGACCGAGTTGCTCGTCGCCCTGCGTGACGCCGGGGCCGACTACATCGAGATGAGCGTTCCCGCTGTCATGTCGGACGACGCCGCTTTCGACACCCTCCAGCGCTTGTTTGCCGACGCGCCCCTGTCCGTCCGCGCCTTCAACGGCTTCCTGCCCGCCACGCAGCGTATTACCGGCCCTGGCGTCCATCTTGACAGTGTCCTAGACTACTGCCGCGAGGCCATGTCCCGCTGCCGCGCTCTGGGCGCCGATGTCATCGTTCTCGGATCGGCAGGCGCGCGCCGCGTCCCCGAAGGTTTCGATTATGCCCAAGCCGAAGCGCAGTTTGTGGAGTTTGGCCGCGCCCTGGGACCCGTCGCCGAAGACGTCGGGGTGGACATCGCCATTGAGCCGCTCAACGCCGCCGAGGACAACCTGATCCTTTCCGTCGCCCACGGCGCGCGCCTAATGGGCGCCATCGCCCACCCCCGAATCCGTCTGCTCGCCGACCTGTATCACATCGAATTGGAAGGCGAGCCGCTGTCCCACATCGCCGATGCCGGATCGCGCCTGCGTCACACTCACCTGGCGGACTTGGGCCGCGTCGCGCCCGGCTATGCCGATGGCGGCGAGGCGGACTTCCTCGGTTTCTTCCGCGCCCTGCGCCGCGCCGGGTACGCCGACGGCCCCACCACCCGCTGCTCCTTTGAGGGCCGCTTTGACGACATCCTCGCGCAGACCGGCCCTCTGCTGCGCCTGCTCCGCGACCGCTGGAAGCGAAGCGAGGCCGCCGCATAGTCTTCTCCCTTCTGGCTTCTTTCGCTTTGCGTCAAACACGGCGACGCGCACCTTCAACGTCGCGTCGGAACGCACACTCACGATCAATTCCGCTGTCACGACTAGAGGAAGCAGTCAAACGCTGGCGTTGAACGGGAGCGGCAACATTGTCCTGAATGGCCCCATCTCCTATTCAGGCAACTTGGGGTTGACCATCGGCGGCGCGAACGTCGCGCTCAACGCCGCGAACACCTACAACAGCGGCACGCTCGCCCTGGGCAACAGCACCGGGGCTGGGCGGGCTGGCGCTGTCATGCCGTTGCGGCGTAAGACACGACCCTCAGACAAAAGGAACCGGCCCCAGGCTCTTCCGTATGCCGAGTCGGACACGGCACCGGCACTTGAACGGGACACCGAAAACCGGGTACAATGAACGCCCCTCACTGTCGAGGGGCGCGGGCCGAACTGGGCCGGCGACACGAAAGGACCGAAACACTGCTGATTTCACACTTCCCGCAGGCCGTCGTCCTGCACCATCGCCATCAGGCCGCCAGGTCTTCCGGCTACGCCACGTTCTATGACCGGGGCGACAGCGACCCCCATCTAGCCGACGGCACGCTTTACGGCGACCACGGCCCCCTGTTCTGCGCGGCGCCGCGCGGCATTCCATTGGGCAGCGTCCTGCGCCTGCATAACCCCAAAACGGGCCGGACGATCCGCGTCGTCGTGCGTGATCGCGGCCCGGACCATCTGGACCTGTCGCGCGGGGCCTTTGAGCGCCTGGGCGGGCGCGACGGGCGTGTGGCGATTGACACCACCGTGGAGCAGCGCGGCTGTTCCGTCGCAACCCACGCGCGCCCCCGTCATCTGCGCCGACACCGCCGGATTTAGGTGCTGCGCAGGATAAAGTCTCCCATGCTGAACCCGGAAAAACCAGCCCTGGTCTTGGCCCCGATGGACGGCCTGACGGACGCCCCGATGCGGGCCGTCCAGGGGGAGACGGGCGCGTTCACCTTCGCCGTCTCCGAATTCCTGCGCGTCAGCCAGGAAGTGCTTTCCAAGCGGGAGTTGCGCCGAGACGTCCCGGAACTCTGCCGGGGCGGCCTGACGCGCAACGGCCTGCCCGTCCAGGTCCAGCTGCTCGGCGGCGATCCGGGCCGCATGGCGCAGTCCGCGTTCCTCGCCTATGAGGCCGGGGCGCGCGCCATTGACATCAATTTCGGCTGCCCCGCCCCGACGGTCAACCGGCACGACGGCGGCGCGACGCTGCTGAAACATCCCCAGCGCATCCGCGAGATCGTCGCCGCCGTCCGCGACGCGCTCCCTGTCGAGATTCCCGTCTCCGCCAAGCTCCGCCTGGGCTGGGACTCGCCCGACGCCATCTTCGAGAACGCCGAAATGGCGGCGGCAGGGGGCGCGTCCTGGCTGACGATCCACGGCAGGACGCGCGCCGAGGGCTATCAGCCGCCGGCGCACTGGGAGCCCATCGGCCTCGTCCGGGAGCGCCTGGGCATCCCCGTCGTCGCCAACGGCGATATCTGGTCCCTCGCCGACTTCCGCCGCTGCCGCGATGTGACCGGCTGCCGCCACTTCATGCTGGGGCGCGGCGCCCTGGCAAACCCCCGACTCCCCGCTCAGGTCGCTCAAGAGTTAGGTCTGCTCCCGACCCCTCTGAACGACGAACCGGACGCGCCCTATGACTGGCTCCCGCCTCTGCGCCGCCTCCTGGAATACACCGAACGCCCCGAAGCCAGGACAGACCGCGTCCAGGTCGGTCGCCTCAAGCAATGGCTGAGTATTGCCTTTCGTTACGGCGACTTCCCCGCCTTCCAGACGCTTAAATACGCCCGCTCCGTGGACGAGATTTTCTCCTCGCTGTCTGACGCCTGAGAACATTCCTGAGACTTCCGTCGTCGTAGGCTTGTCGCCCTTACGGCGAAAGAGACTACGGAAGATCGAACACAGGGAGGTTCCTATGAAAGTCACCATACTGAAGACAGCGACGGCGCTGGCCGGCATTTTGCTGGCGGCCCCGGCTTTCGCGCAGACGAACGGCTTGGGCGTCACCGTCAACGGGCAGCCGGTCCACTTTCCCGGACAGGGGCCGGTGGAAAGCGGGGGCCGCGTTTTAGTCCCGCTCCGGGGCGTGCTGGAGCAGCTGGGCGCCTACGTCTCCTACGACAGCACCCGTCAGGAAGTCCGGGCGGTCCGCAATGAAGAACAGATCGTCCTGCCCATCGGCGCTGATACCGCGCGGGTGGACGGTCGCGCCGTCCCGCTGGACGCCCCGGCGCGCATCCTGAACGGCTCCACACTGGTGCCGCTGCGCTTCGTCGCCGAGGCGCTGGGCGCACGTGTCAACTACGAGCCGGCGACCAGCACCGTCGCCATCCGCACTGAAGGAAGCGATGGGAACGATCAGCGTCCTCGGCCCATGCCCTCGGACCCACGCCGCCTCGTGCGCGGCACGGTCATCGCCGTCCATCGCCACGACAACAGCCTGGTGATCCAGGCACAGGACGGCGACCGCCGCGACATCACTATGACGCCGGACTACCGCGCCCGCCGCCGCACGCCCGACGGCTTCGTGACGATGGACCTGGACCGCCTGCAGCCCGGCGACAGGGTCGCGCTGGAGATGGACCACGGCCTCGCCCGCACCGTCACCCTCCTCCCCGACCACGCCGACACGAATATGTAAACCATCAAAACCCGGCGAGCCGCCTGACGAGATAACTTGTCAGGCGGCTTTCGTGTGTGTCGGCACTTGATTAAATGTCAAATGTGACATATAACATGACTGATGGACGACAAGCCCCTGGTCTGGCTGCACGGCGAAGTCAAGACGCCGCCCTTTTCCACAGGAGCGCGTACTGAAGCAGGTTTCTGCTTGAGGCAGTTGCAGCAGGGTGAGCGGCTGTCCCTGCCGCACTCGCGCCCGATGCCTGTCCTCGGTCCGCGTTGCCACGAATTGCGAATCAACGAGGCAGACGACCCCGGAAGCGGTCATCAAAGTTTGTCGGCAACGACTGGCACTTTACGATAGCGCCTGAAGCAATGGGAGAGTATGTCATGGACGCAGAAAAGAAAAAGCGGCTTGAAGCCGCTGGATTCACAGTCGGCACGGCAGCGGACTTGCTGGGCCTCACGCCCGCCGAGGAAACTTTGATCGAATTACGGTCAGCTCCCAGCCGCGACCTGAAGCGGCAACGGACACGGCACAATCTTTCGCAAAACGCACTGGCAAAAGCGATGCAGTCCAGCCAATCCCGCGTCGCCAAAATGGAGGCGGGCGACCCCAGCATATCGCTGGATCTGCTCATCCGCGCCTTGCTCACGGCGGGAGCCACTCGTGAGGAACTGGGCGAAGTTGTCCGCGCGCCACAACGCGAAGAATTGGAAGCGCACTTGGCTTAACAAAGTTACCAGGGGCAGGAAACAAAGTCTTTGAGGAAAAGGCCCCAGGGCGGTTCGGCGGGGTCGTTGATGCCCTGGGCAATGGGGTGATAAATACGGGCCATGCCGTCCATGATGTCGAGCGGGGCGAAGAAGCCGAGTTCGTCCTGGTTGCGGGCGCGGCGCGGGCCGGGGTTTTCGTCCGTGACCCAGCCGGTGTCCACGCTGTTCATGTAGATGCCGTCTTTGGCGTAGTCCTCACCCGATGTGCGCGTCATCATGTTCAGGGCGGCCTTCGCCATGTTGGTGTGCGGGTGAAAGACGGTCTTGTGGCGCGCGAACTGCCCCTCGACGGCGGAGACGTTGACGATAAACCGCCGTGCGAACGGCGAGCGCATCAGCAAGGGCTTGAGGCGGCTGTTCAAGAGAAACGGCGCGACGGAGTTGACGAGCTGCACTTCCAGCATTTCGGGGGCGCTGACGTCGTCCAAGCGCAGCAGCCAACTGTTGACGTGCCGCGCGTCGGCCCGCTCCTCGTTGTCGTGGAGCGCGTCCGGCGGCAGAACGTCCGTGACGGCAGGGAGAACAGCGGGCAATAACTGTGAACTGTCCGAGATTGCCAGCGTGGACGGTGCGCCCTGCGCGACCAGGCGGCGCGCGTCGGCACTCAGGGTCGCTTCGGGACGCTGTTCCTGGGCGATCAGTTCGCCGTAAAAGCCGGGCGGGCGGCGGATCGTCTGGGCGGCGTTGTGGATGACAATATCCAGGGCCGGTTCCGTGTCCAACAGGTGCCGGGCGAACGACTCGACGGCGGGAATGTTGCGTAAATCAAGCCCATAAACGCGCAGGCGGCTTGCCCAGTCGGCGGCGTCGGGTTCGGCATGAAACCGACGCGCGGCGGCGTGCGGGAACCGCGTCGTCACCAGGACGGTGGCCCCGTCCCGCAGAAGGCGCAGCACGGTCTGATGGCCGATCTTGACGCGCCCGCCCGTGACCAACGCCGTCCGGCCCGACAGGTCGGCGTGCAGGTCGCGCATCTCGTAGTTGAAGGCGGCGCACGCTGGGCAAAGCAGGTGGTAGAAGAAGTGGACTTCGGTGTAGTCCTGCTTGCAGATGTAGCAGCACTCCGGGTGGTTCAGCGTCCGCACTGTCTCTCTGAAAGGCGCAGGCAACGCCGCGACCGGCGGCGGGGCGTCCCGCTGGGTCTGCACCATCTTCGTGGCAGCTTGCAGAACGCGATCTTCTGATTTTAGGCGGCGGCGCTCGGCCTGCCGGTCGTCGCGCTTGCCCTGGCGGTAGACTTTGGAAACCAGGCCGTTGAAGCGGGCGTCCCGGCGGATGGTTCCGTGGGAGTCGGCGATGCGCTGCAAGACGCGCAGGCAGATTTCAAGTTCGTCGGGCGGGATTTCTATGACGGCAGCCTCTTCACAGGAAGAGTGTACCTGAAACCTGGCCCGGTTCCGTCTCAGCCGCCGTTTGTCATTGACTCCTGTCTAGGAGCGGCGCGACTTCGGTCAGCGCGACATCAATCATGCCGCGCACGGTCGTCATCATAATGATATATGTCCCCTGGGGCGAAAAGTGCGGGTCCAGGTGCAGCGGCGAGCGCGGCAGCGGCGGCTTCGGCATGGCCGAGACGATGGACACGCTTTTGCCGGTCCGCGCGTTAAAGAACTCCACCTCGATGGGCCTCTTGTCCCACTCATAGGGCGTGTGGTCGCCGCACCAGAGCTCGCCGGTCAGGTCGCAGTGCGCGTGGCAGATGGGCCGCTTCCAGACGTGTTCCAGTTCCCGCGTATAGGCATTGCAGCGGTAGACGCCGTCCGCGTAGTCCGCCCAGCAGACCCGGCCCTGCCGGTCCCACCACTCGTGGCCCCCAGGTTCCCGTGGCCGAACCAGTCGCCGGGGCGCAATGGCTCATAGCGGGTGCTGTCGGTGTCCATCAGCCAGATGCGCTGGTCGAACGGGAACGGCTGGCCGCTGACCGGGTCGTGCCACCAGTCCTGCGCGATGGAAAAGAGTTTCGGGTCGGTGGGGGAGAACTGGGCGTGGTTCATGTGCCGCGTCCATTCTTTCAGCAGACGCACCGCGCCCGTCGCAATCTCGCCCAGCGCGACAAACCAGCGACCCCCGGCAAACGCGCCGTCCAGCAGAAAGTATTTGCCGTCGGCAGACATCGTGAGGTGAGTCGCCACGCGCGGCAGGGAACGACCCTTCAATATCTCCGGGGGGATTTGCAGGACGAGTCGCACGTCGCCGGAGACATGGACTTCGTAGACGCCCTCGCCGCTGGCGTAGTAGCAGGAGTCGCCCGACGGGGAGATGAGCGGCGTTTCGGCTTGAAACGTCGCTTCTTGGAAGACTTTGATAAACAGCTTGTCGGGATCAAGGCTGACCACGCCGAGCCGCTTGTAGGGACTGGGCGGGTAGCCGCAGCCGAACCAGAGCCACTGTTCGTCATTGGACACAGCCGGGTTGACAAAGTAGGTCGGCATCTGCACCGGCGCGACTCGCTCATGGAGGACATAACTTCGCACCCCCGAAGCCGGGTCGCGCCAGGGAACCAAGTACGGGTGCTGCTCCAGGGAAGATGTCATGGTTTCGTTACCGGGTCTCCGTACAAGATGCCGCGCCCGTTGGCGCCGACGTACACGCGCCCGTAAATGCGCGGGTCGCCGGCGATGACCCGCGCCGTGGCGTAGCGGTGCTGGACGTCGTCAATCCGCGCCCAGGTCTGGCCGACGTCGTCCGAGCGGAAGATGCCGTCCGTCCCGCCGACCGTGCCGAGCAGGTACAGGCTGGGGTAGTCCCGGCCCGGCGCCGCTTTGCCCAGGCCCAGCGCGTGGCCGTTCTGTACGGACGCCAGTTTGATGAACGTCGCGCCGCCGTCCGTCGAGTGGGCGACTGCGCCGTTGTCCGCCAGCCAGAGATCGCCAGCGTGGCCGGGCGCGGCGATCAGTTTGCCGTTTCTGTCGGGCGGCATGGATGCGGCCGCCGTGAAACTCGCGCCGCCGTCCTGACTGACATACACCATCCCGGTCGCGCCGTCAAAGCCGTAGACGCGGCGGGCATCGCTTCCATCCGCCGCCAGGCGGAGGGGGGCGGGCACACCGGCGCAGGGCGTCCAGGTCGCGCCGTGGTCACTACTGACGGAGACCGGCGCGCTCGGCGGACTCCAGACAAACGCCGCGCCGTCGGCGGAGACCGCCACCGAGCCGCCGCCTTTCGCGCCGGGCGGCTGACTGCCGAATGCTGTCCATGTCGTGCCGCCGTCCGTGGAAAAAGCGCCGTCCTTGCCGCCCTCGCCCGACCCGACGCGCGCAATGAGCGACGGCAAATTCTGGGCAAAGGCCAGCGCCGCATCGTACAGCACGGGCTTCAGCATCCCGTCGCGCGGCGAGACGGTTAAATCATCGTGCCGGTAACTGCTGATATCGCCCATCGAACTGAACAGATGCGCCCCGGCGGGCGGGCTGACCAGCTGCAGCACGGCGGTCTCCTCGATGCCGTCCGCGCCGACGGCCCAGTGGGTCGCGCCGCCGGTGTCGGCCTGTGTCACGTCGGCGGAGGCCCAGATGGTCGCCCCGGTGCCATACGACACATGGCCGGGCCGGAACGGGTCAATCGCGAGCGCGCCGATCCACCAGCCGAACCGGGGCGCTGCGCCGCCGAAGGTCAGCCAGGGCGACAGGGAACAGTCGCGCACGGATCTCGGCCCAATGTCCGTCCAATTTAAGCCCCCGTCGGTGCTGCGGAACAGCGTGTCGCCGGGGTTCCAGCGGTCCATCGTCCCGACCATGAGCGTGTCGGGGCGCTGGGAATCCACGGCCAGTCCCGCGTAGCCGGACGCGCCCGGCGCGCCGGTCTTGACGGGGGAAATGTCCGTCCACGCGCCTGTCTTGGTGTCCAGTTTCCACACCGCACCCACGCTGACGCCGTTCGGACCCGGCCCGTTGGCGTAGGTGAGGTACAGACTCCCGGCGCGCGTCAGGACGGCGTGGTGCGGCAGCAGGCCGCCGCCCGGCTGTCCCGGCACGGCCTGCCAGGTTCGCCCGGCGTCCGCGCTGCGGTACAGGCCGGGGCCGCTCTGCGAGACGCAGGCATAGACAGTGGGTGTCGGGCGGCCCGCCGCACCGCTTGCCGAGTCAAAAACCACGCAGTCCACGCCGGTCCCGTTCGTGCGCCCGGTAACGGGGAAAGACGTAGTTTGGCTCCAGGTCGCGCCGTAGTCCGCGCTGCGCCAAAGCCCGTTGTCGCGGGAGCCGAAGAACAGGACGCTGTTCTGATGGGGATCCACCGCCAGACGCTCGCCGGTGGAGCGCCCGTCCATGTTGCCGCCGTTCTTGAACGGCAAGTCGGTGCGCTGCCAGGTGCGGCCCCCGTCGGACGAGCGCAGGATGGCGCCGTTGCCCGCCCAGTCGTTGGCGTAGGTGCCGAGCGCGAGATAGACGCGCCTGGCATCCGTCGGGTCTACGCCGATGCTTTCGACGCCGGTGAGGTTCCAATCGCTAGGGCCGAGCCAGTCCAGCAGCGGCATCCAGCGTCCAGCGGCGGCGTCCCATCGGTACGCCCCGCCGATGTCCGTGCGCACATAGGCCATGTCTTTGGCGGCGGGGCTGTAGACGATGCCGCTGACAAAGCCCCCGGCGACGAGTTGGACGCTGTGCCAGGTGTACGGCCCGGTCGCTTCGGGCATCAGTGTCGGCGCAGCCGCGTGGACGGCGGGCGGCCTCTTAACGGCCTTGTGCTGAGCGGGCCGGGCGCTGCAACTCGTCGTTCCGGCCAGCAGAGACACGGCGAGCAAGGCGCCGCTCAATCCGGCGGCGAATATGTTTATCTTTGGTATCATCATAACCGTCTCAATCGCAACTTATGCCCGCTCCCAGCAAGAGAAGCGGGCACAAGAAGGCGCGTCACAGGATCACCGGGACGGCGGTTTTAGTCGTAGCTGAAGGTCGCCGAGAAGCCGCTATATCCCGTGTTGGCGGCAGTCGGGACGGCCGTCGGGCTGGTAGACCCGGCGTTGCCGGGGGTCCCGTTGTCGCCGCCGGCGGAGACGTTGCCCGGCTTGTAATACTTGACGTGTCCATCGGCGAAGAGGTAGTTGGCCCCGTCGGTGTGCAGTCCGGTCGGCGCCTGGAAACTGTTATTGGTGGGATAGGTCGCCGGGGCTACGGAGTCCACAAACACTCCCGTGTTGTATCGGACGGCGCTGTAGCCGAACACATCCGACCGGTTGCCGCTGGTGCCGGTGGAACCGTTCGCCGACTGCGAGTTCTGCTGTGTGGACGGGTTATCGCCGCAGTTCGCGACCTCGAACAGTTGGACCGTGCTGGCGGGCGACTGGAACTTGGAGATCGCGATTCCGGTCGCGGTGTTGCCGTAGTTCGTCAGGGTGACAAGGTTCGAGTTGAGACCGTAGGAGGTGCTGGGCTGCGGGGTGGAGTCGTCGGGACAATGGAAGACGCCGACGGATTTGACATACGGGTAGATCTGGTACGCCCACCCGTAGAGGCCGCTGTACTGGCTGCCGTAGCAGCTCGGTTCGAGTTCGTCGTTGTCCTGCGTGTACTGAGTGAAACCCAGCCCCAGCTGCTTCATGTTGGAGGCGCAACTCGTCTGGCGGGCCTTTTCGCGGGCCTTGGCGAAGACCGGGAAGAGAATCGCCGCGAGAATCGCAATAATTGCGACCACCACGAGCAGTTCGATGAGTGTAAAGCCGTTTGGCTTGGCCGACTGGCGGCGCAAGGTGCGAAGAGTCATTTCTTTTCTCCTTTTGTTCGTCCCTGACGATGGTCAGGATGATGGCGCAACGATGGCGCTGGCGGGCGGCGGACCGACGGAAGCGCGGACGACAAGTTCCGTCTCGAAAATCTCGGAATGCGGCCCCGGAACGGGCGGCGGGGCGGCAGGGTCTTCTACCGGCGCGACGGCGTCCTGCTTGATCTGGAGCAGCAGCAGTTCCACGGCACGACGGCCCATGGCGCGGAACGGCTGGCGCAGAGTCGTCAGGGCCGGGCTGGTCATCCGGGAGACCGGCAGGTCGTCGAAACCGGCGACGGAGATGTCTTCCGGGACACGCAGGCTGTGAGCCGTCAGCGTTTCGAGGCACCCCGACGCGATACTGTCGTTGGCGCAGAACAGGGCCGTCGGCAGCGGGGCGATCAGCCGGTCTTCGAGGATCGCGCTCATCCGGCGCTGGCCGGAGGCGGCGGTGAACTCTCCCGGCACGACCAAGCGGTCGTCGAAGGGAATATCCGCCTCGGCGAGCGCACGGCGGTAGCCCGCGACGCGCTGCTGTGCGCCGACGAGGTCCCCCCCGGAGAAGTGCGCGATCCGTCGGTGTCCCAGGGACAGGAGATGCCGGACGACCTGATACGCGCCGTTTTCGTTGTCCACGTCCAGGTTGTAAGTGTTCGGCATAACGCCGTTGCTGTGCAGAGCGACGAAGGGCGTGTAGTGCAGGATCGTTTGGGCGAACTCCGCGCTGAAGATCGGGCCGATAAAGATCATGCCGTCCACACGCCCGTCGCAGAACCTCAAGATCTTCTGCTCGTCCGCCTTCCAGTCCGAGATCGAGAAGACCGTCGTGTTCTGTCCGTGGCGCGCGCTGCCTTCCAGGACGCCTTGCAGCACTTCCAGGAAATACAAGTTGATCTCGCCTTCGTCCACAATGGAGACGACGCCCAGCGTGTCCATCCGCAGGCGGGACAGGCCCCGCGCGACCCCGTTGGGCCGGTAGCGCAGCCGCGCGGCGACCTCCTGAATGCGCGCCCGTGTTGCCTCGGAGACGCGGGTCCCGGAGCGCGCGCCGTTGAGGACCACCGAAGCGGTCATCGTCGCCACGCCGGCCTCGCGGGCCACGTCCTGTAATGTCGTTGCACTGCTGCGTCTCATTCTGATTGCCATCATAGCACGGAATTAGCGATAAGTCAAGAGGTTTTCCAAGATGAACTATCGTTAGTTTAATTTGATGTTGCGCGGAACGAGACAAGCGTGTATAATAGGCACCAAAGCCGTACACAACATCGGCAGCGAATGACGCGGGGGCTTGCCCGTGTCTGGAAAAGTGGTCTTTGATGAAGTTCAGCGACGGAAACTGGTTGATGCGCGAGGGCGTCCGGGCGTCCCACCCGGCGCAGGCGTATGAGGTCGAGGCGGACGCCGACTCGCTGACGGTCTACGCAACAACCACAGTGATTCACCACCGGGGCAGCACCCTGGGCGGGCCGCTGCTGACGGTGACGTTCTCCTCGCCGCTGCCGGACGTGATCGGCGTCCGGTTGTCGCACTTCGGCGGCGGCAAACGGCCGGGGCCGGACTTCCCCATCGCCCCTTGCCCGGAGACGGAAGTCTGCGCCTGGGCGAACGACCGGACGGCATCGCTGACCAGCGGACGCCTCTCGGCCCGCATCGCCGACCGGGACGCCTGGGGCATCGAGTTCGTCGGCGACGGTCGGACCATTACCAGGAGCGGGCCGCGCGGCCTGGGCATGATGGACGTGGCGAACGACGGGCAGTACGTCCACGAGCAGCTCTCGCTCGGCGTCGGCGAGTGCGTCTACGGCCTGGGCGAGCGCTTCACGGCGTTCGTCAAGAACGGGCAGGCTGTAGAATGCTGGAACAAGGACGGCGGTACCGGCAGCGATCAGGCCTACAAGAACGTGCCGTTCTATCTCACCAACCGGGGTTACGGCGTCTTCGTCCGGCACCCGGAAAACGTCTCCTTCGAGGTCGCCACCGAGAAGGTCTCGCGCGTGCAGTTCAGCGTGCCGGGGCAGGCGCTGGAGTATTTCGTCATCTACGGCCCGTCGCCGAAGGAGGTATTAGAAAAATACACGGCGCTGACGGGCCGCCCGGCGCTGCCGCCGGCCTGGTCGTTCGGGCTGTGGCTGACGACGTCGTTCACCACGAGTTACGACGAGCAGACCGTCACCGGCTTTATCCAGGGCATGGCGGAGCGCGGTCTGCCGCTGCACGTCTTCCACTTCGACTGCTTCTGGATGCGCGAGTTCCACTGGTGCGACTTCCAGTGGGACACGCGGGTCTTCCCGGACCCCGCCGGGATGCTGCGGCGTTTGAAGGAACGGGGCCTGAATATCTGCGTCTGGATCAACCCCTACATCGCCCAGCGGTCGTCGCTGTTCGCCGAGGGCGTCCAAAACGGCTATTTCCTGCGCAGGCCGAACGGCGACGTCTGGCAGACGGACCAATGGCAGCCGGGCATGGCGATTGTGGACTTCACCAACCCCGACGCCCGCCGATGGTTCCAGGACAAACTGCGCGCCCTGCTCGACATGGGGGTGGACTGCTTCAAGACCGACTTCGGCGAGCGAATCCCGACGGAAGTCGTGTACGCCGACGGGTCCGACCCCGTCAAGATGCACAACTTCTATTCGTACCTCTACAATGAGACCGTCTTTGAACTGCTCAAACAAGAGCGTGGCGAAGGAGACGCCGTGCTGTTCGCCCGTTCGGCGACGGCGGGCTGTCAGCAGTTCCCCGTGCATTGGGGCGGAGACTGCTACTCCAATTTCGAGTCCATGGCGGAGAGCCTGCGCGGGGGCCTGTCGCTCGGCCTGTCGGGCTTCGGCTTCTGGAGCCACGACATCGGCGGCTTTGAAGGCACGCCGCCCGCCGCCGTCTACAAGCGCTGGGTCGCCTTCGGCCTGCTCTCGTCCCACAGCCGGCTGCACGGCAGCACGTCCTACCGGGTTCCCTGGCAGTACGACGACGAGGCCGTGGACGTGCTGCGGCACTTCACCAAGCTGAAGTGCCGCCTGATGCCGTACATCTTCGCGGGAGCCGTCGAGGCTGCTCATACAGGCGTCCCGCTGATGCGCGCGATGGCGCTGGAGTTCCCGGACGACCCGGCCTGCGACACGCTGGACCGGCAGTACCTGCTCGGCGGCGCACTCCTGGTCGCCCCGGTCTTCTCCGAGGACGGGGTTGTGGACTATTACGTGCCGGAAGGCCGCTGGACGGATTTCCTGACCGGGCAGTCCGTCGTCGGCCCCGGCTGGAAGCGCGGGACGATTGACTTCCTCCAGCTTCCCTTGCTGGTCCGCCCCAACTCGGCAATCGCCGTAGGAGCGCAGGACGACCGGCCCGATTACGATTACGCGCAGGGCGTCACGTTCGAGGTCTACGCTTTGGACGATGGGCGCACTGTCTCGGCCTCGGTCCCGGCCCTTGATGGCGGCACGGCATTGACCGCGACCGTGACGCGGGCAGGCCGACAGATCGCAGCAACCGTTGCGGGGGCGGCCACGGACTGGCGCCTGCGGCTGGCGGGTATTTCCTCCATTGAGTCCGTGGAAGGCGGCTCAGCCGAGGACAGCGCGCGGGGCGTTCTCGTCACGCCTGCCGACGGCCAAACGTCCCTGATGATCCTGCTCCCGGACTCGCACCGATGAGTCCGTCTCTACGCAGCACACGCGCCGCTGATCTGGTGTCCAATGCTGATCGGCTGGCTCGTCAAGCGGCTGGTCCTGCGCTACGGCGGCACGCGCCTCTACCGCCAGGTGCTGTCGTTCTTTCTTGGCCTGGTCATCGGCGACTACGCCGTCGCGTCCCTCTGGGTACCCGTGCCGCTCGTCTCCAGCCGCAGCGGCTATCGGGCATTCCCGCTCTAGGGTGTGTTAGGCACTTTCAGCCCGCAATTGGGCTTGTGGGCCGCAGACAGCACAAAACATGGCACTGATGACCGACGCTCCACGTCTGCTGTAAAGTAAGTAGCAGGCAGACCGATAGACATTAGCAGCAAAAACAAATAACGAGTGAGCAAAAGTGCCTAGCACGCTTGAAGAGAGCAACGCGGAACGCGGCGAAGACCCGGCCTTTTTCGGACACCGAACATGGCGTATTCCGGGTCGAGTCGGGCCGGGCCGCGATAGAGAGAGGCCGCTCGTCCGCCGACATCGTCTTGGAAACCGTCGTCTCCGTGTCGCCGCCGGAACACGAACCCATTCGCGAAAGGAACTTATGCCTGTGTCTCCGAAAACACTTCTCTTTCTTGGTCTCGCATTGCTGATGGCCCTAACCATCGTTCCCAGCCGCGCGCAGGAGACCCAGACGCAATACCTCTCCGGGCAGGGCAAGGACGACGGCGTCCCCTGGGACTTCAACTGCACTGCCGGGAAAAGCGCGGGACAGTGGACCACGATTTCCGTCCCGTCAAACTGGGAGCTGCAGGGCTTCGGCAAATTCACCTATGGCCGGCACACCTCGGCGACCTCTGTCCCAATCGAGGGCCGCTACCGGCGCACGTTCAGCGTCCCCGGCGCGTGGGCATCGGGGCGCGTTTTCCTGGTCTTCGAGGGGGTGATGACCGACACGCGGGCTTTGGTCAACGG
This sequence comes from Armatimonadota bacterium, assembly GCA_964657535.1. Taxonomy (GTDB): domain Bacteria; phylum Armatimonadota; class Armatimonadia; order Armatimonadales; family Capsulimonadaceae; genus CAZZVX01. Next base: position 897 of record CAZZVX010000006.1, on the reverse strand, counting down.
CCAGTCGGCGGGGCCGATGCATCAAGGCGGCTACACGCAGTTCCGCTACGAGATCACCAGACTTGTCAAGTTCGGCGGCGATAATCAATTGGAAGTCACGGTTGACGACGATTCCGCCGACCCGTCCGTTAATAATGCCGAGCGGAGCGGCGACTACTGGAATTATGCCGGCATCTACCGACCCGTCTATTTGGAAGCCGTTCCGAACAACTTCATTGTGCGGACGGCCATCAACGCCGAAGCCGACGGCCATCTCGCGGCGGACGTGTTCACCGATGGGGCGTCCCCCGGAGACCGCGTGGAGGGGCAGGTGCAGACGCTGGACGGACAGCCGCTCGGCTCGCCGTTCACCGCACCCGTCGGCGCAGACGCACAGCCCGCGCACCTGGCGGCCACGATCACCGGCCCCAAACTCTGGACGGCGGAGACGCCGAACCTGTACCGTCTGCAACTGCGTTTGATGCGCGGCGGGACCGTGCTGCATCAGATTCATCAGTCGTTCGGCTTTCGGACAATCGAACTGCTGCCAGGCGACGGCATCTACGTCAACGGCAAGCGCGTCCTGCTGAAAGGCAGCAACCGCCACTCGTTCTGGCCCGACTCCGGGCGCTGCACGAGCGAAGCCGTCAGCCGGGAAGACATCCGGCTGATGAAGGACATGAACATGAACGCCGTGCGGATGTCCCACTATCCGCCGGACCAGCACTTTCTGGACGACTGCGACGCGATGGGCCTGTACGTGCTGGACGAACTGCCCGGCTGGCAGCACGTCTACGCCACCTCCATCGGCCACCAGATGGTGCGCGAAATGGTGACGCGCGACGTGAACCACCCGTCCATCTTGTTCTGGGACAACGCCAATGAGGGCGGCTGGAACAAGGCGCTGGACGACGACTT
>CAZZVX010000005.1:0-31650 GCA_964657535.1 Armatimonadota bacterium | reverse complement strand
CGGAACCCGACCCTCGCGCTGTCCGTGGACGCCGCCGACGCGCCGCGCAAAATGATTCACGCCCACGTCTCCATCCCCGCCCGTTCCGGCCCGCTCACCCTCGTCTATCCCAAATGGATACCCGGCGAACACGGCCCCACCGGCCCCATAGACAACATCGCCGGCCTCACCTTTACGGCCAACGGTCGCACCCTGCCCTGGAAGCGCGACCTGCGCGATATGTTCACCTTCCATCTCACGGTCCCCACCGGCGCGAACGCCGTCGAAGTCTCGTTCGACTTCCTGCTTTCCTCCGACGCCACCGGCTTCTCCGCCTCCGGCCTGACCACGCCGAATCTGGTCAACATCAACTGGAACCAGTTGCTGCTGTATCCCCAGGGCCGCCGCGCCGACGACCTCAATGTGACCGCCAGCCTGCGCCTGCCCTCCGGCTGGCGCTACGGCACCGCCCTGCCCGTAGACCACCAGAGCGCCGACACCGTCTATTTCCAGCCCGCGCCATTGATTACCCTCATTGACTCGCCCGTCGTGTCCGGCGTCTACTTCAAGGCCATCCCGCTCACCGGCCCCGGCGAGACCCCGTACCACGAGATTGATATGGTCAGCGACAGCCCGGAAGCCTTAGAAATGCCGCCCGGCCAGGTCCAGTCGTACAAGAACCTCGTCAAAGAAGCCGGGGCCTTGTTCGGCGCGCGCCACTACCGTGATTATCACTTCCTGTACACCCTCAGCGACCACGTCGCCTCATTCGGCCTCGAACATCACGAATCCAGCGACGACCGGATGCGCGAGCGCACGCTTCTAGATGAGCCGCGCAAAGGCTCCGCCGATTTGTTGCCTCACGAGTTCGTACATAGTTGGAACGGCAAATACCGCCGCCCCTACGACCTGTACACGCCCGACTACCAGTACCCCATGCAGACCGACCTGCTCTGGGTCTACGAAGGCCTGACCGAATACTACGGCAAAGTCCTCACCGCCCGCTGCGGCCTGTGGAACGCCGACGACTTCCACGACGAGATCGCCGGCATCGCCGCCCTGTACGACCACGAACCCGGCAAAGCCTGGCGCCCCCTCGCCGACACCGCCGACGATGCCCAGGTGGACTACTACTCGTCTCACCAGTGGTCCGCCTACCGGCGCGGCACCGACTTCTACGACGAGATGGTGCTGATCTGGATGGAAGCCGACACCCTGATCCGTCAGCAGACGCACGGCCAAAAGTCCTTAGACGACTTCTGCCGCCGCTTCCACGGCGCCCCCGGCGGCCCGCCTCTGGTCAAAACCTACACCTTTGACGATGTCGTTGCGAACCTCAACGCCGTCGCCCCCTACGACTGGCGCGGCTTCTTCAACGCCCGCGTCAACGCCATCAACCCCCACGCCCCGCTGGGCGGCATCCAGAACGGCGGCTGGAAACTCGTTTACAACGACACCGAAAGCGACAGCGAGAAAAGCGCCGAAGGCCGCTACCACTTCACGGACTTCACTTACTCGCTCGGCCTGAGCGTCGGCGGTGGGGACGACGACGGCGGCAGTCTGGGCGACGTCGTGCCGGGGATGCCGGGCGCGCTGGCCGGGCTGGCCCCCGGCATGAAGATCCTCGCCGTTAACGGTCGCCGCTATTCCAGCGACGGCCTCCAGGCCGCCGTCAGAGCGAGCAAGACAACCACCGCGCCCCTGCAATTGATTGTGGAAAACGGCGAGTTCTTCCAGACCGTGACGGTAGACTATCACGGCGGCGCGCAGTACCCGCACCTGGAACGCGACACCACCCAACCCGACTTGCTGGCGCAGATCATCAAGCCGCTCGTCGCGGCCCCGGCCCCGCCGCCGTCCGCCGCGCTCGCGACCCCCACCGAAGGCGGCCCGCCGCCCGCGCCCGTCAACACGCCTGCGCCCGCCGTCACGCCCCCGACCACGCCGCCCGCCGCCGAGCCGCAAAAGGGGAAACCGTGACATCTCACCAGATAGCCCGGCGACTGAAGTGTCCGCCGAGACACTTCGTGAACTATTAGCCGCGACTTTAGTCGCCGGGCATTCTGAAACTCGCCCCGGCAGGTATAATAGCGCCATTATGTGCCGTATCTTAGTGGTTGACGATGAAGAAGAAGTCCGCGAGGCCGTTCACCGCCGCCTGGAGCGCGAAGGCTACGCGGTGGACGCCGCGAACAGCGCCGAGGCCGGCATCGCGCAGATGCAGAACGCCGCCCGCGCCTATGATATTGTCATTACCGACATGAGCATGGAGGACGCGGACTCGGGCATCCGTATCCTGGAAGGCGCCGTCGCCCGCGACGTCTTCACCGAGGTGATTGTTCTGACCGCCTACGGCAACGTCGCCAACGCCGTCGAGTGCATGAAGCGCGGCGCGTTTGATTACGTCGAGAAGAATATGCCCGGCGTGGACGTGTACGAACTCCTGATCCTCAAGATTCAGCAGGCCGTGGAGCGCCGCCGGTCCGCCGTGGACACCGTGCGGCGTCTGGAAGCGTTCAGCAAAGGGCGGTCGTCCGCCGGAATCGCGTAACATGACACAATTTTCCGCCGAAACTTTGCAATCCTGGGACGAATCTTCGCGGCGCGAATGGCTGGTCACGAACGGGCTGGGCGGCTATGCGTCGTCCTCGCTGTCCGGCGCCAACACCCGCCGCTACCACGGGCTGCTCGTTCCGGCGTTCGAGCCGCCGCTGGGCCGCGCCGTGCTGCTGTCGAAACTCGAAGAAGAAGTGCGCGTCGAGGACGAACTGTACCTGCTCTCCTCCAACAAATACCCCAGCGTGGTGCAGCCGCAAGGATTCCGGCACCTGGCCTACTTTGATTCCCTGCCCGTTCCCTGTTTCACTTACATCTTTCACGAAGGCACCGTCGTGCTGGAAAAGCGCATATGGATGGCGCACGGCGAGAACACCGTCTATATTCAGTACCATCTGGTGAAGGCGCCGGAGCCGGTCCGGCTCGGCTTGGTCCCGCTGATCGCCTACAAAGACTACCACTCGGAGCAGCACCGCTGGGACGGCTTCACCGGACACGCGACTGTGCTGCCGGACCGCCGGCTGGAATTCGTCGCCTATGACGCCGCCCACCCGCTGTACTTCGGGCTGGACGCGCCGTTCGCCTGGTCGGACCACTCCGGCTGGTTCTATAATTTCGAGCATCCGCGCGAGCAGGAGCGCGGCCTGGACTTTACGGAAGACCTCTACTGTCCGGGCCGCTGGGACGGCGCGCTTGGCCCGGAACAGACCGTGACGCTGGTCGCGACCGTGGAGCAGGCCGCGCCCGCCGCGCCCGACAGGTCGCTCCACGCCGTCGAGGAACGGCAGTCTCGCTTGCTGGCCCAGGCGGAAGTCCCGGCAGACGACGCACTGCGCAAAACGCTGACCCTGGCCGCCGACCAGTTCGTGATCGAGAAGACGGGCAAAGTGGCCCGCGCGACCGTGATCGCGGGCTACCACTGGTTCACGGACTGGGGGCGGGACACGATGATCTCGCTGCCCGGCCTGTGCCTGAGTACCTGCCGGTTCGACGTCGCGCGGGAGATTCTGGCCTCGTTCGCCGGGGCCGTTCACGACGGCCTGCTCCCGAACCGCTTCAGCGACAGCGGCCAGGGGGCGGAATACAACACGGTTGATGCCAGCCTGTGGTTCTTCCACGCGGTCCATCAGTACGCCGAAAAGTCCGGCGACTGGGACTGGGCCGTGTCGGGGATGCTGCCCGTTCTGCAGGACATTTTAGCAAGACATATCGCGGGGACCGACTACGGCATCGGCATAGACCCCACCGACGGCCTGCTGCGCGCGGGCGAGCCCGGCGTGCAGTTGACCTGGATGGACGCCAAAGTCGGCGACTGGGTCGTCACCCCGCGTATCGGCAAGCCCGTCGAGATCAACGCCCTGTGGCACAACGCTCTTCATGTCACGGCGGAACTCGCCGCCCGCGCCGGAGACGACCAATTTGCCGCCGACTGCCGCAAGCGGGCCGCGCTCGTCAAAAAAACGTTCGGCGAGGCTTTCTGGAATCCGGCCACCCATTCGCTGTTCGACGTGATCGGCCCCGACGGTCGCCCGGACCCGGCCATGAGGCCCAACCAGATTTTCGCCGTCAGCCTGCCGTTCCCGCTCATTGAAGGCGACCAAGCGCGCACCGTCGTGGAGCAGGTCGGCGAGTCCCTGCTCACGCCCTACGGCCTGCGGACGCTTGCGCCCGGCTCGCCCGACTACCGGGGCCATTACGGCCCCGGCGACCAGCGAACCCGCGACGGCGCATACCATCAGGGAACGGTTTGGCCCTGGCTGCTCGGCCCGTACATCGAGGCTCATTTCAAGGTTTACGGGGACAAGGCCGCCGCCCGCAACCTCGTCCTGCCGTACCTGGACGACGCCCTCAGCGACTATGGCGTCGGCTCCCTCTGCGAAATCCGAGACGGCGACCCGCCCTACGCCCCCAACGGCTGCATCGCCCAGGCCTGGAGCGTCGCCGAACTCCTGCGCGTCCTGACCCTGGTGACATAAAAAAGCGCCTCGCCCGTCGGATGACTTCGGGGCGAGGCAAACAGAGAAACACGATGACAGAAGCAACTCTGTAAGCCTATTATCGGCGGCACAGAGCGCGTCCCCACTGTCAGCGATACGGTGTTTTCGCTTGCACCTTCCCCGCGCTTGCGGGTATAATAGCCCATCTTTCACGGAAACGCCTGGAGACCTATGCCCCACCGTCTTCGCCTCGCCGCCCTCGGCCCGGCAGTCGCTGCCGCCCTTCTGCTCGCCGCCGGCTGTACGCACCACAACCGCGCGAGCAGCGGCCCGCCCGCCGACAACGTTTTTCGCGTCCCTCTCGTCGGCCCGCCCACGACGTTCGACCCCGCGATGGTCGAGGACGGCACGACCATTGACGTGCTGCAGAACCTGTTTGAAGGCCTCGTGCAGTGGTCGCCGGACAACAAGATCGTCCCGTGCCTCGCGCAGTCCTGGCAGGTCAGCGCCGACGGCAAAACGTACACCTTCCATCTGCGCCCCGGCGTCAAGTTTCAGGACGGCAATCCTGTCACCGCCCAGGACGTTTACTACTCCTTCCATCGCTCGCTCGACCCGGCCCTGAAATCCGAACCCGCCCCCATCTACATGAGCGACATCGTCGGCGCACTGGACGAGAACAACGGCAAGGCCAAAGACCTCAAAGGCGTCAAAGTCATTGACCCGATGACAGTCGCCATCACCATCACAAAGCCCAAAGCCTACTGGATTGACACGCTGACTTACCCGACCGATTACGTCGTCTCCAAAGCCGAAGGCGACAAGACTCCCGGCGTCCCCATGACCGCCGAAACCATCGCGCTCGGCGCGGGGACCGGGCCGTTCCAGCTCAAGTCCTACGCGCCCGACAGCAAAGTGACGATGGCCGCCTATGCCGGTTATTGGGACGGCGCACCCAAAGTCGCCGGCATTTCGCGCCCCATCATCGTGGACGCCTCCACCCGACACGCCGAGTACGTCAACGGCGATTTAGACGTGCTGCAATACCTGCAGCCCGGCAACCTCGCCACCGACCAGAACGACCCGAACCTGAAGTCCCAAATCCAACTCTTCCCACGCGCCTCCACCTGGTACGTCGGCCTGAACTCCAAAGCCTTCCCTGCTTTCAAAGACGTGCGCGTCCGGCAGGCGCTGGCCTACGCCACCGACAAGAACCTCATTGTCCAGCGCGTTTTCGCTGGCAAGCGCGACGTCGCCCAGGACATCCTGCCCGAAGGCATCCCCGGTACCGATCCGAACTTCCAGGGCTACCCCTACGACCCCGCCAAAGCGCAGGCGCTGCTGGCGGCGGCGGGCTACCCCGGCGGCAAAGGCTTCCCGGTCGTCCCGATGGTCTACCGCATCGGCTACCCCGAAGTCCAGGCCACCGTAGAACTCCTGCGCGACCAGTGGCAGAAAAACCTCGACATCACCGTGCAAGGTTCCGGGGAAGAATACGGGAAAATGCTCCACGAAAAAGACCAGGGAACACTGCCCTGCTACCACATCCGCTGGGCCGCCGACTACCTGGACCCCCAGGACTACTACACCGTGCTTCTGCACACCGGCAGCGTGGAAAACACCACCGGCTACTCCAACCCCAAATACGACGCCATCTGCGACGCCGCCGACGTTTCCCGCGACCCAACGAAGCGCCTCGCCATGTACCGCCCCGCCGCCCGCATCGCCGCCGACGACGTACCCATCATCCCGCTCTATTACCAGAAAGACCCCGAACTCGTCAAGCCCTACGTCAAAGGCCTAGACGACTGCCTCATGGGCCACCTGCCCTACAAGCACCTGACACTGGGCAAGTAAAGCGATGGCGAAAAGCGCGCGACATTCTTGGTGCTGCGCTCTCTTTTGCAGTTTATTCCTGCTGGGTGGTTGTCATGCGCCGTCTGCATCCCATCCCGCCCCCCAATCGGCAGACGCTTCGCAAAATGCGCTGGCAACTGCCTGGCGGCAGTCCATACAAAAAGACCTTGCGACCGAAACAAACCGTTTGCACTACGGAAACTTGCTGGAAAAAATGGCCGATTTGCCGAAGCCATCGTACAATACCGCGCGGCAATATGCCTTTGGCCGAGCGATGCCGTCGCTCATGCTGCACTCGGCTGGCGCCTTTATCAAAGTGGACAAAATGCGGAAGCCACCAAAGAAGACAACGCCGCCATTGCTCTCAACCCACGCTATGAGGCCGCACATCTCGATCTTTGCCTTGTATACGGGCGGGGCCGGAGAGACGAAGAAGCGCTTGCTGAGTTCAAGACGGCCGCCGCCATCGCGCCGTTTGCAAGTGCGCCTCACGTCAATCTGGCCTGGATTTATGGTCGTCAGGGGCGATTTGACGACGCCGTTTGGGAGTATCATGTCGCATTGCCATTGAACCCGAACATTTCTTACGCGCGACAAGGACTGTCTCACATATTGGCCCACTCCAATTCGCACCGACCCTCAGTAGATTCGTAACTGTGTCCTAAACCAAGAGAAATGCAGAAACACATTTTGCCAAAGTACCGCTTCCAATTGGCTTATTGCTTGTTGGCCCTCGCGCTGCTCTCCGGCTGCGCCCACCATAACGCCGCCACGCCGCCTGCCGACAATCGCCTGCGAATCTCCATGGAGTCTTCGCCGACGACGTTTGACAACGCCGTATTGCAGGACGTCTACACAACGCAGATGCTGCAGCAGGTTTATGAAGGCCTGGTGCAATACGACGAGAAAAACAACATTGTGCCGTGCCTGGCGGCCAAATGGGACATCAGCCCCGACGGCAAAACCTACACGTTTCACCTGCACCCCGGCGTCCGGTTCCAGAACGGTCAGCCCTTGACAGCGGATGATGTCGCCTTTTCACTCGCCCGCCCGCTCGACAAAACGCTTGGCTCGCCCGTCGCCCTCACCTATCTCGGCGACATTGTCGGGGCGCAGGATGTCGCTGATGACAAGACGCAGGCGCTCGCAGGCGTCAAAGTCCTTGATCCGCAGACCGTTTCCGTCACCATCACCAAGCCGAAAGCCTACTGGATAGATACGCTCACCTACCCGACCAGTTGGATCCTCTGCAAAAGCGCCGTCAGCAAGCTCGGACGCCGTCGCCTCACCGACGCCGACTTAGCCCAGGGCATCACCACCGGGCCGTTCAAGCTGACGCACTACGAAAAAGACCACGAAGTAGACATGGATGCCAACCCTGCCTACTGGGACGGCAAGCCGACTATTGCGGGCCAGCGGCACATCATCGCTACCGACACAGGCACCCGCCACGCGCTGTTTGTCAGCGGCCAACTGGACATCATGCGCGGCGAGGAGTTTGGCGACCTGCGCGCCGACAAGACCAATCCCGCCCTCAAAGACAGCATCCACATCTGGCCCCGCGCCACCACCATGTACCTGAACTGCAACGAGAACGCCTACCCGCCCTTCAAGGACGTGCGCGTCCGCCAGGCCTTCGCCTATGCCACCGACAAGGAACGCCTCAAAGATGTCGTGACGCAGGGCGCGTGGAACGTCGCCCCGACCCTGCTCCCCGTCGGTATTCCCGGCACCGACCCCAACTACCAGGGCCTGCCCTACGACCCCGCCAAAGGCCGCGCCCTGCTCGCCGCCGCCGGATACCCCGGCGGCAAAGGCCTGCCGCCGCTGCCCATCTACTACAATGAAAAGACTGTCTACTCTCGCACAACGGTAGACCTCCTGCGCCAGATGTACACGCAGAATTTAGGCGCTCCCGTCCAGCCCACGCCCCTGGAATGGGGGACATTGCTGCAGCAGATCAACAAGAACACGATCATTCCATCGTCGTCCCTCGCCTGGGTCGCCGATTACCTAGACCCGCAGGACTTTTACAGCCTGCTTCTTACCTCCAACAGCCCCGAAAACCATAACGGCTTTCACGATCCGCAGTTTGACACCTTATGCGCCCAGGCCGATGTGATGACGGACTCCAGCAAACGCTTTGCTCTTTACCAGCAGATCGGCAAACTCGCCACCGCGCAATCCTCGCGCATTCCCCTGTTATACGAGAGCGACCCGGAACTCATCAAGCCTTATGTGCATGGAATGCAGGACTGCTTGATGGGCCATCTGCCCTTCAAGAAGGTGAGTTTCGCCAAACCATGAAGAGGCTCCCACTAACAATTCCCAGGATTGCGGTTCCCAGGATTGAAATCCTGGGCTGCCATTGGAAGACTGTCCGCCTGCGCGGGCGCGGAACAGGCCGCGCCTGTCCTATATCTTCGTCCGCGAAGGCGGACAGTCTGCTCTTCGTTAGCCCAGGATTTCAATCCTGGGGAAGCCTGGCCGCTCTTTCCCTGGCAACTCTGGTTCTCCTACCCGGCTGCGCCCATCACCCTGCCGCCACTCCGCCCGCCGACAACCGCCTGCGTGACTCCATGTACTCGTCGCCGCAGACGTTCGACCCGGCGGACAGCGAAAGCGTCCCCAACTCGCAGATGCTGCAACAGGTCTTTGAGGGCCTGGTGCAGTACGATGCCAACAACAAGGTCGTATCTTGTCTTGCCCAGTCCTGGGACATCAGCCCCGACGGCAAAACCTACACGTTTCACCTGCGCCCCGGCGTCCGGTTCCAGAACGGGCAGCCCCTGACGGCGGACGATGTCGCCTATTCGCTGTCCCGTGCGCTGGACCCGGCCCTGAAATCCCAGGTCGCGCCCGAATATATGCAGGACATTGTGGGTGCGAAAGATGTCATCGCGGGCAAGACATTGACGCTCTCCGGCGTCCACGTCATCAATCCTCAAACCGTCTCCGTCGCCATCACCAGCCCCAAAGCCTACTGGGTGGACACCCTCACCTATCCGACGGGCTTTATCGTCTGCAAAAGCGTCGTCGGCAAACTCGGCCATCGCCCCCTGACCGATGCCGATGTCGTCCAGGGCATCGGCACCGGCCCGTTCCGGCTGGCCCGCTACGTCAAAGACAGCGATGTAGAGATGGACGCCAACAAGTCCTACTGGGGCGGCCCGCCGACGCTGGCCGGCGTCACCTTCAGGATTATCACCGACCCGACCACGCGCCACGCCGAGTTTGTCAGCGGCGAGTTGGATGTCATGCGTCAGGAAGAGTTCGGCAACTACGCCAACGACAAAAAAGACCCGAACTTACAGTCCCGCCTCCATGCCTGGCCGCGCGCCGGCTTGTATTATCTCGCCTTGAACGAAAACGCTTACGCGCCCTTCAAGGATGCCCGCGTGCGCCAGGCTTTCGCCTACGCCGTTGACAAGCAGACCGTGGCACCGGCGCAGACCCTGAGCGACCGTGCCACGGCGGGCGTTTACCCGCCCGCGCAGGACTTTCTGCCGCCCGGCGTCCCCGGCAGCGACCCGAACTTTCAGGGCCTGCCTTACGATCCCGCCAAAGCCAAAGCCCTGCTCGCCGAAGCGGGCTACCCCGGCGGCAAAGGCCTGCCGCCTTTAGAGATTTACACCTACACCCAGCGACCCTTCGCCGACAATGCCGCCGACCTGATGCGCCAGATGTTTGGGGCCGTCGGCATCCCCGCCAAAGTGCATCAAATGGAGTTCGGCGCACTGATCGCCGCCATTGACGCCAATAATCAGATTCCCTGCTTTCTGTTCGGCTGGTACGCCGACTACTTGGACCCGCAGGACTTTGACAGTCTGCTGTTTTCGTCCGCCAGCCCGGAAAACCACACGGGCTACAAGAACCCGCAGTTGGACGCCCTCTGCGCCCGCGCCGACATCGAGCCGAACCCTGCCAAGCGCATGGCCCTGTACCGCCAGGCGTCCCAGATCATCCGCGACGACGCCCCACGCATCCCTTTGTTTTACGCCAGCGACCCGGAGTTGGTCCAACCTTATGTCCATGACCTGGGCGATTGTTTAATGGGGCATTTGCCACACAACCACGTCCGCTTGCACTGATGCAGGGCACCCAGGATTGAAATCCTGGGCTGACGCTGAGAAGATTGCCCGCCTGCGCGGGCGCAGAAGTCATAGTTTCCTCGTCCGCGCAGGCGGACAGTCTGCTCTGCCGTAGCCCAAGATTTCAATCCTGGGGCATGGGCTGGCAGCAAGAATGGAACCTCTTTATGCTCCGTTTTTTGCTCAAACGCATCGGCTTGGCCCTGCTGTCCATCTGGGCGGTGCTGACCATCACGTTCTTTATCGCCTATCTCGCCCCAGGCGACCCGATTGAGCAGATGATGGGCCAGCACTCCGACCCCGCTGTTCTCGCCAAAGCCCGGCATGAGGCGGGTTTGGACAAGCCGCCGCTCGTGCGCTACAGTCTGTATCTGTGGAACTTCCTGCACGGCGACCTGGGCCGCTCCTACTACACCGGCGAAAAGATCACCGACTTTCTCGCCCGCGCCCTGCCGAACACGTTTCTGCTGGCGACGACTGCCATTCTGATCGCCCTGCTGGCCGGCATCATCATCGGCCTCATCGCCGCCGTCAAGCCGAACACGTTTTTAGACCGCTTTATGATGCTGTCCGTCCTGGTCGGCGTGTCCGTGCCGAACTTCGTGCTGGGGCCGATCTTGATCTTGTTTTTCGCCCTCAAACTCGGCTGGCTGCCGGTGGCGGGGTGGGGCAGCCCGGAATTTCTCGTCCTGCCGTCCATCGTGCTTGCGGCACGGCCTGCCGCTCTCATTGCTCGGATGACGCGCTCTTCCATGATTGAAACACTGAAACAGGACTACATTCGCACTGCCCGCGCCAAAGGGCTGTCGCCAATCACGGTGTTGGTCAAGCACGCCCTGAAGAACGCCTTTCTGCCCGTGCTGACAACGGCGGGCGTCTCGTTCGGATATCTGCTGGCCGGGTCGTTCGTCGTGGAAACCATCTTCACCGTCCCCGGCGTCGGCTTTGCCAGCATTGACTCGCTCTCCAAGCGTGACTACACGCTGATTCAAGGCACTACGCTTGTAATCGCCGTCGTCTTCGTCACCATCAATCTACTCATTGACTTGCTTTACGCCGTGCTGGACCCGCGCGTGAAAGTCTCGGAGGAAGCCGCATGAGCGTTGCGTTAGAACAAGAGCGGGAAGAAATCATGGAGTTGGGGGCGCCCGCCTCCAGTCCTGGACGCGATATATGGCGGCGTCTATGGCGCAACCCGCTGTCCGCCGTCAGCATGGTCGTGCTGACGCTGATCGTCCTGATGGCGATCTTCTACCCCATGGTCTCCCCGTACCGCTACGACCTGCAGACCAACGATATTTTGCAGCCGTCCTCGGCCAAGCACTGGCTCGGCACGGATGACCTAGGTTACGACACCATGACCCGCATTGCCGTCGGCGCGCGTATCTCGCTTTTTGTCGGGGTGGGGGTGGAGGCGATTGTTCTGCTGGTCGGCGGCTTTGTCGGGCTGCTCGCGGGCTACTACGGCGGGAAACTCGACAACGTCCTGATGCGGATCACCGACATCATGTTCGCCTTCCCGGACATTCTCCTGGCGATCTTGATCATGGCGATCCGGGGGCCGAGCCTTGCCAATATCTTTGTCGCGCTCGGCGTCACCGGCTGGCCGGGTCTGGCCCGGCTGATTCGCGGTCAGGCGCTGTCCCTGCGCGGGCGCGAATTTGTAGATGCCGCCCGCGCTATCGGCGTCCCGAACAGCCAGATCATCCTCAAGCACATCCTGCCCAATCTCTTGTCGCCCATCGTCGTCGCCAGCACCATTGACATTGCGGGCGTCATCATCGCCGAGTCCACGCTGTCGTTTTTAGGCATCGGTATTCAGCCGCCCATGCCCAGTTGGGGATCGCTCATCAGCAACGCCCGTGAGTCCGGCTACTGGCAGGGCGACCCGCAGTTGGTCATCTACCCCGCCCTGTGCCTGTCGCTGACCGTCCTCAGCCTGAACTTCCTCGGCGACGCCCTCCGCGACGCCCTCGATCCCCGCAGTCGCTCGTAAACAAGAAAATGCCCGGCGATTTTCATCGCCGGGCATTTTTGATTGGGTTTTATTGCGCGAGCGGGGAAACGTAGGCGGGATAACCGTTGCTTTGCAAGTCCTGGGCGGCTTTGTCGGCGGCGGCCTTGTTGCGGTATGCCCCGATCTGCACACGGTAGACAGTCTTGCCGCCGTCGCGCTCGGCGTGGGTGCTGGTGGCATAGCCCCGTCGGTGCAGGGCGTCTGCCAGGGCGCGGGCGTTGTCGGCGGTGACAAACGAGCCGGTCTGCACCCGGTACTGCGCTTTTCCGCTCCCGGTACTGCCGTCCTGCCCGGCCTCTGAGTCAGGGCTGCCATTTCCATTGCCGCCGACCTGCTCCACGTCCGGGTCTGCGGGCGGTGCGGGGTTGGTGTTATCGCCCGGAGACGGCGTGGGCGAGGACGCGGTGGTGTCCGTGCCGGAACCGCTGTTGGAAGTCGTGTCCGTAGAGTTGTCTGCCGGGGTTTGGACAGCCGCTGTTTTGGGCGTCGGCGGCGCTCCGGTCTGCGTGGCTTCCGTGTCGGTAGTCGTTGGGGCGATCTTGGGCTGGAGTTTGGATGTGTTCGTGAGCGACGGGGCGCGCTCTTCCACAATCTGGATGCGCGGCGCATTGGGCGCGGTGTAATCGCTGTTCTTGCTCCGAGGCTTCATGGCGATCATGACCGGCTTGGCCGGGGCGGGCGCGGGATTGCCGGTCGGCGTCTGCGCGACGATCTGTTCCGGCACGCTCGGCTTTGTGGGCCGTCCGCCGCCGATCACGTAATACCCGGCGCAGAACGCCACCGCGATGACGGCGACTGCCGCCGCCATGAACTTCAGTCCGCTGTTGCCGTTGTTCGAGCGTGCCACAGGTCACTTTTCTCCTACGCTACTATACGCCGCAGACCAGCATTTTGTCAAGGACACAGCGCATTTGCGATGCCTCAGCCAATCTGGAATGTGTGTGATATTTTCGTCCGAACTGCTTTCCCGTTCCGGCGGGCAGGAACAAACTGATAACGACTGATCGCGGTTCGGATGGCGGAGTCTACATCAGGGTTGCCACTGGTGGGAAAGCGAATGTCAACAGCATGACCATTCTCATCCACCTCCCACTCAGCCATAATTGTTGTTATCAGCAGTTTCTTTGGGTCAATCTGACTCGGCAACTGCAAATCAGGAAATGAGCCATGAACCTCTGCCGGTGTGTATCGTCCTGAAGTCACTTCTTCGTGGTAGACAAATTGAAAGACCGCCTCAGCCGTTTTATCAGGCTGCTCGGCGAACGGGAAGTGGCCGCAGTCGTCCAGCAGAACGATTTGTGAGCCTTTGATGCCCGCGTGGACGGCCTGCGCCGAGGCGGGTGTCACCACGCCGTCCTGCTTGCCGTTGAGGACCAGCGTGGGGACCGTGACTTTGGCAAGCAGCGGCGTGTCGTCGCGCGTCAAGTAATGGTCATTGGCGATCAACCCGGCCGCCGGCGCTTCCGTCGGCATCAGACTCATGAACGGCACGTTGTACGCCTTCACGGCATCCGCAATCTTCAGGTTGAACGCCATGAACCGCCCCGGCTGATCCTGCGCGAAATACAATCCCGCCGGACCGAGCGCCAGGCCCAGCGCGCCCTCCAGCCGCGCCGGGTCAGTCTGCGGCAGGGCGCGCAGCTGCGCCACCTGCGCCAGCAGCGCGTCCGCTTCCGGCTTGCCGGCCTTTTTGTCCGCCGTGAACTTCGCCTGCGACTCGTCCAGGATCGAAGTCGTCATCGCCGGCACAGACAGCAGTCCGTCCATGTCAATGAAACCGAGTACGTGTTCCGGGTGCGTCGTGACATATTCCAGCCCCAGCATCCCGCCCCAGGAATGGCCCAGAATGTACCATTGCTGCACGCCCAGCGCCTGCCGGACGCCCTCGACGTCTTGTAGGAGAGTCGCAATCGTGTAGCCCTTCACTTCCGAAGGCTGAACATCCTGCGGGTTGGCGACGGCGAGGTGCGCCGATTGGCCGCTGCCGCGCTGGTCCAGATAGACCACGTTCACGGTTTTTTCGAGCGACGGACCCCATGTGTAAAACATATGCGCGGAAAATCCCGGCCCGCCGTGCAGCAGGAGCAGGTACGGATTGGCCTTGTCCGTTCCGCGCACCCGGAAGTGCAGTGTCGTGCCGTTGATGGTCTCGCTGTGGTCTTCATCGAACGCTTGCCCCGGCAGCGCGCAGAGAAACAGGAGACCGCACAGCAGCGCCGCCCGTCGGACATGAGATTTCAGAGATTCCTTGTTCATGCCGAAGTGATTCCCGCAGACACGAAGTAATTCCTTCCCTGAACGTCGAATGGGCGTTCCAGGAGGCGGCGAATGGCGAAGGACCTGACGGTGGGACTGCCGACGGAGTACGGCGTGGCGGCTTACCCGCCGGGGGCGACCTACGGCCCGCGCCTGCTGCGGGATTATGAATTCGTCTGGATGGTCGGGGGCGACGCTGAATACCGGCGGGGCGAGACCGCTCACGCCGCGCCTGCCGGGTCCGTCATCCTCTGCCGCCCTGGTGAGACGGATTATTTCCAATGGGACCGCCGCCGACGCACTCGCCACGGATATTTTCACTTCCAGATCGAGTCGTTCCCCGATAACTGGCCGCTGCCGGACGAGTGGCCCGTCGTGCGCCTTCTCCCGCCGGAGGACATCCTGCGTCCGCTGTTCCGGCACCTGTTGACCTGGCAGGGGCGGGAAGAGGCGCGGCAATGCCGGCTGACCGTCGCGCATATCCTGAGCGTGTTCCTGTCCGGGGAGCTGGATTCGGGCCGCGTCGAGCGTGAGGAGTGGCCGGACGCCGTGGAAGCCGCATGCGCCTTTCTGTACCGGGCGCTGGGAGACGACCCGGCCCGGCCCGTCTCCCTGGGGCAGCTCGCCTCCGCCGCCGGCGTGACTCCGGAACATCTGTGCCGCCTGTTCAGGGCTTCCCTGGGCCATTCGCCCGCCGAGACAGTGCGCCTGGCCCGGCTCGACCACGCCGCCGTCCTGCTGGCGCGCTCGAACTACTCCGTAGGCGAAGTCAGCGCTTTCTGCGGCTTCGCCAATCCCTACCACTTCTCGCGCGTATTCAAGAGCGCCTTCGGACAGACGCCGACTCAGACCCGCGAGGCCGCCCGCGCTGGTTTGGTGCCGCTGCCCCGGCTCCTGCAGCACGTGCCGCGACTGGGCGGGAATATCTGATTTTGACCTTTACGTACCACGAATTCGTCAATTCCAGAGATTGTGCAATCTTCTCAATCTGTTTATAATTGAGCATTATCTTGAGGAAAGCGAAAAGGAAGAGTATGACCGTTGTCATGCCGTCGAACACAGAAACGCCGCTGCCGCCGCCGGAGCGAACTACTCCGTACCGAGTGTCCGTCGCGGAGTACGTCAAGTTCCGCCGGGACGGCTTTCTGGTCGTGCGCGGGTTGATCTCGCCCGCGGAAGTCGCCGAACTCCGGCGGCACACGGAAGACCTGATGCAGGGGCGTCTGCCTGAACAAAATCAACAGATGAGCGCGCGGGACATCAACAAAGACGGCGGCGTAAGCATTCAAGGCCTGGAAGCGCCGCCCGCGCCCCTGACGCCCGACGAGAAAGTGCAATACTTCCTGCGCATCCATATGCTGCACCGCAAACTGGAACTGCACGAGCGATATCTACTGCACCCGCGCGTGCTGGACGTGCTGGAAGTTTTGACCGGCCCGGATGTGCTGGCCCTGCAGTCCATGCTGTTCCTCAAGCCGCCCGGCAAGCCCGGCCAGGGCTGGCACCAGGACTCCTATTACATCCCCACCCACCCGGACACCCTCTGCGGCGCGTGGATCGCTATTGACGACGCCGACGAGCAGAACGGCGCGATGTGGATGGCGAAGGGCAGCCAGGCCGAGCCGGTCTACCCGCCCCGCGAAGGCCACGGCTACGGCGACACCCGGATCGGGGACATTCCTCCCGTCGCCGGCGTCAGCGACCCCGACGACGCCCAGAACGACCTGAGCCGCGTGGCCGATGGGTACGACCAACTTCTGGTGTCGGCGAAGGCGGGGGACGTGGTCTTCTTCGGCGGCCATATCCTGCACCGATCCAAGCGAAACTGGACAACTGATCGAGTGCGCCGCTCGTTCGTCGGTCACTACTGCAACGCCCGCTCGTTCACGCAGTGGGGCGCAGATGCCGACACGGAGAACGGCGCGGACCCGACCGCCGGCATGACCAACGGCTCGCACATCCTGGCGCGCGGCGATACGCACCTGCCGTTCGCCCGGCCTCGGTTCGGCACGCCCTGCGCCGCGCTTCTCCCTGCTGATGCCAGACAGCGTGCGAGCGAGGGAGCCACGGCGATGATGGCCGACATGGACAGTGGATTGATGGAGGCAGTGCCGTCCGATCCCGACGCCGAACACGACCACGCCGACGGCGAAGACTGACGGCTACTTGCCGTACCGTTCCTGGTGCTGTTGTTTCAGGCGCAGGTAGTCGGGGTCGTCTTTGGCCTGCTGCCACTTGGCGCGAAAGATGTCCGCGCATTCGGCCTTCTCGGCGTCGGGAACTGTCGGCAGGACGTCCCGGCCCCACGCGCCGCTCTGCCCGCGCCGCTCCGGCGGCACCGGGCCGTCGTACTTGTGTCCGCTCTTGTGGTTGGCGTAGCGCCGCGCCCGCGTCATGCCCATCTGCAGAAACTTGCGCGCCATGTCCATGCCGACAAAATCGCCCTGCGCCTTGTAGTCCAAAAACAGCGCGTAGATCTTCTCGGAGGACTCTCGTGCAATGGGCGGCGTCTTGAAGCGCCAGGAGGGCAGAATCTCGCTCTTGTACGGCTCCACCGTCAGAACGCCCTGCTCGCCGACACCGATGTGATACCGTTCCGGGTGTTCCCGATAATCAATCCCGGCCTGATTGAGCGCCTTGTCTGTCATGGAGGCTTACGCCGAGGCGAGGGCGCGGAGGGCGACCATGCAGCCGCGCAGCGACGGGCGCGCTTTGCCCGTATTGCCCCGCACGGCCCGCACCCAGTGCAGTGGAAAACGGATAATAATGCTGGTGAAGATCATGGCTTTCATCAGCCCCATTTTCAGCGAGCCAGGGCGATACTGCTGGCGGTAAAATCGGCACAGGGAGCGGCACCAGTCGGCATTGGCCTTGTCCGGCGCCAGCCCCGCGCTCTGCTGGCCGTAGTGGATAATGCTTGTCGTCGGCAGGTAATAAATCTTCCAGCCCGCCGCGTCCATCCGGCGGCACCAGTCGGTCTCTTCCAGGTACATAAAGTAGCCGTCGTCCATCAGGCCGACTTCGTCCAGCACGGCGCGGCGCACCATCAGACACGCCCCCAGCAGGTGCTTGACCGTCACGGGTTCGGCCGGGTTGGCGAGCGACTGTTCATGGCCGCGCACCCAGTTCTTGACCACGGGAAGACGCCACAAGTACAGCGCGTCCGAGGCGACCGTCGCCAGCGACGGATAGAAGTTCCACGAGGATCGCTGCGTCGTCCCGTCCGGGTTGAGCAGACGACTGCCGACGGCCCCGGCGTCGGGATGGGCGTCCAAGAATTCCACCATCGCCGACAGCGCGCCGGGCAGCACTTTCGTGTCCGAATTGAGCAGGAGGACGTGGTGGCCCGTCGCCTGCCGGATGGCCTGGTTGTTCGCCCGCGCGAACCCGACGTTCTCTTCATTGGCGATCAGTCGGACATCGGGGAAAGAAGACGATACCATCGCCGCCGACTCGTCCTTTGAGGCATTGTCCACGACCCAGACTTCCGACTTGTGTTCCGGCGAGACGCCCTGCGGCACGGACGCCAGACATCCCCGCAGCAGCTCGCGCGTGTTCCAATTGACGATCACCACCGACAGATCGGGCGGCGTGTTGTTGCTTTGTTCCGGCATGGGCCTATTATCGGCAGAAAACGCCAAACACAAAAGCGGGGGAAGGCCCCCGCCTCCCCCCGCCTCTCAGAACATTTTTATCGGGGTGACAGGACTCGAACCTGCGACATCAAAGCCCCCAGCTTTGCACTCTAACCAAACTGAGCTACACCCCGATCTTTTCTTTTTGTGGCGCTATTGTATCACATCGGGCGGGGCGATGTCAACTGTCGTTATGCTCAACGCAGGACGCTTGGCATACACTTCCGTCGGTTTCTTACACGGTCAGCCTCGCGAAATCTCTAGTTTCGCCTGTATAATGCAACAATAACACTATGTCGCATGGTCAGGCAAACTTTTCAGGTCCGGCGCGGGTCAACGTGTTGGCCTGGAGTCTGTTGCTGCTGGCCGTCCTGTCAGATGGGTACGCTTATGGCGCTCCGACCGTTGGCGCGATTGGGAGCAGCGCGCAGGGCGGCGAGATCGGGCGGTATCAGAAACTGGAACTGTCCTGCAAGATCACGACGGACGCCGCCAATAAATTTTTGCCGTATGACCCCGTTGCGCCGCCTTATGCCGCCAATCTCAAGCCGGACGAGGACGCGCGGCAGGGGGTGTCCGTGGACGCCCTCTTCCTGCCGCCGGGGCAGACCGACTGGGGCCGGGCGCGCGTCCAGCCCGGCTTCTGGTATCAAGGTTTCGTGTTCACGCCCCCGGTCGAGATGAAGCACAACACGGACAACCTGGCGCTGACGGGGCCGGGCGGCTGGCGCGTCCGGTTCGCGCCGGATGTCGTCGGGCAATGGCAGTACCGGCTGCGCGTGACCGACGCGGGCGGCACGGCGGAAAGCCCGGTCAAAAGGTTTTTTTGTGTCTCGTCGCCCAGCCGAGGATTTGTGCGCGTCTGCCCGACCGACCGGCGCTACTTGCAGTACGACGATGGCACGGCCTGCAATTTTGTCGGCGACAACTTTCAGGGCGGCAAGGATTTATATGAGGCCTGGGCGGCCTCGATGGACGCGCACGCCGCCGGCGGGGCGCACGTCCTGATCCGGCACTGGATCGGCGCGCGCAACGGCATCGAAGTGTACGGCGGCTTCGCCAACTCGACGGGCGGGCGCGTTTGGGACTTCGCCAACGACAAGCCGCATTGGGATACGCTGCGGGGCGATATCGCGCACAGCGGGCGGTACAGCGTCCAGGTCTCGCCCGGCGGCAGCTTGGGAGCGACGGTTCCCGTCATGCCCCACGTCGGCTACACGCTTTCGGCCTGGGTCAAGACGGAACACCTCGCGCCCGAACCGGGGCGGGCGCCGGTCTGTCGGTTCGCCTGCAATGATGACGACGGCTACCGGAACGGGGTCTCACAGGAATTTTCGCTGGACGGCGGCAGCGGCTGGACGCGCTTCAGCCTGCAGGTCTCCGCCCACGACCCGCGCGGCGGGACGCCCTATTGGCTCGGCTTCAAGATTTCGCCGGTCGGGATCGCCGACGGCGACATACTCATAGACGACGTTCAGGTGACGGATGACAGCACAGGACGAGACGTGCTGCTGACGGGCGATTTCGAGCGCCATGTCATTCCTAATCTGCGTCAGGCCTGGCTGCTGGACGACATGGTGGACACGGCGGCCCGGCGCGGCCAGTCCCTGCGCCTGGTCTGCTTTGACAACGACGACGCCGCATTCTGCCGCGTGGACACTCAAGGACGGCCCGCCACGCACTCGTCCGACAACTTCTTCGGCGGCACGACCGACCCGAACGCGGACGTTCCGGTGCGGCGCTGGCAGGCGTATGCCGTCCGTTACCTGCAGGCGCGCTGGGGCTACAGCACGGCGATTGCCGAGTGGGAGTTCAACAACGAAGGCGCCTTGTACAACGGCAACCACTACGCGGCGGCCCAGGCGTTCGCCCGCGACGTCCATGCGTACTCGGCGCACGGGCGGCGATTGGCCGGAACGTCGTTCTGGGAAAACTCGGCGGGGCCGAGTTTCGCCGCCGATTTCTATTTCAATCCCCGCTACCCGGATGTTGACTATGCGGACGTGCATGAAGCCCCTTCCGCCGCCGGCGGCTGCCCCAATGTCCCTTTTGACGGCGTTTACGGCGGCTTTGTGCGCCTGCCGAACGGCGGACCGGACCATCTAGGGGCGCTGCATCTGGACGGACGCACGACGAAGGGCCAGATGCAGCACGCGCCGTTCAGCCTCCAGGCCATCCAGGGCCGGGGGCGGTGGACGGTCTCGTACAAAGTCCGCGCGGACGCTCAGGCGCATCTGAAATGGTTCGGGCGCGGGCCCGACTTGGAACTTTGGTGCCGGGACTTGAACATCACGGCGCTGACGATTCCCGCCCCGGCGCAGACGCCCCCGCTGCCGCCGGGCTATGACTGGCGCACGGTTTCACGCACATTTGATGTGCCGGACAACGCCCGGCACGAGGCCAGCCTCTGGGCCTACGCCGTCGGCCTGTCGGGCGGATCGGTGGACTTCTCCGACGTGAAGGTGATCGCGCCGGACGGGCGGCTCTGGGCGTATTACCCGTTCAACGAGCCGCAGATGCTGCACGACACGGCCTCGCTGGCCGCCAATCTCGGCTTGCAGCACACGTCCTGGAGCGGCGACCCGCTGATCGGCAAGCCGTTCAGCATCGGAGAAACCAACATCGTGCAGGCGGACGGGCAGTTCGATCCCGATGCGCGCCGGGACACCCAGGGCGCATTCATGCGCCAGTTCGCCTGGGCGCACATGAACGCGAGCGGCGCGACCGCCTTCTGGTGGTCGTACACCGGCGACCTGGCAACCGCCGGGGGATTTTGGAAGTATGCCGGGGCGTATCAACGGTTCATGCAGGACATTCCGCTGACCAACGGGCGCTACCGGAACATTATGGCCGTTGCCGACAGTCCACAACTGGTCGTCATCGGTCAAAAAGATTCGCAGGACGGGCGAGCGCAGTTTTACGCCTATAATCGCAGCGGGAACTGGTATAATAGCGCTGTCAATCCGGCGAGCGTAGCGCCGGTCTCCGGGATGGTCTCCGTGCCTGGCCTGCCGAACGGCGCTTACAGGGTTGAGACATGGGACACATCGCTGGGGACGGTACGCAGTTCAGCCTCCCTGACGACCTCCGGCGGCACGCTGATTGTGCCGATCATGAGTTTGGTCGCCGACGTCGCTGTCAAAATCTTCCCCGTCGCTGCTGACGGCCATGCTGTCGGCGGGCCGACCGGTCGCCCTCCTCGGAGAACGGATTCTCTTCCGAAGGGCCGGAAAATCGGTCACGCGGGCGGCGCGTAGAAACGAATCGCGCGAAAGCCGTAAAAAACCCGCACTCCTACGGGCCGGTTTCGTGCCGAACGGCACGGAAATTGCAGAGACAGTCTTTCGAGAGTTTGGAAAGATTGTGGCGCACTTCAGCGGCTTGTGCCAGGGAAGGTCAAAACAGAGAGTCATGGAACAGCAGATATTGGCAAATAAGCGGACACGCACCGGGGACGTGGAACTGACGCTCGTTTCAACGGCGCTCCCGGACTTCGCGACCCGCTCGACTTTGCGGGACGCCTTGGGGGGCGTCGATTCGGGGGTCGCGACGCCCGCCCTTGACTTAGCGATCAGCGCCTCGCCGACGTACCTCTTTTTTAAGCGCCTTGTGGATGTCGTCGTGTCCCTGTCGCTGCTGCTCCTGGGTTTCTTGCCGCTGCTGCTTCTGGCGGTCTGCATCCGGCTTGAGTCGCCCGGCCCGGCCATCCACCGCCGCCGCGTGCTGGCCTGGCAGGTCTGGCACGAGGCGATGGGGCAGGACGCGCTCCAGACCTTCGACGCCTTCAAGCTCCGCACCATGATCAGCAACGCCGACGAGTATCTGCAGCGCAACCCGCAGCTGTACGAGCAGTTCCAGAAGGACTGGAAACTGCAGAACGACCCGCGTATTACCCGCTTCGGCGCCTGGCTGCGCGCGTCCAGCGTGGACGAGATCCCGCAGCTCCTGAATGTCCTCCTGGGACAGATGACGCTGGTCGGCCCGCGCATGATCACCATCCCGGAACTGTCACGCTACGGCGCCGAGGCCCCGAAACTGCTGCGCGTCAAGCCCGGCCTGACCGGGCTGTGGCAGGTCAGCGGGCGACAGGACCTGCCCTACGAGGAGCGTGTGCGCCTGGACATGGCTTACATCGAGGCCCGCTCCCTGGCGCTCGACTTCGGCATCCTCCTGAAGACCGTCAAATGTGTCTTGATGCGAAAGGGCGCGTATTGAGCGTGCCGCCTGTGAAACCCGCCCCCCGGCCCGCCGCTGCGCCGGAGCGTTCCGTCCCGACGCCGGGACGCACGCCCGGTCAGTGGGATGTGCTGCGCAAACCGAATACGCTTTGGGGCGCGGCCTGGGCGCTGCTCGCGCTCGGCCTGACCGCCTACGCCTACAAACGCCTGTACGCGGGGGAACTCGCCGACCCGGATGCGATGGACTACGCGCAGATCGCGCGCAACATCGTCAGCGGGCATGGTTTCGCGACCGGCATCCTCCGCCCGCTGGCGCTCTCCGTGGTCGTGACGCCCCAGGACGGGACCACGCCGGAAGTGTCCCGCGCCCCTTTGTACCCCTTGGTGCTGATGCTGTCGTTCGCGCTGCACGGCGGCCACGGCGGCGGCAACATCGTCGTGCTGACGTCGCTGCTGTTCTTTCTCCTGAGCGCCTTCGCCGTTTACAGGCTCGCGGCGACGCTGTTCCCGGCGGCGGGACAACCCTGGCTCGCGCTCCTCTCCGCCGGCCTGTATGTGCTGGGAGGCAGCGCGCTCGGCTACGCCGTCGCCGGCCTGCCGGTGTCGCTCGCGACCCTGCTGGCGTCTTCGCTGCTGATCGCGCTGCACCGCGCCCACGAGACCGGCGGAAGGGCCGCGCCGCCGGTGCAGTTGTTGGCGGTCGGTCTTTTGCTGGGCTTCTGCTATCTGGTCCAGTACAGCCTGTTGATACTGGCGATCCCGACGCTCGTCTACGTCTTCGCGACCAGGGCGCCGGCGCGGGCCTGGCGCGGCGTCGGCCTGTGCGTTCTGGGTTTTCTGGTCGTGACGCTGCCCTGGCTGGTTCGTAACGCCGTCGTGAGCCACGGCAACCCGTTCTTCACGCTGCTGATGTACGGGGTCATGGCCGACACGTCCGAATACCCCGGCGCGTCCACGATCTATCGCAGCGTGTCCCCGGCGGAGACGCCGTTCTCGTTCTTCTTTTCGCACCTGCCGGAGATGGCCGTCAAGATCGGGCGCGGCCTGTACTACGACCAGGCGCACCTGTCGGACGCCTTCACCATTTGGACGCTCGCCCCGGCGCTGGCGTCCCTGCTGTGGCGCTTCGGCGACGTGCGCATCAATGTCCTGCGCAGTTACGCAGCGATCTCCTTGTTTCTGATCGCCCTGGCGACGTCGCTCTTCGCGCCCTCCATGCAGGCCCTGGCCCCGTTCGCGCCGGTCGTGACCGTCCTCGGCGTCGGGTTCGTCTGGGACGTGATGACACAGCAGCGGTGGCAGTCGTTTTCCCAGCGGGCCGCGCTCTGGGCCTGGGGGTCTGTCGTCGGCGTCGGCCTGCTCGGCGCGCTGTCGGGCCACGGCGCGGCGGCCCTGAACCCCGTGCAGGGCGGCCTCAACCTGATCGCCAACCCGCTGCCCAAGTCCGGGCTGAACGCGAAGGTCCACACCGAAGTCGCGAGCGGCGCCATCCTTTCCGATACGCCCTGGGAGGTGGCCTGGCGGAGTCAGGTCCCGGCGGTCTGGCTGCCGCGCGACAACCAGGCCTACGAGGCGGTCGTCTCCGCGCTCGCCGCGCAGAAAGGGTCTCCTCTGGCCCCGACCGCGCTGCTGCTGACGCCCGAAGTCAGCGCCTACAGCGCCGACGGCGAGGCGAACGCCTGGCTCCTGCTGGCGGGCCACCCGCAGGCCTGGGACGAGCACGCGCAGGCGATCAAAGACGCCGACCGTCTGCCGCAGGTCCTCCAGGCGCGCATCGCACAGGCTCAGAAACAGATGGCCGCCGGTAGACTGACGATGACGCCCGACCAGTTGCAGCAGCAGATCAAACAGGCGCAGACGTCTCTGCCGGAGGCGATCAAGAACCAGAAGGATCAGGCCGATCAGGTCTTTGATGACAACTACGGCTCGATCTCCGAAGTCCTCTCCGACTTCGTGACCGACCCGCGCGTGCTTCAGGCCACGGAAGCGAACGGAGCGCCGTCCACACTATTCCTGCGGCGCAGTTATCTCAAGTCGCTCAAGGCGCAGCCGGAGAACGGACCCGGACTATGACACGGACACTGACCATCGAAAAAGGCATCGTCGGTGCGGCGCTCCTGGCGCTGCTCGCGGCCGTCTATTTCCACACCTGGGTGATCTTCGTCCAGGGCTGGCACGACGAAGAGAATATGCACGGCGTCGCCGTCGTGCCGCTCGTCGCGTTCCTGCTCTGGATGAACTGGGGGCGACTGCGCAAGACGCCGATCCAGCCGAATCTGCGCTGGGGCCTGGGGGTGCTCGGCGCGGCTCTGGCCGTCCAGGTCGCCGGCATCTGGCTGGGGCTGGAGCGCTCCATCGGGTACTCGTTCGTCTTCGCGGTCTGCGGCCTTTGTCTCTATTTCCTCGGCACGCAGATGACGCGCGAACTGGCCTTCCCGCTCGCCTTCCTGCTGTTCATGGTGCCGACCCCCGGCGGGCTGCTGGACATGATCAGCGCGCCCTTGCAGCTCATCAGCGCGCGGCTGGCCGTCGCGTTCGCCGGGTTGTCCGGTGTGGCGGTGCAGAACGAGGGCGTCAACCTGCTGATCCCGGCCAAGCACATCGCGTTCCAGGTGGCGGTCGCCTGCAGCGGCCTGCACTCGCTGACCGCCATGTGTATGCTGGCCGCGCTGATGGCGTACTTCATGGCCGTGCCGCTGCGCTGGAAATGGGCGCTGTTCGCTCTGGGCATCCCGCTGGCCCTGCTCGGCAACATCCTGCGCATTTACCTGGTGCTGATGGTGGCGAACGCTTACGGCCAAACCGCCGGGGGCGCGTTCCACGACGGATTGGTCGGGAAACTCGTCCCATTTACACTGGCCTTCTTCGTACTGATCGGACTGGGCCGCCTGATCGAATGGCGGCTGAACCCTAAAAAGGCTTCCATCTCTAAGGACCAAGAACTTTCATGAGCATCGCTGCCCCCCCTCAACCTGATCGCCTGCCACCTGCCGCGCCGCCGCCTGCACCTGCACCGCCGGAAGACAAAAGCAAGGCGCTGACGCTGCGCCGGGCGTTCCCCGCGCTGGCGGTGCTGGCCGTCGCCGCAGTGCTGGCGGTGCTGGGACTGCGCGCGGGCGACCGGCCCGCGCCTCACGCCGACGTGACGACACTGCCGGCTACCATCGGCACATGGCACATGGTCGCCAACGAGAAGACCGACCCGAAAGAACTCGCCTTTGACGCCACGCTGTCGGGCGCGCTCGACCTCGATTCGTACACGCAGCGGGTGTACCAAGACACGCAGACCGGCCAGACCGTTTTCCTGCTGCTGGAATACCGCACTCTGGGACGCGGCGCGTTCAACCACCGTCCCGAAGCCTGCTACCCCGCCGTCGGCTATACGCTTTCGGACCGCCGCACGGTCGCCATTGACTACGGCGGGCGTTCCCAGACGGCAGTCGCCATGACGGCGGACTTCCCCGGCGACGCCGGCACTCAGGCCAGCCACCAGTCGCTCCTGTACTGGTTCGCGTCCGGGACGCGCACCGAAAGCAGTTTTTTGAGGCAGCAGGTCGAGATGGCGCTGGGCCGCCTGCACCCGCAGGAGAACGGCTGGGCCTTTGTCCGGCTGGTCAGCAAAACGCCGCCCGGCGGCGAGGCCGCAGCCTTGAATGCCGAAAAAGACTTCGCCCGTCAGGCCGCGCCGGACTTGATCCAGGCGATCCATGCCCATTAGGACCAATCTTTGACACGTCTTCTCCTGGTCCGGCACGGCGAAACGGAATGGAACGCGGAGCGCCGCGTGCAGGGCCACACCAACAGCGCCCTCAGTGCGCGCGGGCGGCAGCAGGCCCAAGCCGTCGCCGCGCGCTTGGCGCGCGTCCCGCTCCAGGCGATCTATTCCAGCGACTTGTCCCGCGCCCTGGACACGGCGGCCCAAATCGCCGCCAAGCACGCCCTCGGCGTCATTCCTGTCCCCGCCTTGCGCGAAAAATCCTACGGCGTCTGGGAAGGGCTGACCGAGACCGAGATTCAGGCCGTGTCTCCCGACGGCTGGCATCGCTACCATGTGGAGCGACAGTTGGATTACGTCATCCCCGGCGGCGAAACCTGGGAACAGGTGCAGAAGCGCCTCCTGACCGTGCTGCGCCGGGTTCTGGCCGATCACCCACAGCCGCAGGACACAGTCGCCCTGGTCGGTCACGGCGGGTCGCTGCGCCCCCTGATTTTAGATGCCCTGCAAGCCCCGCTCCCGACGCTGCTTCACCTGCGCCTGGACAACACATCCTTGACCCTGCTGGAATACCACGCCGAGCGCGGCGGGCGCGTTGCTTTCCTGAATGACACGAGTCATCTGGAACCGCCGTCATGGTGACGTGCTGTGTGCTGGGCCTGGACGGCGGCGGGACGCAGACGCGGGCGCAGACAGCAACTCCTGATGGCATTGTGCTTGGCGAAGGCGTCGGCGGCCCGTGCAACCTCGCCGCCGTTCCGGTCTCGGAAGCATTGCAATCCGTGACCACGGCGGCGGCGTCCGCGCTTTCACCCGTTGGGGGTTGTTTCGCCGATGTGACCGCCGTTTGCGCGGGCGTGGCGGGAACGTCCTTCGGCGCGCGCCGCGCCGAGTTCACGCAAGGGCTGCAAATGCTGTTCCCGAACGCCCATATCGCCGTTGAACCCGATTACGCCATTGCATTGATCGGGGCAACCGGCGGCGAGGCCGGGGTCATCGTCATCGCCGGGACGGGTTCCGTTGCCTACGGCGAAAACGCTGCAGGGCTGTCTCACAAATCCGGCGGCTACGGCTACCTCCTTGACGACGCCGGCAGCGGCTACGGGGTAGGGCGGGCGGCGCTGGTCGCCGTCCTGCGCGCGGCGGACGGCACGGGCGAAGCGACGGCCTTGACGGAACGCCTTCTTTCCGCGCTGTCACTCGCGTCCCTTGCCGAAATTATTGCCGGCGTCTACGGCGGCGGGATTAGCCGGGTGCAGATCGCGTCCCTGGCGCGTGATGTCGCCCTGGCCGCGCAGGAAGATGACGACGCTGTGGCCCGTGCCATTCTGATGCGCGCGGGCGGCGCGCTCGCGCAGTTGGTGCATGGCGTCACCGCCGCGCTCTTCCCAGATACTGTCAAAGCCTTCCCCGTCGTGTCCGTCGGCGGGCTTTGGGGCGCCGGGACGCTCCTGACCGACGTGTTCGCCCGCTCCGTCGCCCGCTTCGCCCCGCGCGCCGAGCTTCGCGCCCCGCAAGAGCCTCCCGTCAGTGGCGCCGTCCGCCGCGCCCTTGCTCTGCGTTAATTGCCCTCTTGACAAATCCCCTCCCACTGAGTACAATGACTCCGGTTTTAGCACTCGCACCCAAAGAGTGCCAACAACGATTTCACACCCACGACGCAGGAGGTCGCATTACATGGCAGTCAATTTCCGGCCCTTATCCGACAAAGTGCTGGTCAAACCCAGCGAAGCCGAATCACAGACGAGCGGCGGCATCTTTATCCCCGACTCGGCCAAGCAGAAGCCGCAGGAAGGCGAAGTCATCGCCGTCGGCCCCGGCCGCGTCCTCGACGACGGCACGCGCTCCACGCTGACGGTCAGCGTCGGCGATAAAGTCATCTACTCGAAGTACGGCGGCACCGAACTCAAACTGGAAGGCCAGGAATACCAGATCCTGTCCGAAGACCAGATCTACGCCGTCCGCAGCTAACGCGAACCCCAAGGAGAAATAGCACACATGGCAGCCAAAACATTGTTGTTCGATGAAGAAGCCCGGCGCGCACTAGAGCGCGGCGCGAATGCCGTCGCCAACGCCGTCAAAGTGACGCTCGGCCCCAAAGGCCGCAACGTCGTCCTGGACAAAAAATACGGCAGTCCGACCATTACCAAAGACGGCGTGACCGTCGCCAAAGAAATTGAATTGGACGACCCTTACGAGAACATGGGCGCGCAGCTTGTCCGTGAAGTCGCCTCCAAGACCAACGACGTGGCCGGCGACGGCACCACCACGGCGACCGTTCTCGCCCAGTCCATCGTCAACGAAGGCCTGCGCTATGTCGCCGCCGGCGGCAACCCCATTTCGTTGCGCCGGGGCATCGAACTTGCCGTCGAGAAGGTCGTGGAAGAACTCAAGACCCGCAAGATTGACGTCACCGACAAGGCCAGCATCGCCCAGGTCGCGTCCATCTCCGGCAACGACACCGAGATCGGCAACTTAATTGCCGAAGCGCTGGACAAGGTCGGCAAGGACGGCGTCATCACCGTCGAGGAGTCCAAAGGCACCGACACGACGCTGGACGTGGTGGAAGGCTTGCAGTTTGACAAGGGCTTCATCTCGCCCTACTTCGTCACCGACCCGGAGCGCCAGGAAGCCACTCTGGAGAACCCACTGATCCTGCTGCACGAGAAGAAAATTTCCTCGGCGCAGGACCTGATTCCCGTCCTGGAGAAGATCTCCCAGGCCCGCCGCCCGCTCCTCATCATTGCCGAGGACGTGGACGGTGAAGCGCTCGCCACCCTGGTCGTCAACAAGCTGCGCGGCATCCTGAACGTGGTCGCCGTCAAGGCCCCCGGCTTCGGCGACCGCCGCAAGGCCATGATGGAAGACATCGCCGTGCTGACCGCCGGCAAGTTCATCACCGAAGACCTCGGCATCAAACTCGACGGCGTGACCTTTGATGATCTCGGCAGCGCCAAGAAGATCATCATCACCAAAGAAGACACCGTCGTGGTTGAGGGCGCCGGGACCGCCGATGCCGTCAAGGGCCGCATCGAGCAGATCCGCCGCCAGATCGAGAACACCGACTCGTCTTACGACAAAGAGAAGCTGCAAGAGCGGCTAGCCAAACTGGCCGGCGGCGTCGCCGTCATCCAGGTCGGCGCGGCCACCGAGACCGAGCTGAAGGAAAAGAAGCACCGCTTTGAGGATGCCCTGTCCGCCACCCGCGCGGCGGTGGAAGAAGGCATTGTCGCCGGCGGTGGCGCGACCCTGGTCTCGCTGATCCCGACGCTGGACGGCCTCGGCGGTGACGCCGATGAGAAAGTCGGCGTCGCCATCGTCCGCCGCGCTTTGGAAGAGCCGCTGCGCCAGATCGCCGCCAATGCCGGTCTGGAAGGCTCGGTTGTCGTGCAGAAGGTCAAGACTCTCCCGCAGGGCCAGGGCCTGAACGCCATGACTGAGGAGTACGTGGACCTCGTTGCGGCGGGCATCGTGGATCCGGTCAAAGTGACCCGTTCCGCCCTGCAGAATGCCGCCTCCATCGCCGGCATGATTCTGAGTACCAACTCGCTCATCGTCGAGAAGAAGGAAAAGTCCAAGTCCGGCAACGGCGGCGGCCACGACCACGACGACGACTACTAATTCCTGCATAAACAGGCCCCCGCTTCCGAATGGAAGCGGGGGCCATTTTTTTGCTGGTGCCGGAAGCCAGTGACTGGCTACCCGCCCTTGCGGGCGGTCACGATGAGCGGGCCGAGCGACGTGGGCGCGCTGCCGGTCTGGAACGTCGCGGTGGCGCTGTAGCGGTCTACGCGGGTGAAGATGTTGGTGACGGTCAGCGTCTCCGAGTAGGAGTCACCGTTCTGCAGCGTCAGCGTTTTGGCGGCGGCGGGCGCCGGGAGCGTGAACACGGACGCGCCGGCGGAGTTGACGATGCCGATTGACGCTGGGACCAGCGGCGAACTGGTGCCGGTCTGGTCGGAGGTCTGGACGCTGATGGGCGACGGAGTGGAATTCGTGATCGTGTAGGTGTAGACGAGGGAACCGCCGGTGGCAATCGTGGACTTGCTCTGGGCCAGCGTGACGGTCAGACCGTCCGGCGTTGTCCCCGACAAAGACAGGGACGTGGGGTCCGGCCCGACCAAGCCGCCGTTCGGATCACTGCTGCCGTTGCCGCCTCCCCCGCCTCCGCCGCATCCGATGACGACACCTAATGGCAGTAAAAGAATCACCAAGCCGATGCGCCGCGCAAAAAATGCCGTTTTCATCCTCGTCCCCTCCGTAACCCTTCCAATGTTACAGGTGCAGTTCGCGATTTCCCCGGCGACTTCCTGCGTGACACGGCAAATCCGTCCGCCGGAGTCGGGCCGTCGAGGGAAACCTTGACAATCCCCCGGACGTAACAGTATAATGGAACGTTATTTTGCACAAAGATTTGTGCCGGCGACACGAAGAACTGTGTCCCGTCGTGAGGAGTTGCCAAGTTGAAACGGGAGAAAATCTGGGGGCTGGTTATCCTGCTCCTGCTCGCGCTGTCGGCGCTGGTCGTCAGTGGCCGCGCCATCCGCGTGGGGCATACGACGCTGATGGGCCGCCACCCGGTCAAGTACGGCCTGGACATCAAAGGCGGCGTGGAAGCCGTCCTGCAGGCGCAGACGGATCACCTGCCGCCGGGCGTCGTCTGGAACGACGAGACCGCCGCCCGCGTGCAGACCACGCTGGAAAACCGCATCAACTCGTCGGGCGTCGGCGAGGCGACCGTCCAGAAAAAGGGCACCAACCAGTTCATCATTGACCTGCCGGATGTCAAAAACAAAGACGCCGTCCTGGAGCAGTTGGCGACGACGGCCTCGATGACGTTCTACTACTTCCGGGACGTGCAGAGTGACCGCGAACCGGGTGCGCCGCTGCACCTGAGCGTGGATCGGGATGCGTCAGGCCGGGAACATTCCACATTCTTTGTCACGCGGCCCTGGCAGGGCTTGAACCCCGGCCAGTCGTTCCGCGACGGGTCACAGATCCGGGCCGACTTCGCGGCCCTGCTGGGGCAGGGGACGAACCCGCGCCCCGGCGCGACGCTCGCCACGGTCGCCGCGCCGCTGTCCGCCAACCTGCCCGCCGACACGCCGGTTTACTTCACCCCCGCCCAGCAGGCGCAGGCGCAGGCGCTGAATCAGGAGCTGACCGCCTGGAACACACTCCTCAGCCCCGCCGTGTCCCCGCAGATTTTGAGCGGCGCGGACATTCTGCCCACGTCGAAAGCCCAACTGGGCGGGCCGCTCGGCACCGAGCCGGAAGTCACGCAGAACTTCAACGACCGGGGCGCTCGCGCCATGGGCAACTTTACCCGCGCCCACCTCGGCGAGATCATGGGCATCGTACTCGATGACACCGTGATCGAAGCGCCGTCCATCAAAGGCGCGATTGATGACCAGGGTGAGATCAGTGGC
>CAZZVX010000004.1:0-36779 GCA_964657535.1 Armatimonadota bacterium | reverse complement strand
GTTTTGTTGGACGTGTTGAAGGCATTGGGGTAGGGACCGGTCGGGTCCCCCGTATTCCCGAATGCGGAGGACGCCGGGGTCGCGGCGACGCCGTAGGCGCCCACGGTGTTGACGGAATTGTGGCCGCGCGTCCGTGCGTCCGTGTAGATGGACATGGTGACGTTGCGGGTGTTGTTGTCCAGATGCAGGTACTTGGCACTGCCGGAGTAGAGGACGACGATCACGCCGCCGCCCTGGGGGAGACCGGGGATGGACTCATACGGGTCTTGGGTGCCGTCCTGAGTGTTGGTGGACTGCGCAACGATGGTCCCGGCACTGTTCACGCCATAAAGGTCGTAGTCATCGGTGGCCTTGCCCAGTGGATCTGACCAATAGAGATCCGGGTTCGTCGGACCGGTGAATTGGCCGCTATAAGCCGATTCGATGAAGTTGGTAATGGCCGGGTAACCGCCGAGGGTTCCCCATTCCAGAGCCGGACTGCCCTCAATCGTCTCTCCCGAGTCAACAAAGGGGTCTTCCCAACAGCCGGTCGTGTGGTCGTCGGCGTTGCCGTCGTTGGCCGCCGAGGAGAAATACAGCGTCCCGGCGTTGGTGACGGTCTCGACGGCTTGGGCGACCACACCATTCTGAAATGGAGATTCGTTGCCGAAAGAGATGTCGTCCACGATGATGTTGCAGCCGGCATTATGCAGGCTGATGATGTTGGCGGCCATCTGTGCCTGAGTGGGGCCGCCCTCCGCGAAGAACAGTTTGGCCCCCGGCGCGATGTCGTGGACGATCTCCATCATCGCCGTGCCTTCGCCCGTCCCCGGACGCCCCGACTGGCCTGAAATCACCGTCACGTCCGTCGGCAGATCGCCCGACGCCTGCGAACTTTCCAAATAATCATCGCTGTCGGACATGACGCCGATCTTGATGCCGGTGCCGTCCACGCCATAGGTGTTGCGGGCCGTGATGGCGCGGTGCGTGGTGTCGCCCTCGCTGTCCACGCTGCCGGTGTTGGGCGTCAGCATCGGGTTGAACTTGTGCAGCAGGGCGGGGAGTTGCGCGCGGACGGCACCGGCGCGCTCCCCGAATCCGCCCGCCGCGCCGGGCAGCAGATAGGGCGCGAGCAGGAACCTGCCCCCGCGACTCTGGAACATCCCGGTGGGATCGCCGTTTGGCCGCGCAAGGTCGGCGGGCTTGATGAACTGGACGCCGGGCTGCCCGGCGACGTACTCCATCTGCGGCAGCGGCAAGCGGGCGCGGATCGTGCGGTACTGTGGGACAACGTTGACCAGGACACCGCCCGCGCTTTTGATGACGCCGAGCAGCTCATCGCTCACATCCGCCGTGATGTCCACGAGAATGAGGCCGTCCGCCTCCGGCTTGATGCCGGTGCGCAGGGTGGGGACGGACCTGGTGATCGCCAGCCCCTCGCTCATCTTCACGGTGTACCAGAGGTTGGAATCGAGTTTCCGCTGGGCGGGAAGCCGCGACCTCTTCTCCTGCTGCAGTTCAGCGATCTGGGCCAATGTCCGCGCGGACAGGCCGCCCGGCTGGAGACGGGCATTCTGCGCCACGACCTGGCGCTGGGGCGCGGCCTGTGTCGTCTGCTGGGCGCGGGTCGGGCCGCCAAAGGAAATCACGGCGACCAGCAGCGCCGCAGGCAGCGGCAGACGCCGCATCAAACCTCGATTTTTCACGGGCGAGTCTCCTTGAACGATGGAAGCGCGGGGCCGATGTTCCGGCGCCGGGACTGAGACGAGTGCTAATGGCATCATAACATAGATTTTGTCAGTCTGCCATTAAAGCATCATTAACAGCGCGTTTTGACTCTGGGAAGGGCGTCACGCCCAAACGCGGTGTGCATCGCCGGGGGCGGAATCTGGGTAAAAAGACGGCGGCACTGTTTTCTGCCACTCCACGGCGCACCGGGCGCTTAGAAAAGCCGCTATTGACTGACCCTGACCCGCACCCCTCCGTCCGTTCCCTGCTTGCCACGGATTTCGTCACGCCGCCGACTCGCGCTGTGCTGGAAGCGCGTCTGTCTCAGCCGCCCCGAACGACGCCCCGGTTTTTCCCTGAAGACGCCTGGGAAACGCTGCGCGCCGTCTGCCGCCTTGTCTTTCCGAAGGCTGAGGCGTATCGCGCCGACCTCGCCGGCCTGATAGACGAACGACTGACGCAGGGGCAGGGGAACGGCTGGCGCTACGACGCCCTGCCGCCGGACGGCGACGCCTACCGCCTGGGTCTGCAAGGCCTCAATCAGAGTGCGCAGATCCTGTATGGCTGTGAATTCGCTGCTGTCGGTGGGGACGCGCAGGACGCGCTGCTGGCTGCCGTCCGGCGCGGCGACGCGCCCGGCGATCTTTGGCAAACGCTGCCCGGCCCCCGCTTGATGGAAGAGCTGCTGGCCGAACTGACCGAACTCTACTACAGTCACCCGTCGGCGCAGGAGGAGATCGGCTACGTCGGCATGGCCGACGGGCGCGGCTGGGCGCGCGTCGGCCTGAACGAGCGGGAGGATTGGGAGACGGAAGTCCTTCTCAGCCCTCCCTTGTTCTTGGGGGAGGGTGGCGCGCGGCGCCGGGTGGGGGCGGTCTTTTCCGGTCCGGTGGATGTCGTCATCATCGGCACGGGGGCGGGCGGAGCGCCGATCCTGGCGCGGCTGGCGCGGGCGGGGCTGTCTGTCGTGGCGCTGGAAGCGGGAAAACAGTGGGACCCGGCGCAGTTCCCGACGGACGAGCGGGCGCAGGAGAAACTCTTCTGGAACGACGAGCGGCTCAGCGCGGGCGGCGACCCGATGGGATTTGGGGCAAACAACTCAGGAACCGGCGTCGGCGGCTCGACCCTGCACTACACGGCGTACACGCCCCGGCCACACCCGGACGACTTTCGGATCTTCACGGACTTCGGGACGGGCTGCGACTGGCCGCTCGGCTATGAAGATTTGGAGCCGTATTTTGACGAGTTGGAAGCGTTCTTGGGCGTCTCCGGCCCGTCGCCGTACCCGTGGGGGCCGGCGCGGCGGCAGGGCTACCCCTTGCCGCCGCTGCCGCTCAACGGGGCGGCGCAGCTGATGCAGCGCGGGGCAGGTGCGCTGGAGATACGGACGTCGCCCGCGCCCAATGCGGCGCTGTCGGGGCCGTACTGGCAGCAAGGCGTCGGCTGGCGGCGGGCCTGCACCAATCGCGGCTTCTGCCAGGCCGGGTGCAGCGTCGGCGCGAAGGCGAGCATGGACGTGACGTTCCTGCCGCTGGCTCTCGCGCACGGGGCCGAGGTCCGCCCGGAGTGTTACGTCACGCAGGTTGAGGCGGACAAAACGGGCCGCGTCACGGGCGTCGTTTATGTCCAAGGGGGGCAGGAGCGGCGGCAGGCGTGCCGCGCCGTGTTTCTGTGCGCCGGGGCCGTAGAGTCGCCGCGCCTGCTGCTGCTCAACGGTCTGGCGAACTCGTCGGGACAGGTCGGGCGGAACTTCCTGGCGCACACGGCCCTGCAACTGTGGGGGCGGTTCGCGGACGATGTGCGGCCCTACAAAGGCATCCCTGGCGGTCTGATCTCCGAGGACACGCACCGGCCCGCCGACGCCGACTTCGCGGGCGGCTACCTCCTGCAGTCTATCGGCGTCATGCCGGTCACGTATGCCTCGCAGATGGCGCGGGGGCTGGGCGTCTGGGGGCCGCAACTCGCGGCGCGGATGCAGGGCTACAACCACACGGCGGGCATCAACATCTGCGGCGAATGCCTGCCCTGCCCGGCCAATTTTCTGGAACTGGCGGACGAGAAAGACGCGCGGGGGCTGCCCAAGCCGCGCATCTTCTTCACGCAGGGCGACAACGAGCGCCGCCTGACCGCCCATGCCGAACGCTTGATGCGCGCGCTTTGGGCCGAAGCGGGCGCACAGGACGCCTGGGCGTTCCCGCGCAATGCCCACACGCTCGGCACCTGCCGCATGGGCCGCGACCCGGCGGCCTCAGTGGTCAACGCCGAAGGCCGCTGCCATGACGTTCCAAACCTGTACGTGATGGACAACTCCGTGTATCCGAGTTCCCTGAGCGTCAACCCGGCCCTGACGCAGATGGCGCTCAGCCTGCGCGCCGCCGATCATTTTATTGCCAATGCGCGGCGCGGAGAGTAGCATGGAAGCCCAAAAGATCATGGTGGACGGCGTGACGCTGAACGTCCGGCGGCAAGGGCAGGGCGCGCGGACGCTGCTGTTCCTGCACTACTTCGGCGGCTCAGGCCGGACCTGGGAACCCGTGATGGCGCGGCTGTCGGAGGATTTCTCGTGTTGCGCGCCGGACGGACGGGGCTGGGGTGATTCGGACGCGCCGCCGACTGGCTATACAGTAGACGACATGGCGGACGACGTTCTGCGCCTGGCCGCCGCGCTGGGTCTGCGCCGTTACGCTCTGGTCGGCCATTCGATGGGCGGCAAGACGTCGCTGGCCGTCGCCGCGCGGCGGCCTCCCGGCCTGGAAACGCTGCTGCTGGTTGCGCCCTCGCCGCCGTCGCCGGAGCCGATGGACGACGCCGAGCGGGCGCGTCTGCGGGACGGCTGGGGCCGGAGCGACGCCGCCGAGGAAACCCTGGCGAAAATTACGGCCCATCCCCTCCCCGCACCGCTGGCCGGACTCGCCGTTGCCGACACCCTGCGCGCTTCGCGCGTCGCCTGGAACGCCTGGCTGGACGGGGGAAGCCGGGAAGATATTCAAGCCCGGATGGAACAGATTGCCGTGTCAACGCACATTCTCGCAGGCGCGGCGGACAAATCCCTAACCCCGGATCTGCTCCGGCGCGAAGTGCAGTCATACATTGCCGGGGCGACTTTGGCCGCTGTCCCCCAGGCGGCTCACCTGCTGCCACTGGAAGCGCCGGACGCCGTGGCCGCGTTCATTCGGGAAGCGCTGAGTGAGAACGTGTCAGGAAAATCACCCGTCCGATTGCCCGGCGACTGAAGAAAATGCCCGGCGACTGAAGTCGCGGCTAAAAGATCACAAAGTCCGCCTGCGCGGACTAAGACTTGAGTGTCCGCAGGGACACTTCGTGCTCTTCTTGCCGCGACTTCAGTCGCCGGGCCAATTTATGGCTAGGCGCTGCCGCCGCTCTGTGTCCCCGCCTGCGGCGGGAGCGAGGCGAGTTCGCGCTTGGCGTCGGCGTAGTCCTGGCTCAGATGGACGGCGTAGCCGAACTCGGTCCGGGCGGCCTCGGTGTCGCCGAGCGCTTTGTAGACCATCGCCAGATGGTAGCGGCCTTCGGCCAGGCGGGGACTGGCGCTGACGCCGTCCTGGACATTGATGAGCGCGTTCTTGTAGTCGCCCAGTCGGTACTGCACCCAGCCGACGGTGTCGCTGATCGCGCCCTGCGCCTGGTCGTCTTCACCGTCCGCCTGCGCCAGTTTCAGGGACGCCTGGGCCAGCGTCAGCGCTTCGGGCAGATGCGTGGTGTCGTTCGCGACGGCGTAGGCGTAGGCCAGGCCGTTCTCGGCGGAACTCTGCACCGCCTTGTCGCCGGGGTAGATCGCAATGACGCGCCGATAAGCCGCCGCCCCTTTGACCGGATCGCCCGCGTCCCAGTACGCCTGGGCCAGTCTGATCTCCAGGTCCGGCCCCGTCTCGTGTCCGGGCGTGCGGAGCTGCCGCTCGATCAGGGCCGCCAGCCGCGCCGCCGTCGCGCGCTGCGCCGCCGTGTCCCCCGTCCGGCCTTGCGCATCTTCCAGCGCTTGCAGGGGGTAGAAATTGTCCGGGAATTTCGTCACGGCCTTCGTCATGTAGAAGATCACCGAGGCGTCGTCGCCGACCGACGTGAAGACGCCGCTGTCGCCTCCGTTGATGTCCACCAGGCTGAGTCTGTCCGTGTCATCGGTATTGGTGGGGATATTCAGGTAAGTATTGATGTTCTGCGGGGCGACGGCGACGGCGCGGTCGGCCCACTGCCGGGCTTCCTGAGTCTTGCCGACCTGCGCCTGCTGCATGGCGGCCTGGAGGTCGTCCTGAATCTGCTGGTCTTTGGCGAACTGCGTGCCGCACCCGGCCAGCGCAAAGAGGGCCAGCGGCAGCAGCGCCGCCGCGATGCGGCGATAACGGCGTACAGGAAAGGTCATGCGGTGCGTGTCTCCAAGCGGGGTAGGTCGGGCATCATTTGGTCTCCGGCGCGGTCAGTTCCAGGAAGACGTCTTCCAGGCGGCCCGTCGCGGCCTGGGCGCTGAGCGCGGACGGCGTCCCCAGGGCGATCAGCCGCCCCCGGTGGAAGATGCCGACCCGGTCGCAGATCTCGGCGGCGACATCCAGCGTGTGCGTGGACAGGAACACGGCCACGCCCTTGTCGCGGCACAGGCTGCGCAGGATGTCCTTTAAGCGCCGCGTGCTGCCGGGGTCCAGGCCGACGGTCGGCTCGTCCAGGAACAAGGCCTTTGGGTCGTGCAGCAGAGCGGCGGCCAGCGCCATCTTCTGCCGCATCCCGCGCGAGTAGCCGCCGATGAGTTTGTCGCCCTGCTCCGCCAGGTCCAGGAGCCGGAGCAGGCCGTCGGCCTTGTCGTCGCGCGCCCGGCCCGGCGGCATCGCGTATAAATCTCCGATAAACGACAAAAACTCGCGTCCGGTCAGTTTATCATAAAGGTACGGGTTGTCCGGCACGTAGCCGATCTGCTGCTTGGCCTGCGCCGCTCCGGTTTGCAGGTCGTGGCCGTCCACGCGCGCCGCGCCCGCCGTGGGCCGCAGCAGGCCGACCAGCATTTTGATGGTCGTCGTCTTGCCCGCGCCGTTCGGCCCCAGAAAGCCGAACAGCTCGCCGCCCGGCACCGACAGCGTCAGCCCGTCCACCGCCGGGACGCCCCCGCGCCCATACGTTTTCGTCAGCCCGTCTGCCTCGATCACGGCCCACCCTCGCCTGATTATAGCACATCGCCCCCAGGTCGTAAAGCCGGGCGCAAGAAAACGGGCGGGAGAGCGTCGCTCTCCCGCCCGTTTTCTTACAGCATTTAGGCACTGACAGTGGCCGGAGCCGTCTCGGCGCGGGTGATCGAGAAGCGCAGCCCCAGCGCGCTGAGGACCGCCTGCAATGTCTCGAACTCCGGGTTGCCCTGCTCTGAAAGAGTCTTGTAAAGGCTTTCGCGGCCTCGCGCCGTCGCCTGGGCGAGCTGCGTCATGCCGCCCTGCACCCTGGCGACGTTTCGCAGGGCGACCAGGAAGGTTTCCATGCCGCCGTCCTGCAAGGCATACTCCAAATACGCGGCTACGGCTTCCGGATCCTGCAAATCACGCGCCAAAATCTCGTCGAAATCTTTCAATGGCATCTCGGTTTTCCTTCCACAGCCGCTGTGCGGCCTGGATGTCTTTGTTTTGTGTACTTTTGTCGCCCCCGGCCAGCAGCACAATGACCGTCTGACCTGACACTGCGAAGTAAATGCGGTAGCCAGGCCCAAAGTCCATCTTCAACTCGCTGACGCTTTCTCCGACGCTGCGGACATCGCCCAAGTTGCCGCTTTGGAGGCGCGTGATGCGGGCGCTGATGCGCAGCCGGGTGCGCAGGTCCTTGAGACTGAGGAAC
This sequence comes from Armatimonadota bacterium, assembly GCA_964657535.1. Lineage (GTDB taxonomy): Bacteria > Armatimonadota > Armatimonadia > Armatimonadales > Capsulimonadaceae > CAZZVX01. Next base: position 29,249 of record CAZZVX010000004.1, on the reverse strand, counting down.
CATTCTGCGAACGGACACTTGCCATCGTCTAGCGTCAGAACGGTGACGTCGCGCTCAATGATTTCCATATCTTTATTGTATCTTGTAAGATACAGCCTGTCAAGTCACCCGTCAGTATATTAGCCGGGCGCAAGAAAACGGGCGGGAGAGCGATGCTCTCCCGCCCGATGGGGTTTGCCTGCGGCGTGCGGTCCTGCGTCCCTGGGACGCCGAAAAGCGTGCTAATCGGCGAACTGGGCTTCGTAGGGGATCAGTCCGAGCCGGGTCGCGCGTCGGAACGCCTGCACCCGATTGCTCACATGCAGCTTGTCGTAGACATTCGCCAGGTGGAAGTCCACCGTGCGCTTGCTGACGAAAAGCGTGTCCGCCACTTCCTTGCTCGACTTGCCCTGAATCACGTGTGTCAACACCTCAATCTCACGTTTCGTCAGTTTGACGACCTGCTGGTCGTCGCCGCTGACCGAAGAAACCACGGAAGATTGCTGCGCCAAAACCGCGTTCGGGGCGACAGACATTGCTGCCATATAACTTGCTCCTTTCGCGTGCCGCCTCCGGTACTTATTATAGGCACGGGCCGGTGTTTTCATTAGCAGGTGTTTTCGCGGGCCTTCTACTACTAACCCACCAACCCCAGCGCGATGTCGGCATTGCGGGCGGCGGCGCGCTGCAGGGCGGGCAGGCGCTCGCGCAGAGAAGAGGCCCGCGCCCGGCGGTCGTTCCAGGTGTGGGCGAGCAGGTCGGCGAGGGCGTCGGTGTCGGCGTGGTTCAGGTCGTACACGGCGCCGCCCTGGCCGCTCGCGTCCATGAACGCCGCCACTTTCGGGTCGTAAGACAGGGCGACGGACGGGACGCCGCAGGCGGCGGCAAGGATCAGCGCGTGCAGGCGCATCCCGACGACCATCTCGCAGGACGCCAGATTCTGCACCAGGGCGGCGAGCCCCGTCTCGGTCGAGCAAAGCGTCGTTCTGTTCTCCTGATGCCATTCGCGGGCGAATTGTTCCGTGACCTCTTTGTCCGTTTGCGGCTGCATGGGGAAGAGGAGGGCGCGGCGGCCCGGCAGCGCCTGCCGCGCCGCGTCGGCGACGTGGAAGGCGAGGGCATCATGCCCGTGCCAGGGCCGCAGGGCGACGCCGAACGAGGGGCCGTTGCCGGCTTGCGGTGGCGCGTCGGGGGCCAGCAGCAAGGCGGGGTCGGCGGTGACTTCCACGGGGGGGCGCTTGACGCCGATCTCGCGCAGCAGGGCCGCCGAGCCGGGGTCGCGGACGGTGACGGCCTCCAAGCGGTTAGCGACGGACGCCGTGAGTCTGCGCGACCGGGGCAGCGTCAGCGGGCCGACGCCCTGGGCAATGAACATCGTCTTCTTGCCCATCATCTGCGCCAGGCGGACGACGCCGAGGTAGTAAAAGATGCTGTGCGGGGAGGTCACGTCCTGCAGCAGGCTGCCGCCGCCGGACAGCAGCACGTCCGTCCGCGACAGGGCGCGGATCACGGTTTTGGCCCGGTAGCGGTGCGCCGCCTCGATGCCGTGCGTCCGCCGGGTCTCGTCGGGGGCGATGGACAGCGCCGCGATCTCCAGATCCCCGGCGGAACGGCGGCCGCGGAAGGCGCGGACAAGCCCGGCCAGCACGGCCTCGTCCCCGGCATTGCCGAAGCCGTAGTAGCCGGACAGAGTCAGGCGGGGGGGGCGCACGGCGTTTCTTTCTCGGCGGGGGACGGGGGGACGACCCGGCTGACCAGCGCGAAGACAATCGCCCCGATGACGCCGCCGAGCGCCCATCCGATGAACGCCCGCAGCAGGGAGATCAGCAGCGGCGTGTGCAGGTGACAGAACGTGTCCAGCAGCGAAGACTGCCCGACGGCCCCGACCACGACCAGGGGAACGATCCAACGGCGGAATCGGCCCGAAGCCGCCGCCGCCAGGGCGAAGAACAGGGCCGGGTGGCCCAGCAAAAACTCCTTCGTGCGCGGGCGCACCAACAGGTAATGGTCCAGCAATGCCCGCATCTTCAGTTCCGTGCCGCTGACCCCCACGCCGGGGTCGTTCCCCGACCGGGCCACGATCAGCGCCAGGGCGACCAGCACGACCAGGCCCACAACCAACTGCCCGATGGACAGCGGCTGCCCGTAGACGGCGCGCAGGCAGTCCAGGGCGCGGTTCCAGCGGACGTTCCACGCCGCCTCCGGGCCGAGCGCCGCCAGCCCCAGCCCGTAAAAGGCAGCCGTCAGCAGCACGGGCGCGATCAAGACCAATTTGACGCCCAGAAACTCGTCCACTTTGAGCAGGAACAGCCGCCCGGCGAGCAGGCCGACGATGAACACCACGCCCGCCAGCGTCGCCAGCGTCATCCGGGCGTAGGCCGCGAACGCGCGGCTCAACACCCGCCCGTTCGCGGCAGGCAATGGAGACAGACACAACCCCAAAGTCGGAAAGGTGCAGGCCGACAGCAGGGCCAGAATCTCGCGTCCCTTGACGCCGTGTTCGGGGAACGCCAGCCCCAGACCCGCCAGCAGCCCGATAGTCGTGCCGGCCCAGAACGCGCGGCCATCAATCCCCGTGAAGACGCGCAGCAACAACAACACGCCCGCCAGGACGCCCAGGCCCATCAGCAGGCGCTCCCCGCGCCGGGGCGTCGGGTCGTCCCGGAACGGGTGCGCCGCCCCCAGCATCAAATGGCCCGATGTCGTCGTCCGCGCGTCCTGCAGCCCTTTGACGATCTTGGCAATAAAACGGACGTTCTGCGCGACGCTGTCCGCGCCCGGCTCCGTGGTCAGGCCGTTCAGGAACAGGCGGATGTAGCAGACGCGGATGTTGCGCTCTTTGGCCGCCCGGACAAAGCGCTCGATGGCCGTCGGCTCGTCCATCGTCCCCATCTCGTCGTTGCCGATGGAGTGGACGCGCACGGTGCGGTCGGCGGCCTGCCGCGACAGGTCATCGTCGCCGAGCATCTTGCCGAACTCGACGCTGCCGTACACCAATTGGTCGGCTTGCAGGGCCTGGGTCGTCGCCGCGATCTGCGTCCGGTTGCCCAGCACCGCCGCGCCCGCGAAGATCAGCGGCCCCGTCGCCTGCGGCGTGCATTGCGTCTGCACCTGCTGCAAGGCCCAGGCGATGTTGTCGGGCGTGACGCCCGTGTAATTAAACAAGCGCGGCGCGACCATCAGCCCGTTCCGGCGCACCGTCTGCACCGCGCCGTCGTCCAGCCCAATCGGCAGCCCGCTGAACTGCGGCCAGGGCGCCCCGACGCGCAGCGTGTTCGGCCCGGCGTCGGAGACGGGCAGGCCCGGCGCCTTGTGCGCCAGCATCGCCTGCACCCGCGCCATCTGGCCGGGGAAGCCGGGCGCGAACGTCAGCAGGGTCGTGTCGCCGTCGCGTTTGGGCGTGCCGATGATGCCGTTGCTGACCAGGGTGCCGAGCGTGTCTTCCGTGACGGCCACGGTCGTGATGCCCGCGCCGCGCAGCTGCGTCAGCACGTCGTCCATCGCGCGGCTGCTCGTGTTGGCGAGCGCCTGCGCGTCGCTGTAGTCAATCACGAGTTCGACGCGGCGGTTGTGCGCCTCGGCCACGTACCGCTGCACGAACGCCAGAATGCCGCCCAGAAGACCGACGGCGATCAGGGCGATCAAGAATGTGTTTTTCGTGTTGGACAAAGGCCGCTCTTAATAGTAGCCGCTCGGCGGCGGGGAGTAAACGCGCTGCTGCTGCCGGGCGACCAGCCGCTTGCCGCCGAGCAGAAAGATAATCAAAACGCCTGCGAAGAAACCGCCGATGTGCGCGAAGTAGGCCACGCCGCCCCCGCGCTCCATGCCGATCCCCTCAAAACCCTGGAACAGCTGCAGCGCGATCCAGAACCCCAGCACCCAGATCGCACGGATTTCTCTCAGGAAACCGATATAACCGAGCGGAATGATACTCAGCACCAGGGCGTCCGGGTAAAGGACGAAATACGCGCCCAAAACGCCCGCAATCGCGCCTGACGCGCCCAGTGTCGGGATCAGCGAATTCGGGCCGACAGCGATCTGCGCCAGCGCCGCGACCACGCCGCAGACAAAATAAAAGATGATGTAGCGTACCTTGCCGAGCGCGTCTTCGATGTTGTTGCCGAAAATCCACAGGTACAGCATATTGCCGCCGATGTGCAGCAAGCCGGCGTGCATGAACATGGCCGTGAAGATCGTCAGCCAGGTCGGGCGCAGGCTGGGTCCGATAAAGACATCATTGGGACCTAGCGCCGTCGGGTACAGCCCCGGCGGGACGCGCCGGGCGACATCGCCCGCGTTCGTGACGTGCAGCAAAAAGTTGTTCGGGTCGAAGGGGTGCGTCACCCGGTACGGCACCATTTCCAGCGCCGATTCCAGGCCGGGAACGGTCTGCTGGGCAATATAAACGATCACGTTGGCGGCGATCAGCAGAATCGTGACGATGGGGAAGGTGCTGGTGGGCTGATTGTCGCGCAGGGGGATCACAGATAACGGCTCCGGGCGTCATTTTAGCACACCGGCCTTGCGGCTGTCAATCGCAGGCCCCGGAAGCCCACCACCTTGCTTCGTTCCTCACTGCGCAGGGTCCTCCCACAGTGGGAGGGTTCGGAGCGTGAACATAAGGCTGAATTCTTGACACAACAGCAGCACAACGCTATACTACGTCAGAGCTTCACAATGCCGCCATGAAACTTCGCGTCACTATTTTGTCTATCGTTCTCGCTCTTGCCGCATTGATCCTGGCAGGCTGCGGGCGTCAGGCGCAAGATTTTTCGCCGTCTGTGGAGCAGACGCGGCTGTTTCGGGAAGATATGGCGCAGGGGCGTCAATTTCCGCAGGCGCTCGCCCAGAATGCCGCGCCGATCTATACGCAATTGATGCAACTCCTGAAGGCGCACCCGCTCACGGCGCAGGAGAAAGCGGCATTGACGCTTCCGCCGGGGGCGTCTCTGCCGCCGGCGCAATGGGAACAAATGGCGCGTCTTGTCCATGATCGGGCGGATGTGATGCAGTTGGTACACCAGGCGGCTGCACGGCCTCAATGTGCCTTCGTGCGGGATTGGGCGATGCCCGACCCTGCCGACATTCCTTTCTCGGAACTGGCGGCGGTGCGGAATGCGGCCCGTTTCCTGGAAGCTGAAAGTCTGCTGATGGCCCGTCAAGGAAAGCCGCTTGATGCGGTCAACAACCTGACGCTCGGCTTCCAAATTGCCCGGCACGGCGCGAGTGACAACACGCTGATCGCATATCTCGTCGGCGTGGCGATTGACGCAATCACGTTGGACGGCTTGAAACGAATTCTTTGGATGGCTGGGCCGAATGCGGCTGTTGCTCAATCTGTTAAAACAACAATAGCCCAGAATTGGAAGCCGCGTAGCCTCGCTTCGGCCCTGCGTACCGAGGTGGCATTCAATTTAGGTCTCATCGCATTTCTGCGCATGAACGGTGCAAACGGCGTGGACCAAATCACGGGGGACACCTCGTTTTCCCAGGCCTACCCGCACCTTGACCCAAACTACTGGAACGCCCAGCTAAACTACAGCGGTGTATTTATTTTGCGTCAAATGGAGTACGCTATCCAAAACGCAGATCGTCCTTATCCCAAAGCACAGCCCGCTTTGGGACAAATCGAGTTGCAAGCCAACGACAAACGCCACGTCGCCCGATTTCTCGCGGCGGTTTTGCTGCCGGATGCCGCTAAGACTGCTGAGAAACGCGCCCAAATACAGGCTATGGTGGATGTTGACCAGGCAGGGGCCGCGACATTGGCACAGTTCGCGCGAACAGGGCAGTTGCCCGACCGTCTGGTGCATCTGCCCAACGATCCATTCAACGGCGCTCCTTTGAAATATCGCTGTGAAGGGACGAATGGCTTTGTCATTTACAGTGTCGGCCAGAGCGGTGATTTCAACGGCGGTAATCTGGCGGAATATCATTGGAAACCGTACCAGGTCGCCTTTCGTTACCCCGGCCCGCCGGAGATGCTCAAATGAATCAACAGCATTTAGACAATGAAGGCCAGGATTCGTTGCGGTCGCAGCGCATGACGGAAGATGAGGCGCGGGCCGTCATCCATCTATGGCAGCAGGAGGAGACGGACAATAGTGGCCTGACCAGTCGCCCCGCCGTGCCGGATGTCGCGGAAGGCCTGAATGTCAGCTTGGAAGACGTGCAGCGTCTTCTGGCCCAAGTCCGCGCCCAGCGGGAAGAGGAAGAACAGCAGTTCACCCAAGATTGGTGGCTGCTGGAACTTGAACAGATTCGGCTCGCCGAGGAGGAGCGCAGACTCGCCGAAATCCAGCGCCAGCGAGCGGAGTTGCAGCGGGAGCATTCGGAGCGGCTGCGCAGGCGAACGGCGAGACGGACGCAGGCAGAGGAAGCGTCGGATTTGGTAGTGTACCCGCAGTCAGAATTCCCGTCCGCGCTGTCTGCGCAAAGTGAGCGTCGTAACGTCATGGCTGTGATTGCCGTCATCATTTTTGTTCTGATGGTCGTGTCGCTGAGAGCCGGCATTTTTACAAATTCGCCGAGTAGTCTTGCGGGGAATCCGCCAGGCACATCTTGTATGGTCGATAATCGGTCCGTGCCTTGCTCGGAGCTTCCAGACTCTATAACGCAGCAAAAGTGACACAATAAATATGAACAACAACCCCATTGGCGAGATCGTGGAAGCCGGAACGACCAATTTTGTGGCGCAGTGCCTGGAAGTGCCGCGCCAGAACGAGCCGCGCCTGTACGACCCGCCGCCCTTCGGCTCGTTCGTCAAGATTCTCGGCCCCAAATCTTCCCTTCCTTCCGCCTCCCCTCCCCTGTTCTTGGGGGAGGAGCCAGGGGTGGGGGCCGACGAAGACGACCCGTTCGCCGACGCGCCCCAGGCGACACGCGCGCCGGGGACGGCGCTCCCGGCGGCGACGTATGCCCTGGTGTACGCGGCCAACACGGCGTCGCTGGAAATGGGGCGGCGGCCTTCGGCGCTAGGCTTCGCCGACGAAGACGAACTGCGCCGCCGTCAGCCGCAAATCTTTGAACTGCTGCGCACGGAGTTTTCCGGCCTGCTGGTCGCGTACAGCGAGGGGGACGGCAAGGCACTCCGGCGGCACCTGCCGCCCAAGCCGCCGCGCATCCACAGCCGGGTCCTGCCCTGCGACTCGGCCGAGGTGCGCGCGCTGACCAAAGACCTGTCGTTTTTGCGCGGCGTCCTGCTGCCGTCGGGCGGGGCTTTGTCCGGCGTGCCGTCGGACGAACTGGCCGCCGCCTGTCTGCGTCAGGCGCGGGACGCCCAAACGAATGACCAGGAGTTTTTGCTGCGCGCGGGCCGGGCGCTGGCGATGCTGCTGGCCGACGATTATGACCGCCTGCAAGCCATCCTACGGAACATCTTATGACACCACTCACACGGCCCAAGATTGCCCGGCGACCAAATGCCCGGCGAATAAATTCGCGGCTAAAAGATCATAAAGTCCGCCTGCGCGGACTCGGAGTGCTGGCACTATGTCTGGCGGCGATGCTGCCTGTGCGGGCGGCGGACACGGACGCGCAGAACCGGGCGTATCAGGCGTCCCTCCCGCTGTATCAGTATGACAGCGCCAAGCCGCTGGCGGTGAAGATGGGAGCGGCGACGGCGTTCCCGGACTGCCGTCTGCTGCGTCTGTCTTATGCCAGCACGAACAAGCAGCGCGTCCCGGCGCTGCTGTTCCTGCCCCCGTCGGCGTCCAAAACCCACCCCGTCCCCTGTCTTGTGTTGCTGCATGGGCTGGGAGGCAAAAAGGAGATGATGGTCGGCTTCGCCCGCTATGCCGCCACGCAAGGGTACGCCTCGCTGGCGATTGACGAGTACGGCCAGGGCGCGCGCAAGCCGCCCGGCGCGAAAGGCCTGCTGACGCCGCAGGCGATTCAGCAGCAGCTTGTCACGGGCGTCACGCAGACCGTTGTAGACGTGCGCCGAGGAATGGATTATCTGCAAGCCCGGCCCGGCATTGACCGCAAGCGCCTGGGACTCATCGGCGTTTCGCTCGGCGCGATCATCGGCAGCGTGGCATCGGGCGTGGACTCGCGAGTCAAGGCGACCGTGCTGGTATCCGGCGGCGGCGACTGGGCGTTGATTTTGCAGTCGCTGTCGGCCAAAACGCGCACCGTCGGCGGCCAGCAGATCACGCAGGCGCAGAACGTGGACTGGACGATGGTGCGCGCTCTTCTGTCACCGGAAGACCCGCTCACCTTCGCGCCGCACATCGCGCCCCGCGCCCTGCTGATGGAGAACGGACGCAAAGACACGACCATTATTCCCCAGGCCGCCGAGGAACTGTATCAAGCCGCCCAGTCCGCGCCGGGTTCTCATGTGCAGATTGACTGGTATCCGAACGCCGGTCACGTCCCCGACGCCTCGCTCCTGTACCCCGCTGTGCAAAAGTGGCTCGCCCACAATTTGTAACAGAAAGGTTGAACACAGGCCGCGCCGATGCCGCAGATCCTTCTCTTCGCCGGGCCGAACGGTGCGGGCAAGTCTACCGCCGCTTCTGCTGCGCCGCGACATCACGTTTGTCAACGCTGATGAGGTCGCCAAAGGGTTGACGGACACGCCGCCCGGTCAGCGAGACGTGCAGGCCGCGCGGATCGCGCTGCGTCAACTAGACGAATTGGAACAGCGCCGCGCCGATATTGCTGTTGAGACGACATTGGCAAGCCGGTCTCTGGCTCCGCGCGTCAAGCGTCTGCGGGCGTCTGGCTACCGCTTTGCCTTGTTTTACCTGTGGCTGCCCAACCCTGAAGTCGCTGTTGAGCGGGTCGCGGAACGGGTGAGCCGGGGTGGACACCATATCCCGGAAGAAACAATTCACCGTCGCTATGACGCCGGGCTGCGGAATTTCTTCGGGTTATATCGTCCTTTGGCCGATGTCTGGCGAATGTATGACAACTCACGCGCTGGTGAGCCAACCCTGATTGCGAGGGGTAGGATGCAAGTACAAAACAATTTACTTTGGGAAGAACTTCAGGAGAAATACAGCCATGTTTGACCCGTGCGCTGCCGAAACAGCGGCCCCGCTCGAAGTTGACCTGAACGACGACGAACAAGTAGATCGCGCCTTGCGCGCGGCGGTGCGAAACGCCCTGCGGGAACACAAAGAAGCCGGGCAGTATGTTGTTTCCTGGCAGGACGGCCAGATTGTGCATATCCCCTCGCAGGATATTGTCGTTCCTGACGAAGAAGAAGCCACGCCCTGAAAGGGCGAGGCTGGAAAGAAGCGGCTCTCCGAGCCGAAAAGATGCAGACAGTGGCAACGGTTCTTCCGGCCCGCAGGGCCGGTTCTTTTTTGCCTCGCCCTTTCAGGGCGTGGCTTGCCGATTGAACAATGCAGGAGAGGGGCGCAACGTACTGCGCCCCTTCAGGCGGTTTACCTATCGGCGATTGGGACGAAGGTCTTGTCGTAGGGGCCGACGTAGACCGAGGACGGGCGGATGATGCGGTTGTCGCTGAGCTGCTCGATCATGTGCGCGGTCCAGCCGGCGGTGCGTCCGACGGCGAAGACCGGGGTGAAGACCTCGCTGGGGATGCCGATGGTGTGCAGGATCAACGCTGCGTACAGTTCCACGTTGGCGTACAGTTCGCGGCCCGGCTTGACTTCGGCCAGGACTTTGACCGTTGTGTCTTCCACGGCATGGGTCAGGTCGAACAGGCGGCGGTCGCCGCCCGCGCCGACGAGTTTGTCGGAGGCATCGGACAGCACCTGGGCGCGCGGGTCACGGACTTTGTAGACGCGGTGGCCGAAGCCCATGACGCGCTTGCCGGCGGCCAGGTGCTGGCGGATCCAGGCGTCGGCGTTGGCCGGGCTGCCGATGTCGTCGAGCATGTCCAGGACGGGGCCGGGGACGCCGCCGTGCGCATTGCCCTTCAATGCGCCGATGGCCCCGGTGAGGGCGCTGACCATGTCGGAATTGGTGGACACGATGCAGCGGCCCACAAACGTGGAGGCGTTCAGGCCGTGTTCGCTGACGGCGACCAAGTAGGCATCCAGGGCGTCAATCTGCGGCTGGGCGGGCGGCTCGCCGTTGAACAGGGTCAAGAGCGTCTCGGCCACGCCCGCGTCGGCGCGGACTTCGATCTCCTTCTGGCCGGAGTGCAGACGCCAGTAGTTGCCGACGATCAGCGGCATCTGCGCGAGCAGTTTGGCGGCGCGGCGCTGGGACGAGTCAATGCCGATGTCGTCCACGTCCGGGTCGCCCTCGGAGAGAGTGGCCGCCGCCATGCGTAGGGCGTGCATCCCGCCGGTCGCCGCCGTTTCGCGCAGCACGTTCAAGGCCACCGGCGGCAGCTGCCGCGCCGTCGCCGTTTCCTGCTTCAAGGCGTCGTACTGCGCCTGGGTCGGCAGTTCGCCGTGCCAGAGCAGGTACGCCACTTCCTCAAACGTCGCCTTGCCGGCCAGTTCCCGGATGTCGTAGCCCTGGATGGTCAGTCGGCCCTGCTGGCCGTCCACGTCCGCCAGGCGCGTCTCGCACAGGTTCACGCCTTCCAGCCCGCGCGCGATGGCGGGGCGCGGCTTGTCCTCGGTCGTCGTCATGGATGATCTCCTTTGTGATAAACTACGGGTTCATGCCGCCCATCATCGGGCTGGCGTAGGCGGGGCCGGGCTTGTAGCCGGCGGGGACGGCGAACGCGGACGCGGGGATCGGGGTCGTGCTGATCGCCGTGGCGCGGCTGGTGACGGTCGTCTTGCCCGCCGGGCTGCCGGACACCACGAGGGTCATCACGAGCGGCATCCCGCTGATCTTGCTCCACTGGCCCGACAGCGCCGCCCCCGCGCCGCCCGCCATCGTCGGGATCGGCGGTCGCGGCAGGTCGGTCGCGGCCCACAGGTCGCCGCTGATCTGGCCGCCCTGCAGGGCCGGCGAGGTCATTGTCAGACGGTAATCACGGCAGGAATGGCCGAGAATCGTCTTGGTCTTGCCGGTCGGGGTGACGCTGGCCGTGACGCCCTGCTGCTTGCGCCCGTAGACGGCGGCGTATGATTGGGTCGAGTAGGTGTGCGCGATCCGGTTCAGAGTCGTCACCTGCCCGCTGCCCTTGTTGACGATCACGGAGTTGGCGTCGCCGACGTCCGTGCGGGACTTGCCGCCGCTGATGTAGGTCGTGGAGAGAATCGTGCCGCCCATGCCCATCTTCGCCATCTGGGCTTTCTGCTCCGGGGACATGCTCTGCATGGCGGCGGCGAGCTGCGGGTTGTCAATCGTCGTCGCCTGCGTGATCTTGACGTCGGCCCGCGCCGCGCCCGTCAGTAGTGCGAGAATCGCCGCGACGGGCAGGGTTCGAGAAATCTTCATTGTGTACGTTTGCTCCTTGGCGTCTTCTACGCGCATTCCTATTGGCACAATTCCCATTCGGGGGACTTTTGACACCGGGCGGTCTCTCTCCAGAGAACCCACCACATTGTTCCCTCGTTCCTCCGTCATACGAAGTAATGCCCCTGGGCATACAGGGTCCTCCCAAAATGGGAGGACTAGGATGGTCACGGAATGTTCACAATCCGAATCCTCCCGCTTCGGGCGAAGCCTTTCGCCGCAGGCGAACGAGGACCCTGCGAAGCAAGGAAGTCGGTCATCTCGCCAATTTGTCCAGCAGAGCGGGCGGCAGCAGGCGGACGAGGCCCATCGTCAGCGAGGCCAGGCGCGGGAATCGGATGACGGACTGGCCGCGCCGCAGACCGGTCAGGATGGCGTCGGCGGCGTCTTCGGGTCCGATGGCGAGCGGCGCGTCGGGGATGCCCACGATCATGGGCGTCCTGACGAAACCCGGCGCGACCGTCACCAGTCGAATGTTCTGCCGCGCCCAGTGGGCGCGCAGGCCGTCCAACAACTGCGACACGGCGGCTTTGGACGCCGAATAGCCCGCGCCGCCGCCGGGAATCGCCCGGTCCGCCGACAGGCTGGACAGCACGGCGATTGTGCCGCCGCCCGGCTGCGCCTTCAAGACCGGCTGCAGGGCTTCCAGCCAGTGCGCCACGCCCATGAGATTGGTCTGGATGATGCTGTCCAGCTCGTCGGCCTGAAAGTCCTGTAGATTGACCGACTCTGCAATGCCCGACGACAGGAACACGGTGTCAATCGTCCATCCGCGCATGGTGGTTTGCGCCAGCGCGGCGTGAATGGACACGGGTTCGCGCACATCGGAGACGGCGACGAACGGTTCGCCGCCGAACATGACGACCTCGTCCGCGACGCGCTGCAGACGCTCCTCGCTGCGCCCGATGACGCCGACGAGCCGACGCTCCCGCGCCAGAGCGAGTGCCAAAGATCGCCCGATCCCGCTGGACGCCCCGACGACAAGAGTGATTGAGTCATTCATTTGATGGTCACGTTATCGGATGCGAGAAAGGGCGTACCCGGCTGCGAATCTCCTGAATCCGCTATGACTAGTCCACTGTAGTGATTATAGCCGTCGTTGTTCAGAGTAGAGGAGCCGTCCAAACTGATGCCGCCTGTCCCGGCAGGCGGAGCAGGCGTCACCACTAAGTGATAGGGAATCTCGAAAGTATCGTCTTTGGCTGAGTAAGAAACATCATCAGACTTCACTTGGAGGTCTTGAAGCGTGTAAACTACTTTGTGGTCAACCCAGCTGTGTAGTTTGGGGGACGCCAGCGCCTGCGCCCGGAACTGGTCCCGCGCCGACTCCTGCGTGATGGGCGGCAGTGCGACTGGCTTGGCCGTAACGACGGCTGCTGTCGTCACTGACCGGTGCGCAACAATCAGCGCCGCGCCGACCAGCCCGGCGGCCACGATGCAGGCCGCGAGGACGATGGAAAGATTGCCGCGTGTCGTGTGAGCGTCAGTCATCAAGCCTCTCATTCGCGGAACGGGGACGCGCCTTCCGCGCCAAACCAGTCGAATTGGGTTTCCTCCCCACTGAGGTGCCATAGGCCGGGGCAGGTCGTGTCCAGCCAGTCCAGCGGCTCGCCCGGCGGCTGCGGCTGGGACGCGGCGGCGAAGGCTTCCTTCAGCGCCCGTTCCTGAAGCGGCCCCACGGCGTCGGGGGCCGCCGACACGAACAGCGGGGTGCCGCTGCGGGCCAGCAGGTCGAGCCATTGCCGGTTGAACTCCCACGGGACGGCGTTCGTCAGGCCGACGCAGTCCGCGTCCACGGCGAAGAACGCCTCGTGCTGCGGCATCCGAAAGGCCAGCGTGTTGACGCCCATTCTGCGCGTGCGGCCCCAGTCGCGCCCGCTGGTGTCGTCGCCGGTGCGCTGAATCTCCAACAGTCCCGCGCCGAGATGCCCGACGGTGTTGCATCCGAGCAGGAGCGCGTCCCCGGACGCCGCGCGCAGAGTGCGATAGAAATCCAGAATGACTTCCGCCGTGGTCCGGCTCCGGTCGGCGAACCGCCAGCCTCCGTCCGTGACCTCCGCGCCCATCGCGAAGCCCCAGCGGCCCAGCAGGTCGAAGGTGCTGAAGTCGTGCTTGATGAGTTCATAGCCCCAGCCGACCAGCCGCGCGATGTCCTCGGCGATGTGCGCCAGAGCGTCCGGCACGGTCGGGTCCAGGACGACCGCGCCGCCCCACTCCGAGGACGCGCGGCCCGGCAGCGCCCAGGCGTCGGGGACGCGCTCCACGGTCAGCAGGGGCCGGACCCAGAGGCCGGGCCGGACACCTTCGCTCTTCATCCGCGCGGCCAGGCCCGGCATGTCCGGGAAGCGCCGGTTGCCCTCGTACCACGGGCCGCCGCTCGCCGTCGGGCGGCAGAGCTGCCAGCCGTCGTCAATGACCATGTAAGGGCGGTTGTCGCCGCCGGGGGCGAGCGAGGCGATGCGGCGCGTGTCTTCTAGAATCGCCTGCTGCGCACTGTTCCCGTAAGCATGATACCAGTTGTTGCCCCCGTAAACGGGGTGCGCGGGCAATCGGGGATCGTCACAGAGCAAGCGGCAGAACGCCTGGCCAGCGGCGAAGGCGGTTTCGCCTTCCCGTCCGGGCCGGACGACCACCGTGGCGGCGTCTAAGACCCGCTCGCCCAACTCCACCGGACCGCCGCCGTTGCGGACATCCAGCCAGAGCGTGACGCCTGCGGAGTCGGCCTGCCAGAAGCAGAGCGCATTCACCCCCGTCTTGACGCCCAGGCCGTGCGTCCGTGTGCCGTCGTGGAGGAGGACGTACCAGGGCATGACGCGCTCCGGCATCAGCCCGCGCCATTCCAGATCGCCGTAGCCGCGCTCCCAGTGGTCGCCGAGCAGCCGGGTCTGGGGCGGCACGGGCGTCTGCCAGCGCAACTTAATTCGATGCAGGGCCGTCTGCGGCGCGGAGATTTGGACCGGCAGGACGCCGCCGCCCGGCGTCGTGACGACCTCGACATCACCATTCCGCCAGACGCCTTCCTGACCGGCGCTCAGTTCTCGCGGGCCGCCGTTCCCGAAGGCGGTCACGCGGTCCGGCGGGCGCAAAATATCGGGACAGGGAGACGGCATCAGTGTTCTTGTTCCTCGTCACGGACAGAAAGCGCAAACGAATTCTTCGGCCCGTTGTACGTCAGCACCCACTGTTCCAGAATGTCTCGCCCGACGAAGCACGGCACAGGCTGGTTCCCCATAGGCGTTGCCACGATGTCCAACTCAAAGGCGAAACGGTCTTCCAAGACAAGGCGAACGCGGTATTCTGGATATTCCAGAGCGTGTGTCGTTGATGGAGTGTTCACGAATGCGACGCCGACGGAACTCATTCCGAGTGGGGCGAGCAACGAAGCCTTCATGACGGTTCCCGACGCGCCGGTGTCAATCATCGCCAGTGCGGTGACGGAAGGAATGGCAGCGTCTTCTTGTCGTAGTATCTCCTGAACGGCAAGCAGCGGCTCCAATCGGACGGCCAACACCGGCCCACGCTTGCGCAGAAGCGGGTCTATCCGCCGGAGGCGGCGCAAACCTCATCCTCCAGCAGCATCTGTGATGCCGAACCGCCAATGGAGTAAACCTGCTCACCTTCCATAATCTGACGCACGAGGAAAGGGCTGAGTTTGAACCGCTGATAGCCTTGATCGTAGGCTTTTGCCTCATTCGCAAAGATTGCCACGACGGCGTTTCCCTTAATCAAGACGTACTTCCCCCGGTCAGTCCGCAACAGCTCCCCACGGTAGCGGTAGTAGGTTTCTAATTCTTGTGCCAGATGCGGCGTTGCGGCGATAATATCGGCAGTTGTCATGGCCGTTTCCCCCATATCCTATTGTACCCGCTCGACGAAGGCGGCGTAGAGGGTGCGGATGGCGGCCTCGTAGTCGGCGGTGGCGACGCCGATGATGATGTTGAGTTCGCTGGACCCCTGGTTGATCATGCGGATATTGATGCTGGACTCGGCCAGGGCCTCAAAGACGCGGGCGGCGACCCCGACCCGGTGAACCATGCCCTGGCCGACCACGGCGAGCATTGCCATGTCCCGCTGCACTTCGATGCGGTCGGGCTGGACGGCGTGGCGGATGTCGGCGACGACTTCCTCTTCTTTGCCGTCCAACTCTTCGTCGGTGACGATGACCGAGAGCGTGTCAATGCTGGTGGGCGAGTGTTCGTAGGAGATGCCGTGGGTTTCTAATATCTCCAGCACGCGCCGCCCGTAGCCGCGCTCTTGGTTCATCAGGGCCTTCTCGGTGAAGATGGTCGCGAAGCCCTTGCGCCCGGCGATGCCGACGATGCTGGAGTTCTGCGAGTCGCGCTGGCCGACGATGCGCGTGCCGGGGGCGTCGGGGTCGTTGGTGTTGCGGATATGAATCGGAATGCCCGCCTCGCGGACAGGGAACACGGCCTCGTCGTGCAGCACGGTCGCGCCCATATAGGACAGTTCGCGCTGCTCGCGGTAGGTGACTTCCTCGATGGGGCAGGGGTTGTCAATCAGACGCGGGTCGGCCATGAGCATTCCGGGAACGTCGGTCCAGTTCTCGTACACGCCCGCGTGGACGGCGCGGGCGACGATGGCCCCGGTGACGTCCGAACCGCCGCGACTAAAGCAGCGGATGCGCCCTTTCGCGTCCATGCCGTAGAAGCCGGGGATGACGGCGATGCTGCCCGGAGGCAGTTCCTCGATGCGGGCGTGCAGGCGGGCGTAGCTCTCGGCGGGCCGGAATTTGCCGTCGGCGCTGAATCGAATTCCGTCGGCGGCGTCCACGAATTCCGCGCCCAAATAAGCCGCGATGATGCGGGCCGAGAGATATTCGCCGCGCGAGGCGACCCAGTCTTTGGCCGCGCCGGACGTGATCTGCTGCTGCACGTCGCGCAGCCACTCCCAGGCCCCGTCCACGCCGAGTTCGCCCGCGATTCCTAAGTAGCGATCTTTGATCACGGCGAACGGCGCGGCGGGGTCTAAGCCCTGTTCGCCCAGCGAGTGGCAGAGATACAGCAGATCGGTGATCTTTTTGTCCTGCACGTTGCGCTTGCCGGGGGCGGAGACGACGACGAATCGGCGCCTGGGGTCGGCACGGACAATCGCGGCCAGTTTCCTGACCTGGGCCGCGTCGGCGACGGACGAGCCGCCGAACTTGGCGACGGTGGGGTGGGTGGCGTATGTGTCTGTCATAGACGTTTCCGATGGCCCCCTATCCGGCAGAAGCCCCCTATCCGCCTACGGCACCTTTCCCTCATCGGAATGGGAGAAAGGCCAGTGGCAGGGGCGACTGCGGCTTGGCAGTGGGGGCAGGGGGCGAAGGTCATAAGTCCCAGTCTTTCAAGGTGGGCAATAAAGAGTAGGCAGTCAGGTCTAAGTGAATAGGCGTGACGGAGAGGAAGCCGTCGGCGACGGCGCGGACGTCGGTGCCGGCTTCCGCGCCGCGCGCTTCCTCGGCGAGCGAGCCGCCGAGCCAGTAGTAGGGGCGTCCGAGCGGGTCGTCGCGCTTTTCCACGCGGTCTACATATTGGCGGCGGCCCTGGACCGCGATTTGAACGCCCTGGATGTCCGCCGCCGGACGATTGGGGACGTTGACGTTTAAGATCGTGTGGCGCGGCAAGGGGTGCGCCAGAACCTGCCCGGCGAGTTTGGCGGCAAACGCAGCGGCGGTGTCCCAGTGAATGTCTGCGGCCCAGTCGGCGACGGAAATGGCGAAGGCGGCCTTGCCGCTGATGGACGCTTCGATGGCGGCGGACACGGTGCCGGAGTAATGCACGTCCCAGCCCAAGTTCGGCCCGTGATTGATGCCGGAAACGACCAAATCCACGTCGCCGTTCATGGCTTCGAGAATGCCCAGCGTGGCGCAGTCCGACGGCGTGCCGTTGGAGGCGAACGCGGGCGTGCCGTCGCGCAGGAACATGGGCGTCAGGCGCAGCGGCTTGTGCAGGGTGATGGCGTGGCCCGTCGCGCTCTGGGGCCGTTCGGGGGCGACGATGGTCACGTCGCCGATCTCCCGCAGCGCGGCCTGCAGGGCGAAGAGGCCGTCGGCGTGGACGCCGTCGTCGTTGGTGACAAGTATGCGCATGGCCTTTTATGATAGCCGCAAAGGGCGCGGCGTGTCAAGGCGGGGCCGGATAGCGGGCAGCCTGCGATAATGGGTATACTCTTAGAGAGTCACAGGAGGAGAGATTTTATGGAACAGGGATACACGATTGCTCAGGCCTCGGTGAAGTTGGGCGTCCGTGAGGACAGCCTCCGCGCCATGTTGCCTGATGTCGCTATTGATATGACGGGGCGGCCTACAGCAATGCTCACGCCGTCCGAGATGGACCGCCTGGCACGCCTGATGCAGAACATCCACACCCTGCACCACGAAGGCCCCAGCGGCGGTCTTGAAGAGTAATCCGGCTTGGCTTTGTTACATAAATGCTGACGCTCCCTCTGAAGCGGCTCGTTCCGTGTCTGCTTGGCTTAGAAGCAGACGACGATTTATGCGACGGAGCCATCCGGCTTTGAGAAAGACCAGCCCTGAGAAAGATAAAAGTTTTTGTGTAGATCTTTCCTAGCGCTTTTGGCGGCGCTTTGCCTCGCGGGGACAGGGAACGTTGCCACGGCGGCGTCCAGGCCGACGCCCGCGCCAGTCGTGCCGCACGGGACCGATACGGCGGCGCTGCTGCCCAACGGCTGGCGCGTCACACCGGCAGGCAGAGCCGTTCCCTTGCGCGGCGATATGCCATTGGCGATGGCGGTCACGCCCGACGGCAGATCGCTTGTCACCGTCACGGGCGGCTTCCACGATGAGGACGTCGTCGTCTTGAACTTGGCGACGGGATCCGTCACGCAGAGTTTGGACGTGGACAAGGCCTGGGCGGGCCTGTGCTTTGACCCGTCGGGCAAAACACTGTATGTCCCCGCCGGGGCGGGCGCGAGTCCGAATGAACTGCTTGACGCCATCGCGCACTCGTTCTCACGGGTGCGGGTGGCGTCGCTCGGCCAGACCGTGCTGCGGTTCGGGTGGGACGGGAGGAAAGTCACGCCCGAAGGCGACGTGGCCGTGCCGGAGGTGCAGAACAAAGACCGCTGGACGGCGGGGCTGGCGATGGGCCGCGACGGGGCGCTCTATGTGGCTGAGACGCAGGAGGACGCGGTTTACAAACTCAGCGGGCCAAACCTTGCCGCCGAGAGCAAAGCGGCTGTCGGCTACCGGCCTTACGCCTGCGCCCTGTCGCCGGACGGCAGAACGCTGGCCGTGTCCAACTGGGGCGGCGCGAGCGTGAGCCTCGTGGACCCCGTGACTATGCGCGAGCGCGTGCGCGTCGCCGTCGGTTCTCACCCCAATCAACTCGTCTGGGGCCGGGATGGGCGGCTGTACGCGGCGTGTTCCGGGAGCAATTCGGTCTGCGTGATCGCGCATAACAAAGTGCTGGAGACCATCAAAACCTCGCTGCGGCCCGCTGACCCCGTCGGCAGCACGCCGGACGCGCTGGCGCTTTCCCCGGATGGTAAACGGCTGTATGCCGCCAATGCCGACAACAACGATGTGGCCGTCATAGACGTGTCCGACCCCAAAGAAAGCGGGATCTGCGGCTTTATCCCGACGGGCTGGTATCCGTCGGCGCTGGCCGTCTCGCCCGACGGCAGGCGGCTGTTTGTCGGCACCGGGAAAGGGCTGCACTTCCGCGCCAACGCCGTCGCCGATAACCCCTTTACCCGCTCCGACCCGTATGCCGACGGCCGGAAGTATGACTACATCGGCGGCCTGCTCCACGGCACGATCTCCATCGTCCCCGTGCCGGACGCCGCCAAGTTGGCGGCGTACACGCGGCAGGTGCGGGCCAACGTGCCGTCGCCGCCGCTTCCGACGCCGAACCGGGCCGCGCTGCTGGCCGGGGCGCTGCATAAGATCAAGCACGTCGTCTATATCATCCGCGAAAACCGAACCTATGACGAGGTGTTCGGGGACATCAAAACCGGCAACGGCGACCCGGACCTGGTCTTGTTCGGGCAGAAAGTCACGCCCAATGCCCACGCGCTGGCCGCCGATTACGTTCTGCTGGACAATCTTTACTGCAACGGCGAAGTGTCGGAAGACGGCCACCAGTGGTGCGACGCGGCGTATGCGACGGACTTCACCGAGCGGGCCTACGTGGACAGTTACAGCGACCGGGGCGAACCCGACGCCGATGACCGACTGACGGCCTCGCCCGCCGGGTATCTGTGGGACAACTGCCGCCGTCACGGGGTGAGTTATTTCAGCTACGGCGAGCAGGCCGATTTCAAGTCCAGCCCGTCCGCGCCGCCGGTCTTCACGGGCAGTCGCGGCCTGGCCGGACACGCCAGCGCCGATTACGCCAAGTTTGACTGGTTCGCCGGGCCGCGCGATGTCGGTCGGGCGGATGTGTTTATCCGTGACCTGCACGCGGCGGAGAAGTCGGGCCGGTGGCCGCAGTTCATGGTGATGTCTCTGCCGGAAGACCACACGCAGGGGCTGAGCGCGGGGGCGTTCACCCCGGCGGCGAATGTCGGCGAGAACGATCAGGCGCTGGGCCAAATCGTCCAGGCCGTCTCGCACTCCAAGTTTTGGAACAGCACGGCGATCTTTGTGATCGAGGACGACGCCCAGAACGGCCCCGACCATGTGGACGCGCATCGCACCGTCGGCCTGGTCATCTCACCCTATGTGCGGCGCGGGGCAGACCACACGATGTACACGACGGCGTCGTTTGTCCGCACGATGGAGTTGTGCTTAGGCTTGCCGCCGATGACGCAGTTTGACAAGAACGCCACGCCCCTGTACAACAGTTTCACGCCTGCGCCTCGTCTGGCGGCGTATTCTCTGCTGCCGCCGGGGGTGGACTTGGAGGCGCGTAATCCCAAAACCGGCCCCGGCGCGACAGCGTCGGCGCGCTTGGACTTCTCCGCGCCGGACAGGGCCGACCCGGACGCCTTGAACGCCATCTTATGGCACGCCCTCAAGCCGGGCTGCCCGATGCCCGCCCCTGTTCGCAGCGCCCGGCTGCCCGACGCGCCGTAGGAGCATCCTACGGCGAACCGGTGTGCGTCTCCACATGGGTCCCGGTGCTGGAGTTCTCGTTGGAGGCGGAGGTGCCGTCCAGGTTGATGACGATGTCGCTGTTGGAGGTCTGCTGGGTGTTGGCGCCGGGGATGTTCAGTTCGACGTGCATGGTCAGCAGGGGCGTGTTCGGGGCGCTGGTTTCGGTCGGCTGATGGTACGTCCAGGAGATGTGGCCGGGGTCGGGGTTCGGGTCCAGCGAACTGTG
Source organism: Armatimonadota bacterium (assembly GCA_964657535.1). Lineage (GTDB taxonomy): Bacteria > Armatimonadota > Armatimonadia > Armatimonadales > Capsulimonadaceae > CAZZVX01. Next base: position 8,649 of record CAZZVX010000004.1, on the reverse strand, counting down.
CAGGATCTTGCCGTCAATGTCGCCGTCGGCGACCAGTTGGGTGAGGTTTGTCGGGTATTTGCCGTGGTCGGCGTGGTACTTGACGACGGCCTTCTGGATGGTGATGCCGTTGGTGGTGGTCGTGGCGATGTCCATGACCTTGCCGAAGATGCCGGTGCGGTTGTGCAGGGCCTTTTTGACGGCCAGCCCGCCGATGACGACGGCGATGATGCCCAGGACGAGCAGGACGCCGCAGGTGATGCCGCCGGCCTTCCAGCAGCCGTTGGAGTTGCTGCGGGGCGGCGTGTAGTTGCCGGGCGGGGGCGTGCCGTACTGCGAGAAGGGCTGCTGGCCGGGCGGGGTGTTCATGGGTTATTCCTCGTCTTTTTTGTCCGGCTCGGCGGCAGGCGCGGGGACGTGGGAGTGCAGGTTGTCGAGCGACGGCGTGAAGTCCGTGTCGGGGGTGACGCGCTCCAGGAAGCCCGCGAGCAAGGTGGCGGCATTGTCTATGTCTTCAGGCAGGACGATCTCGCAGGGCGAGTGCATATAGCGCAGGGGGATGGAGACAAGGCCGGTCGCCATGCCCGATTGGTTTAATTGCATGATGTTGGCGTCGGTCCCCGTGCCGCGTCCGTTGGAGGTGAGTTGGTAGGGGATGTCCAAGTCGCGGGCGGTCTCGCGGAGCATTTTGTAGACTTGCGGGTTGATGTTCGCGCCGCGCACCAGGACGGGGCCTTTGCCGATGGAGACTTCGCCGGTGCGGGTCTTATTCATGCCGGGGTAGTCCGTCGCGAAGGTGACGTCAATGGCGATGCCGACGGTCGCGCCGATGCCGTAGGCCGAGGTCTGCGCCCCGCGCAGGCCGATCTCTTCCTGGACGGTGGAGACGCCGTAGACGCTGCATTGGAGCGTCTTTTCTTTGAGCAGTCGCACGGTCTCGGCGACGGTCACGACGCCCGCTTTGTCGTCCATGGCGTGGGAGACGACGAGGCCGCCGTCCAGGGTGTCAAAGCCGGGGGCGTAGGTGATGGGGTCGCCGATGGCGACTTTGGCGGCGACTTCCTTTTTGCCGCGCGCCCCGATGTCTATGAACAGGTCGTGCAGGACGGTCTTGCGCCCGCGCTCGTCGTCTTCCATCAGGTGGATGGGCTTTTTGCCGATGACGCCGAGCAGCGGCCCGTCGGCGGTGTGGACGTACACGCGCTGGCCGACGGTGATGTTGGCGTCGTGGCCGCCGATGGGTCCGAAGTAGATGTAGCCCTCGCCGTTGATAAAGGAGACGAGGAAGCCGATCTCGTCGCAGTGTCCGGCGAGCATGACTTTGGGGCCGGGGGCGTCGGGGTTGACGACGGCGTAGGCGTTGCCGAGGACGTCGGTGTGGACGCGGTCGGCGTAGGGCGCGACGAACTTTCGGTAGACGGCCTGTGCGGGCTGTTCAAAGCCCGACGGGCTGGGGGCGGCGATGAGTTCGCGGAAGAATTGCAGGGTTTCTGGGGACAAGTCTCTGCCTTTCAGAATGTTTCGCTGATTATAGCACATCGGGGGCGGCTTGGGAAGTTGGGGGTATAATTTGGGAGACCGCCTCTCGGAAGCCCACCTCCCCGCTTTGCTGGGGTCCTCCCGCAGCGGGAGGGTTAGGAGTAGCACCCAGGATTGAAATCCTGGGCTGCGGGGGAGCGGACTGCCCGCCTTCGCGGGCGCGGATATCTGGTCTGCTAGTTGGGTGCGCGTGGAGTGACATGGAACTCATACTGCCTGGTTTGTTCATCTTTTTTGTCGTGATGCCGCTCCTCTTTTTGTGGCTCGCGTTTCGTGTGGCGGGTACGGCGCAACGGCTGGCGAGGCGTCAACGGTCGGCGGTTTATCCGGTGGTAGAGATGCTGGAGCGGACGTTTGAGCCGGACGAGGAAGGCGTGTGGCCGCCGCCGCCGGACGGCGGGTCGCTGGCATAACGATTGTTTAGCGGGGGCAGAAAAGATCGTGTTGACACTGGATCAACTGCTTATTTTTGCGGTGCGCGGGCGCAAACCGGACCTCGTGCGGGAGCGGCTGGAAGCGGGCGCTGACCCGTCTTACTTCGACAGGAAAGACGGAGCGGCCCTGTTCGTGGCGATCAACAGCGGGCAGGTGGAGATGATACGCCTGCTCATGGAGCATGGCGCGAACATCTACCTCGCCGACGAGCGCGGCTACGGCGCGCTGGAGTACGATTTGCGCACGGGCAATCGCTCCGTCATCGGCGCGGTTCTGCAATACGGCGCGACTCTGAAGGCGCGCCGCGAGCATTGGCACGAGGCGCTCAGGCGGCACTTCGCGGCATAACTGCCGCCGCCTCGCGGCCCGCTTGCGTGGGCGGCTTTTGCTATGTGTTTGTTATCTGTTTACTATGTTGTTATTATCTGTTTGTTATCAAGTTGTTATGTAGTTATTATGTTGCGGCTATGTCGGCGGGCGGTTTTTGGGGTAAGATTGTGCTTGCGCGGCTAGTCCCGGATTGACGCGGGGCGCGGCGAGTTCGTTCGGTCGGCGTACAATGCCGTATGCCCTTTTTGTTTGGCGCAAATGAGGAGGACATCACGCATGGCAGTCAACACGATTGACGTTCCGCTGCAAGAGCAGGGGATCGAGCAGCACGGCATTGAACGGGTCCCGCCGGACAGGCGGACGCACGTCCGCATCTTCGACAACTTCACCATGTGGCTTTCGGCCAACCTGGTGATCTCCACCGTCGCGCTGGGGGCGCTCGCCATCCCCATCTTCAACATGGGCTTCTGGGACAGCGCGCTGGCGATTGTGCTGTTCAACGTGCTGGGCGTGCTGCCGGTCGCGTTCTTCTCCACGCTGGGGCCGAAACTGGGGCTGCGGCAGATGACCATTTCTCGGTTCTCGTTCGGGTGGGTCGGCGGCGCGATCATGGCGCTGTTCAACATCGCCGCGTGTATCGGCTGGTCGGCGGTCAACGTGGTGGTGGGGGCGCAGCTGGTCACGGCGCTCAGTCACGGCCATGTTCCCGTCTGGCTGAGTATTCTTTTGATTGCCGCGCTCACGACGGTTGTGAGTTTGTACGGCTACGCCTACGTGCATCGGTACGAGCGGTGGGCGTGGGTTCCCATGGCGCTGATCTTCGCGGTGGTGGCGTTTGTGGCCGGGCCGCATGTGCATCTGGTGGCGACGCCCGCGTGGAACATGGCGGAGATCGCGTCGTTTGTCTCGTTCGGCGGCGCGATTTATGGCTTTGCGACGGGATGGAGTTCGTATGCCGCCGATTACAATGTCAATCAGCCCGAAGAAACCCCTCCGTCGCGCGTGTTCTGGCTGACGTTTTTCGGCGTCACTATCCCGTGCATCCTGCTGGAAGTGCTGGGGCTGGCCTTAACAACAGGCTATAAAGGCAGCGGCGGCGACCTTTTGGCGGCGGTTCTGCATCCGCTGGGCGCACTGGGCACGGTGATGCTGGTCTTCCTAGCGCTCAGCATTGTCGCCAACAACATTCCCAATGACTACAGTTTAGGCTTGACGGTGCAGGTGATGGGAAAGGCGTTCCAGCGCATCAACCGGGCCGTCTGGACCTTGATTGGGGCGGTCGTCTACGTTATCATCGCCATCGCGACGGCGGCGCACTTCAACGAGACCTTGAGCAGTTTCCTTTTATTAGTCGCCTACTGGCTCGGCCCCTGGGCGATCATCCTGACGCTGGAACACTTCGTCTTCCGGCATGGCCGCTACAATGTCGCGGATTGGGACACGCCGAGCCGCCTGCCCGTCGGCTGGGCCGCGCTGGTCTCGATGGCGATTGGCCTGGTCGGCGTGGTGCTTGGCGCCGACCAGGTGCTGATACTCGGCGGCAAGGAAGTTCCCGTCGAAGGCTTGATCGCGCGGACGTTCAACAAGCCCTACGGCATGGACGTGGGCTTTGAACTGGGCATCGTCTTCGCCCTGATTGCGTATCTTGTCCTGCGGCCTTTAGAGTTGAAGGGCAAGCCGGTGGTGTAGGCTGGGTAAATCACCCCCGACGCGAGAGAACCATTATGCACACATTGACGCTGCGCATTCCCGATGCGGTTTACGATCCGCTGGTGACAAGGGCGAATACTTTGGGCCGGACGCCGGAGGAAGTGCTGGAAGACTGGGTCGCTGACGCCGTGCTTCCCCCGGCGCGGGACCCGTTGCTGCAGCTGCTCGGCACAATCAAAGCCGACAAAGATGACATTGCCTTGCGCCACGACGAGTACATTGGGCAATCACTGATGCCAGCGGAAGAGCATCATGGCTGAAGTGTTCGCGGACACTGCCGTCTGGGCAAGCGCGTTTGTCCAAACGGAAAAGTTCCACGCGCCTGCCGCCGACTTTCTGCGCCGGTGGCAGGCGGATGGAACCAGAGTCGTCACGACGAACTACGTTCTGGCGGAACTGGTGGCGCTGCTCACAAGCCCGCTCCGCGTTCCCCGTCCGCAACAGATCGCTATCCTGACTTCCATCCGCAATGCATCCTGGGTAGACGTTGTTCATGTGGACGCCGCAACAGAGGCCGCCGCGTTTGCCTTGTTTGCGGCCCGCCCGGACAAACTTTGGAGCCTGGCCGACTGCGTCAGCATAGTTGTCATGCAGCAGAGAGACATTCTGGAAGCGTTGACCACCGACCATCACTTTGAGCAGGCTGGGCTTGTGCGCCTTCTCAAGTGACCCTAAATGCGTGATGACTATCGCCGATCCCATTCTTGTCAATGACTGGCACATTGCCTGCCCCAGCGGTGCAGTGACGACGGATCGGCCTGTCGGCGTGACGCTGCTGGGCGAGAAGGTCGTGCTTTGGCGCAGCAAGGCGGGGGTGCGCGCGTGGAAAGATTTGTGCATTCATCGGGGGGCGCATCTGTCGCTGGGGCGCGTTGTGGGCGACTGTTTGGTGTGTCCCTATCACGGCTGGCATTACGACGGCGACGGGGCCTGCGTCCACATTCCGGCCCAGCCGGAGCGAGCCATTCCGGGCAAGGCGCGCGCCATGACGTACCCTGTCCGGGAGCATCTTGGCTTTGTTTGGGTCTGCCTAGGCGAGCCGAAGGCCGACCCGCCCCTGTTCCCGGAGTTTGGCGATCCACGCTTTCGGTGCGTCCCCTGCGGCCCGTATCGGTTCCAAGCCCACGGGCCGCGCGCCATCGAGAACTTTTTGGACGTGTCGCATTTAGGATTTGTCCATGAAGGTTCGCTGGGCGATGCGGCACATACGCAGATTGAAGACTACGAGGCCGAAATCACGCCGGACGGCGTGGTGGCCGACGGCATTTCCGTCTGGCAGCCCGACCCGGACGGGCGCGGGCAGGGGGCGTATGTCTGCTACCGCTATGAAGTCCTGCGCCCGCTGACGGCCCGCCTGTCCAAAGGCTTTGACGGCAGCCGCTTCGCGCTCTTTTTCGCCGTCACGCCCGTCGGCACTGACTGCTGCGACGGCTGGATGGTGATTGCCATGGACTATCCGACGCCGCAGACCGACGCCGAAATCCGGGCGTTTGAGGATATGGTCGTCGCGCAGGACATCCCCATCGTGGAGTCGCAGCGCCCGGAACTGCTGCCCCTGGACTTGCAGGCCGAACTTAACCTGCGCTCAGATCGAATGTCCATCGCCTACCGTCAATGGCTCCGCGCCATTGGGCTGATTTATGGGACGGCGTAGAAGGATGTCTGGCGAATAAATTCGCGGCTAAAAGATCACAAAGTGTCCCTGCGGACACTGAAGATTTAAGATTCGGTCAGTCAATCTCTGAAAATTTGCCCATGCCTTACGACCTGCTCATCTTGAATGCCCGGCTGCCGCGCACGGAACACGCCGTAGACATCGCCGTCAAGGACGGCAGGTTTGCGGCCATTGCGCCCAATCTCGCAAACGAAAACGCTGACAGAACGCTGGACGCGGGCGGCAACCTGGTCTCGCCGCCGTTTATTGACGCACACGTTCATCTGGACGCCGCGCTGACCGTCGGCGACCCAAGCCCCAACACGAGCGGGACGCTTCTGGAAGGCATCCAGATCTGGAGCGAGCGCAAGAGAACGCTGACGCGCGAGGATGTCAAGCGACGGGCGCTGGAGGCGATCCGCTGGGAAGTGGCGCAGGGGACGCTGCACATCCGCAGCCATGTGGACATCTGCGACCCGGAACTGACGGCGCTCCGAGCGCTGCTGGAAGTCCGCGCCGAAGTCCGCGACATCTGCCATCTGCAACTCGTGGCCTTTCCGCAGGACGGCATCTTCGGCTTCCCCAACGGCCCCGCCCTGATGCGCCGCGCGATGGAACTCGGCTGCGACCTCGTTGGCGGCATTCCTCACTACGAGCCGACCCGCGATTTAGGCGTGGAAGACGTGCATTTTGTCTACAGATTGGCCGAAGAGTTTGACCGCGACATTGACTGCCACTGCGACGAAACGGATGACCCGCACTCGCGCTTCACGGAAGTCATGGCCGCCGACGCCGTCGCGCACGGCTGGCAGGGCCGCGCGACGGCCAGCCACTGCACGGCCATGCACTCTTATGACAATGCCTATGCGTTCAAGTTGATCGGCCTGCTCGCTAAGTCGGGCGTCAACGTCATCGCCAACCCATTTGACAATATCACATTGCAGGGCCGGTTTGACACTTATCCCAAGCGCCGGGGCATGACCCGCGTGAAGGAACTCCTGGCCGCCGGCGTCACCGTCGCGCTCGGCCACGACTCCATTATGGACCCCTGGTTCCCGCTGGGGCGCGGCGATATGCTGGCCGCCGCCCAACTCGCCCTGCTGCTCGGCCACATGACCGGCGCTCCAGAAATCGAGGACGCCTTCGATCTTATCACCCACAATGCGGCCAAAGTCTTGCGCGTTAGCGATGACTACGGCATCGAGGAAGGAAAGCCCGCCGATTTCCTGATTCTCGACGCCCCCACGCCCGCCGAAGCCCTGCGCCTGCTGCCCGCCCGCCTCCACGTCTTCAAGTCCGGCGTCGAGGTGGCGACCACCACGCCCGCCCGCGCCGTCCTCCGCCGCCCTGGCGACCCCGCCGCCCGGCCCGTGACGTTCGGGAGTACCCAGGGCTGAACCCCTGGGCTTTTCTTTTCCCGCATTTCTCTCAGCCCTCTTGGCACGCCTTGTGCTGAGTGAACTTGGTTTGCCTCCCGAAAATTCCCCTTTAGTTTTTGTCCCCAGTTGCCAGAATCAAAACCGGTAAGAGTTTCGCTCGCGGCGTGTCTGCCCCCGCCCGCTCCGTCAGGACCGGCTAGGCGACCGCCCAACCCTAGTTGCCGCTCGAAAGAGGTTCCTCTATGCTCGGATTAGCACGCATTTTCGGAAAAGAAACGGTCGCCGGCGTGGACATCGGCAGCCGCCTGATTAAAGTCGTCCAGGCCGAGCCGGGACGCGGCGCCGGACACTGGAAGATCACCCGCGCCGCCGTCGGCGCGACCCCGCCCGAATCGGTGCGCGACGGCGTGATCGTCAACCGCCAGGCCGTCGCCCAGGCGCTGCGCGACCTGCTGCAGCTCGCCGCCATTGACGCCAACGGCGCGGTCGCCGCCATCAGCGGCACCAGCGTCATCGTGCGCCACGTCAAGATGCCCCGCATGGCCGAAAGCGTGCTGCGCAAATCAGTCCGCTTCGAGGCCGGCAAGTACATCACGTCGTCGGTCGAGGACAGCACCATCGAGTTCGAGATCACCGGGCCGGTCCCCGGCGAGGCCGACAAGATGGGCGTCATGCTGGTCGCCGCGCCCAACGAGATGGTCGAGTCGCGCGTCCTGACCCTCGTCGAAGCCGGGCTGGAACCCGTCGCGATTGACATCGAGGCCTTCGCCCTGCAGCGCGCCCTGCTGGACCTGTCCGCGACGCGCCCCGGCGACGGCGTCACCCTCGCCGTGCTGGACATCGGCGCGGTGACGACTGACGTCAACATCATCACCGACGGCCAGTTCGCCCTCACCCGCAACATCTCCATCGCGGGCGACAACTTCACCACGGCTCTCAAGGCCGTCTCGCCCCAGTCGGAGTGGGCCGACCTGGAAACCTTGAAAGCCGAGGTGGACATGAGCGTTCTTCTCGGCGGCGAGGCGGAGCCGGAAAAAGTCGCCCTGGCCCGCGCCATCCAACCCGTCATTGACGAACTGCTGCGCGAAGTGCGCCGCTCGACAAACTACTATCAGTCCCAGCTCGCCGACGCCGCCAACTCGAACCTGCCGGCGGGCGTGACCGCCGAGACCGGCGGCGGCGCGGTGTCTAAGATCGTCATCACCGGCGGCAGCGCCAAGCTGCGCGGCCTGGAAGCCTATATGTCGGTGCGCCTGGGGACGACGGTCGAAGTCTGGAACGTCTTCGACAACCCCGCGCTGGACACGACGGCCTTCGCGCCCTCGTTCCTGGCCGAGAACGCCCCCCTGCTGACGACCGGCGTCGGCCTGGCCCTGAAAGACCTGTCGGACGGAACGCTGGCCCGGCACGCGCACACTGCGAAGGAGCCGGCCGTCGCGGCCGCTTGAGGAGAAAGAAACCATGCCGACTATCAATATGATCGCCGGCCGCCGGGCGGAAAAGCGGCGGCAAGAGCAGAACATCCGCAAACTGATCTACGGCATCAGCGCCGAGATCGGTTGCGTCGTCCTGGCGGTGAGTTTTCTGACGGTCCGCACGGTCTCCCTGCACAGCCATCTGCAG
>CAZZVX010000003.1:0-43416 GCA_964657535.1 Armatimonadota bacterium | reverse complement strand
GCTCGACGCGGGCGACAGGCACCCCGCGCTCCGAGCGCACGATCAGGAACCGACCCAGGTGCCGCGCCGCGCCGCTCTCCGCGCCGGCCCGGAGCGGCGCCTCCATCGCGTCCGGCGCCGCGACTGGCCGGTGCTTCGGCCCGGCCCCCACCGCCCGACCTTCCTCCCGCTCGGACCGGCGCAGGTCGCGCGCCAGGGCCGCCACGCGGGAGTCGTGCTCCTTGCGGCAGGCTGGAGAGCACTTCGTGTGGATGCGGCTCGTCGGCGTGAACGCCGCCCCGCAGATGTCGCACTCCCGCTGGGGGCGCACGACCCAGCCCTCCCGCCCGTCGGCGGGTGTTGCGCTCGCCGTCACTGACATGACGCCCTCCCTTCGCCCAGCGCGGCCCGCGCCCCGTCCTGCAGCTCGTGGACGGGGCAGGTCCCGTAACTCACCGCGCCCCGGTCCGGGTCGTCCAGATCCACGACGATGACGTCCAGGCCGTGGGCGTCGTCCACGGCGATCTCGGTGACGCAGCCGCCCTCGACGACCACGACGACCCGGTTGGTCAGATGCGGCGCCCTCTGAGGCACCAGGTCAACGATCCGCGATTCGCAGCGCTCCCACTCCTCGCGGGACAGACGCATGATCCCCCGGCCCAGTTCTTCCGGCATGATGACCTCTTTCTCCGCGTGCAGGATGCGCGGCCCCCGTCCCGGTCAATGCCCCTGGGAAGCCAGGTGACAGGCGTCTTTCACGGCCGCGTCGGCCTCGGCGTCCACCAGGGGCGCCAGGCGCTTCATCGTGGCCGCGAAGACGGCCTCGGCCCTGTCCCCGGGTTCCAGCGTCACGACCGCCGACGCGCCGACTTCGGCCTTCTGGAAGGAGCAGCACCGGCTGACACTGTACGTCACGGTGATCGTCTCGAACTTCGCCATCACATCACGCCTTTCTGCTTGAGGCTGGACCAGACTCCGTCCCCGACGATGACGTGGTCGTGGAAGTCAATCGCCATGATCTGGGCGGCCTGCATCATGCGCCGCGTCACGGCCACGTCCTCCTGGCTGTGGGTCGGGTCGCCGCTCGGATGGTTGTGGACCAGGATGAACCCCGACGCGCCGGCCAGGATCGCCGGCTTCAGGATCTCCCTGGGGTTGGCGATGGAACTCGCCAGGTCGCCGATGCTCACCACGTTCACGGCCAGGACCACCTGCTTGGTGTCGAGCAGGACCGACAGAATCATCTCCCTCTCCATCCCGGCCATCATCGGTCCGACCAGGTCGTACACGTCGGACGGGTCCGAGATCTTCCAGGAGCGCGAGTCCAGCGTCCTCTCGCGGACCATCGAAACGCGCAGCACGGGGATGCGGTACGTCCCCGCGTCGTCAAAGGCGATGCTCATCTGCGCGGCGCCTGCCGCCGAGGGCGTGCTCATCTCTCACCCCCGTCCAGCCCGCTCGCCAGGAACGACTCTTCGCGGCTCCGGGGCGCGCGGCGCTCCACCGCCGGCATCTCCGGGAGCCAGGCCACCTCCCCGAAGACGGGGAAGGGGAGCGGCTCGCCGACCGGGGCGCCCTCCCGGACGCGCTGGCAGACCGGAACGTCCTCCGGGTAGGTGAAACCCGCCCCCGTGACCCGGAACAGGTCGGGCGGCGGCTGGAAACTCACCACCCGGAAGTAGTCCCGCCCGATCCGGGCCACCTGCCCCTTCTCCGGCAGCGGCCCGCGCCGGTCTATCTCGATCATGGCCTTTCGGCCCGCCGTCTTGGTCGTCATGGTCGTCTCCTTCTTGGTCGGAAGTGTTATTGAACTATGAACATTATAGCATATATATACGTATATGTCAAGGGGTGTTTGCAAAAAGGCGGCGGGCTGACCGGCCCGCCGCCTCGCCGCTCAGACTCGGTAGACGGCGACGACGCCCCCGTTCACGGCCTCGAAGAAGAGCGGGAAGCCCAGTTTGCTCACCTCGTCGCCGGCCCGGCCCCACTCCTCGATCCAGTCGCCCGGCGGCAGCCCGTTCTCCGTGTGGATCACGAACTCCGCGCGCGGCGCCCACCCGCCAGGGTCGCTCTTGCCGGTGTACACGCTGCGCTCGACCATCGCCCTGAGCTGCTTCGGCGTGTCCCCGTAGCACCCCTCGAACTCCTTGACCAGCGCCGCGATCACCGCCTCGCGGGCCGTCATCTTCGCTTTCGCCGACTTCGCTTTCGCCATCTCTCCGCTCCTTCCGCCCCTCCGGGGTGCTTGATTATTTGACGTGGAATGAAAATCGGCCAGGGCTTCTGCCCTGGCCGAAGCCCTTACGCCACGGCCCCGGCGCTGGAAACGCCGGAGAGCGCCGGGGCCGTGAACTCCAGGATCGCCGGGGCGACGTCCGCCTCCGGCGCGGTCACGACGTCGGCATTGAGGACAGACGACGGCAGGGTGGCGAGCAAGTGAGTCAGTACCGCGACCGCTGCGTCCGCTTCGTAGGCGATGAACGGGCTGTTGATCGAATTCCACGCCTTGCTCGCCTCGGCCCAGTGGTGGGCCTGGAACTCCAGGACGTCCCGCACCGACACCCCGAGAACCGGCGCCGGGTTTTTGGCAGGGCGGGGGAGGCGCTTCTTGTCCGGCTTGCTGCCGTCGCCCGCCTGTTCCAGCGTCATCACCAACTCGAACTCTTCGAGCATCGTCTGCTGCCGGCATTCCATCAACTTGACGACGACCTCGCGGAACCATTCCAGCGTCGGCCTTTGCTGCTGATTGAAGAGGCGCATGGCCGTAATCTGCGCCTGTTCCGACAGGTCGGCGTCGGCCAGGATTTGCGCGTAGCCGAGCGGGAACTGACCGGTCCGCGTGATCCGCTGCACGGTCTCTTCCAGGCGCAGGAGTTTCAGGCGGGATCGAACCCGCGCGCTGGACACGCCCGCTTTCTTTGCGGCCTGCTCCGGCGTCCAGCCGAACTCTTTGATGCGCCGGTCATAGGCGCGGGCCTCGTCAATCGGGTCCAGGTCGCTGCGCCCGGTGTTCTCGGCCAGCATCACCGCCGCGGCCTCCTCGTCGCCCATCTCCCGGACGATGGCGGGGAAATGGGTCCAACCGAGCGACTGGATGGCCCGGAACCGCCGTTCCCCGGCAATGATCTCGTAGCCGCTCTTTGTGGGTCGCACCGTGACCGGCTGGATGAGACCGTGCGCCGCAATGCTCGCGGCCAGTTCGGCAATGGCTTCCGGCTTGAAGACCGTTCGGTCGTTATTGCCGGCCACCGTCTTGCTGACCAGGACCATTCGCGCTGGGGTCTTCTGGGTCGCCGTCTTTGTCCCCTCATTCTTTTCGGTCGTCATTGCTGTCTCCTTGTTGGTCGGAAGGTTTGCCGGGGAAGAGGCTCCGGCTCCTGTTGGGGTTCGTCTAGTCGGCCATGCGGGGGAACTGCACTGTGACCACGCAACCTGGATACTGGGAGGTTAGACGCGCCACTTTCGGAGCCAGGATTCGGTTCACCGTTTTGGGGCCGAGGCAGGGGAAATAGGTATCGCGGTGCAGGACGTCTTTGACCGCGCCAGTCTCTTTGTCCGAAATCGTCAGTTGCAGAGTGAGTGTCATGGTCGTCTCCTTCTTGGTCGGAAGTGTAAATGGTCTAAGGATAGTATACCTTATATATACGTATATGTCAAGATTTATTCACACTAAAGCGCATTATTTACACTCGTAGCCAAAGTATTTTTCGGCGCACTTCGCACCGTCAGGCAGGACGCACCCGCGCGGTCTCTCCAGTTCTCCGAAACCGCGTTTGACAGACCCCCGCGCCCTGTGGTATATATACGTCGGCAGGCAGTGCGCGGCGGTTGCAAATCACTCTCACCATTCAATCCGCCGCGCCCTCTGCCCTGGAGGGCCGTCCCATTTTTATCGGCAGCATTCCGAAAGAACTCTGCGCCCAACTCGCGCGCGTCGTCCCGTTCGGGGGGTGGGGGAGCTGCTTTGTCTGCTGCTCCGGCTCCTTCCGCATGGAACAGACGATCCACCTGGCGGCGCCGGACCTGCCTCTGCACTCCAACGACGTGTCTCTGTACTCCACCGCCATCGGGCGCTATGCGACTGGGCAGCCTTTCGCTGTCACCTTCACCGACCGCCTGGCCTTCGTGGAGGACGTGCTGGCGAAGCGTCGGCGCGCAGGCCCAGCCGAAGACACCGTCGCCCTCCGCGACCGCTGCGCCGCCGTCCTGGTCGCCCACGACATGAGCCGCTATGCCGGCAAGAACGACTACGCCCGCAAGCACTTCGCCTACTTTGAGCAGGACTTTGACACCGTCCTCACCCTCGCCGCCGAGAAACTCGCCGCCCAGGTGGAGAACACCCCGCTCGCGTCCTACTTCGCGGGGGACCTGTGCGCCCACATTGACCACGCCATCACGCGCCGCGCGGACGGCGAGACGGCTGGCGTCGCCCTGTTCCCGCCGTCCTACAAAAAGGACTACGAGAATCGGTACAAGTTCCTGACGGAGAACACCGCCTGGGAGCCGCCCTCGTACCCCCTCTTTGACCCGGCCTCGCTCCCGGCCCTGATAGAGCGTATCGAAGACGCCGGGCTGCCCTTCTGCATCGTCCTGGACACACTCCTTCCCGGCCGCAAGCCCGTCGTGGAGTTCGTCCAGGGCCGACACCACCCCCACTTTGCCTATGCCGGCGCCGGGCGGTCCAGCCTGCGCCACCTGCACCCGAAGCCCGTCCCGTTCCGCTACACGCCGATTGACGCCGCGAAACTCCACGCCTTCAGCGCGGTCCAGGTCGTGAAGGCCGAGGCCGGCCACATGAGTTTCCTGAAGGACGTCTACCTCTCCAAAGCCATCGTCCATTCGTCGGGCATGTGGAACTACCTCGTCCTGCTGGACGGGATGCTCGTCGGTGGCCTGGTCTACTCGCTCCCGCAGCGCGGCGACGACGGCCACTCCCTGTACCTGCTGTCTGACGTGTGCGCCTCATCCGAGATGCGCCTGTCCAAGCTGCTCTCGACCATCGCCACCAGCCAGGCCCTGATCCGCCCGATTGAGAAGCGCCTGATGAAGCGCGTGGACACCATTGCGACGACCGCCTTCACCCCCAGGCCCGTCTCCATGAAGTACCGGGGCGTCTTCGAGTTGGTCTCGCGGAGGCCCTCCGGCCGCCCCGAAGAGGGGAACGTGCTGCAATACCATTCCGGCGTCCGCGCCGAGACCCCGCAGCAGATGTACCACGCCTGGTTCCAGGCGCAGGCCGGCCCGACGCCGGAGAAAGGCCGCCGCCGTGGCCGACGATCCTCAGCCCCCGAACCCGGTTCCTGACAATCCCGAAACCGAAAAACCGGAGACGGACACACCCGAATCGGACAAACTGCGCGTCCGCGTCTACGAGACGGACCCGAAACGCCTGGTCAAGATCGCCAAGAACGCGCGCTACATGACGACCGAGCAGCAGCGCCGCCTGACGGCCAATGTCGCCCAGGACGGCGTCCTCACGTCCGTGCCGCTCGTGTACAACCGCGCCCGGCAGCCGGACAGCCCGGGCGACCTGCCCGCCGCGGAACTGGTCGTCATCAGCGGCAACCATCGCGCCGAAAGCGCCGTCGCCGCCGGCCTGCCCTCGCTCTGGGTGATGGAGATCGTCTCCTTCCTGGACGAGTCCCGCCTCATCGCCCTGCAGCTCTCTCACAACGCGATCACCGGCCAGGACGATCCGAACCTGCTCTTTGAGCTGTACGACGCGCTGGACCTGGACCACAAACTCTACAGCGGCCTGACCGACGACGCCTTCAAGTTGCCCGAACTGGACCTGTCCGCGCTGTCCATCAAGACGCCGGCGTATGAGGAGATCAACCTGCTGTTCCTGCCCGCCGAGGCCAGCGAGTTCCGGCGACTGGTCCAGGAACTCCAGAAGAAGCCGAAGAAGGGGCCGAGCTACCTGGGCCAGTACGACGACTTCACGCGCTTCTTTGAGGCCGTCTGCACGACCAAAGACGTCCTGAAGGTCTACAACACCGCCGTCGCCATCCGGGCCATGGCGGACCTGGCGCTGCTGAAACTGAGCGAGATACAGGAGGCCGCCGGCGCTCCCGAATCGGATGCTCAAAAATAAAGAGTCGAATCCGACGCGCTTAATCGACACAAAAATGCCATATGTCGATTTGTTCGACATATGGCCCGCCCGACTTATTCCTCGTCAAATCATCCTGACGTCCACCCAGTGGTGCTCCCGGACCATCTCGAACGAGATAGTCTCCACCGGCTCCCGCTGATCGAAGCGACGGATGAAGTCCGTCGCCTCGTCCGGCAGCCCGTAATCCGAGCGCGCCCCGTCCGTCAGGACCACCTGTACGAAGTCCTTCCCGACGTAGACCGACTTGACGTGTTGGAACCCGCGCTGAATCGCCTGGGAGACCGGGCAGATGTAGCCGTGAATGCTCGCCTTTCCCTTCGGCGTGGCCTGGATCGCGGCCCGCGCCGCCGCGATGTCCTGCTCGGTGACCGTCACAATGACATTGTTCAACGCGACTCTCCTTTCTGTTGACGGCTGGCCTGTTGGCGATTTGCCAACTCGTCCTCGACCATCATGAGATACTCAAATGCCCGCAAGGTCTCCCCAGTGCGGCCACGTTGCTCGTACATTTCAAGCCAGTCTCGGTATGCCTTCTTCTGCTCATTTGTTAGGCGCTCAACGTCGGCAGTCTCAATCTCGGATTTCGTCACCTTGCTCTCCTTCCAGCCGGCGCAGATCCGCGTCCGCTTCCTCCAGGGTGTCGTAGCCGACCGGCTCCGGCGGCTGGGTCCGAGAAAACCGCATGAACTTGCGCCCGCGTCCGACACTCGCGTCAAAGAACGTCCCTCCGTGGAGCGCCTTCTGGAACCCCAAGCCGAGCGCTTCATACCGCCGCTTGATCCCGGCGACCGTCAAGACCTGCTCTTTCACTTCGTCCTCCGGTTCCCTGCCATACGCCTTTGAGTCCACTCTTTTTCCAGCAACGCAAACGCTAGGCTTTGAGGGTTGTCGAACGCATTTGCGAGCGTTACGTAGACGAAAAGGCAGAGATAGCCGGTCTCGCTCAGACCAGCGTCAGGCGTCATTCGGAATTCAATCATATGCTGATGATATTTTGCGTCCCCGACATGACTGTAAAACGGCGTAAACTTGCACTCTACCTGCACGGCGTCCGGGCCAAACGCTAAAGGGAAAAGAAGCGGCCCGGACTTCACTAGTTGGTTCACTTCGCCTCCTCCGGGAACTCGCGCACCCGCAGCGCCGCCGGCCATTCCGACCAGTCGCCGCCGTGATCGTCGTTCAGCATCCAGCGGTAGCCGTCCGGCATCTCCGGCCCGAAAACAGCATCGAACCCCAGGAACGGCGGCCTCGCTTTTGACACCGGCCATCGCCCCAGTTGCTTGAGGAACGCCGGAACGCCGGCCTCACGGCATTGATCCAGCATCGACATCGCCCACTCGATGTAGAACGGGCGCGCGCCGCGACCGCTCTCACCGCCGATGATGACCCAGTGAATGACGGCGTGATCGTTGGCATATTCACCCTGGTCGCTGCACCACCAAAGGCAGCCGTTCAGAGCGTCAAACCCGGAACTGACACCGTCGCGCCTGTCCTTGACTCTCACGCGCTGCAGATCCACCGGCCCCAGGAGCGGTTCTACCGACAGGAACCGGATCGGAGCCGGCACGCGCAGAAGCTCCGGGATGCGCCTGTCCGCCGTCTCCTGGTCCTCCACGCTCGTTCCGACCCAGACGTTCTCCGGCCAGGCCGCCAGCCAGCCTTTCGGGGCCATGCGCCGGATGTTCTCCGGGCGCTTCGTCAGAAGCAGGTAGATGAGATTCGGCGTCTGTGTCACCATCCCGAAGAGGCGCTTGCGGACCGCCTCGACGACCGCATAGGCCTCCGGGTCCTGGCACGTCTCCGGCCCCTCGAACAGATCGCTGATGCTGTTGCAGAAGACACGCGCCTTCGCGCCCTCCTTCGCCGCCTGCCGGTCCCATTTGGCGAGTTGGTTCCAGTATGCCTCACTCATTGGCTTGCGGCCCGCCGTCGGTCCCCATAGGTCCCGCCCGAACCGCTTGGACAGCGCTTCGGCATAACAGAATTTGCACCCCGGACTGACCTTCGTGCAGCCCTCGTGCGTGTTGAATGAATGCGTCGCCCACTCAATTTTGGTTCGTTCTCCCATGACACTCTCCTTATCCGCCGAAATTCCGAAGACTTGCCAGCCGCACAGTCATCGCCTCGTCGTGATTCGGGTTCTGCTTGTGAACCCTGCCGCGCCAGGTGAACTCCCGGAGCCACCGGACGACCGCGCTCTTGGTCGTCACGCGCTCCACGACGGCCAACTTGCCCCGATACCAGACCTGGTAGCCGGCCTCGACCGGCGCGCGCCTGACGTGGTGCCAATGCTCGTTCGACGCCTGCAGGCGGATATTGTCGTCCGTCCACCTGTCCGATGTGGGGGACGTCATCTCCCACTGGCCGCAGGAACATTCGGCCACCAGGTCGCGCAGGCTTTTGATTATCAATTCATGCCGCATTGCTCGGTCTTTCTCTGCGTGTCGGATGCGCAGCCCCCGTTCCGTCTAGGCCGCGACCAGTTCCAGCGCCGGCTGGCCGAGCCGCATGGACTTCGCCTCTTTCGCCGCCTCCACGCCCCACTTGAGGCCGTAGTTCTTGGCGCAGGTGGGGCCATAGCCAACGGACGTGGACCGCTCATCACTCAGCTCCGTGTTGCAGAAGCAGCAATGACCGGTGAGCCGCCCGTACTCGGCGGCCACCCCCTCCGGGTCGGCGGAGAGCCGGGCCAGCAGGTCGGCCACGCTCTCCGTGCTGAAGTTCGTCGCCACGAACCTCCCTTCCAGGTCGATCCGCCCGAACTGCCGGCCCCCGTAGAACGCCTCGTAGACGTAGATGTGGCCGGGGAACCGGGACACGCTGGTAGACACGAACAACTTCAGATCAATGCCGTCCGCCGTCCGCATCAGGAAGGACGGGCGCTGCAAGTGCTTGCGGGCCTTCTCGAACATCGCCAGGATGCCGGACACGTCGCCCAGTTCCTTCACCGCGTTCGCCCCGGTCGGCGCGTTCTCCACCGCCAGGATGTGGCACCAGATCAACTGCTCGCTGCTGAGCCGGAAGAACTCGTAATGGGCCAGCGTCTGCGCGAAGTTCACGCCGGTCAGCTGCCCGCAGGCCTTGAACGCCTCATCGTCCGTGAAACTCGTCGTAACCTCGCGCCCCTTGCGGGTCATCAGAGTCCGCTTGGTGCCGGTCGGCTGGATCGCGTGCGTTGTGTTCATGGTCGTCTCCTTCTTGGTCGGAAGTATTGTGAGTATAGTATACCTGATATATACGTATATGTCAAGTGTTATTCACACATAACGCTAGTTATTTACACCACTTGCAGGTTATTTTTGGCACCGCTGCACCCACGAAAACGGCCGGCTATTCGGTACCGAATAGCCGGGCCGGACAGTAGTCTCAGAAACTCGCGCCTTCCAGGACTTCGACCGAGGCAGCGTCCCAATGGCGCCCCTCTTCCATCTGCTTGCAGACGATCCGGTGGAACTCACTTTCGGACACTTCGGGAATGAGCGCCGCTTTCCGCCGCCCCAGCGCCTGGCTGCCCAGGTGAGCCGCCTCCAAGAGACGGATCGCCTCGTCGCTGTCGGTGAAGGCCAGCACGACCTCTCCTTTTTCGTTGTTGATCTTCAGTTGCATTGGACCGCTGCCTCCATCCCGCTTCTCAGCCAGGCTTCGTTGTCGTAAGTGCCAAGCGCCGCCTCGACCGCCGCTTCGCCGTGCTTACTCGTCAGCGTGGACCACATCACCTGGAAGGGCATGGAGGCGTCTTCCGGCGCCTCGCCTTCCAACTTCGCCCAGGCCCACAGGATTTCGGAAACCTTCAGCGACCTGGCCTTGCTATGCGTCTGCGTCTTCATGGGAGTCCTCTTACTTCCGGTTGTGGATGAGTTTATCGAACCGCTTCTGCAGCCGGATCACCTTCTTCGCCGACTCGTGGCCCCAGTCGAACACGTTGGGGACGGCCTCGAAGTGTGTCCCCTGGGCCAGACACGCTTTCTTGTAGGCGCCCTTGAGCGCCTCGCTCGCCTCGTACTGCTGCTTCGTCAGGTCTTTGATCTTGCGCGCGGTCTGGGTTCCTGTCTTCATCTCGCTGCTCCTCTTGGTCGGAAGGATTGGGTGTCTTTGTTTGACACTCATATTATACCTTAATATATACGTATATGTCAATAGATATTCACGCTTAATACCGTTATTTGCACTCCCTGACCGATTATTTTCCCTCCCCGGTTCCGCAGTTTCGGAAAACTCTCACAAATCATTTGACAAGGAATGCCGACCTGTGGTATATATACGTCGGCAGGAGAGCGAGGGACGCGCGACCCTGCCCTCGTGCGCTGCTGGTCTAGGTCAAGACACGCTGCTTCCAGCAGCGGAATCCTGGTATCAACTCCAGGGCGGCGCTCCATAGCAGTGTGGAGAAGCGGTGATCTCGCCGGGGACGACACCCGGAGTCGTCGGTTCAAATCCGGCCGCTGCGCTATGTGATGCTGGATACGGCGGCGCAAGCCGCCCCCTGGGATTCAGTTCCCGAAGTCCAGCCTTGACTTCCCACACAAGGGAGGTGGCGTCAGCGCAGCCGTGATTGGCGCTGATCGGCTTACCACCTCCGCCGGACTGGCGGTTCAGACGACTGGCGTCCCCACTCGTCAAATCAGGACCCACCAGAAAGGGGCCAGGCTGAACCGATCCATCGGCGCGTCCTGGCCCCTGCTATTCTGTCTCGCGATTCTGTCCGACGTTCCAACATGGCAGACGACAATGCACCAAGGCCCAAGCCTCTCTCCGAGATACTCAAGGGCATCACCTCCCCCGGCACCCAGCCGAACGAGCAAGGTGTCGGGCGACCGACCAAGATCGTGCCGGAGCGCGTCAACGAGATCTGCCTCGCCCTCAGCAATGGGCTGACCCGCAAGCGCGCTGCCGAGATCAACGGTATCGGGCGGCGCACCTTTTACGATTGGATGGAGCGCGGACTTGCCGACCAACAAGCGGGGCTTGACACCGCGTTTTCGCACTTTGCGCACAGAGTCACAACTGTAGAAAGCGAGTGCGCCGCCCGGCTGGAACAACTTGTCTATCAGGACGCCACCCAGGACTCAAAGACGCGGTTGGAATGGCTAGCCCGCCGTGATCCGGCGGAGTGGGGCAACAAAATTGACCTTGCCTCGCTTCCCGACGACCGGCTGGTCGAGCTGTTGGAAATCATCGCACAGCGGCTGGCTGCCAACGGACAAGGCCTGTAATCCAGCGCCTGGAGATTGCCCATGAAACGACGCACGTTCCTTCAGTCACTCGGCGGCGCATCGCTCGCTGCGCTCTTGGCGGGATCGTCCCCGGCTCTGACAGGCCTTTTGGCAGCCGAGGCCCGTGGTCGTGGTCTCTCCGTCGGCAACGCATCCGCCCTGCGGGAAGCTCCGCCACTCTCCTTCGTGGATTGGGTCTCACAAACCAAGCCGCGTTACGTCTGGTACAAACACTGCCGGAATCTCGCCGGTGTCCTGCAGCGCGTCGCCGACGGGGAACTCAAGCGCGTCCTCTGCTTTATGCCCCCGCGCCACGGCAAGTCTGAGGAGATCTCCCGCCTGTTCTCTGCTTACCTTCTCTATCGCTTTCCCGAAAAGTTCGTTGGCCTCTGCTCCTACAGCGCCGATCTCGCCTTTACCCTCAGCCTGGCCGCTCGCACGAATTTCGCCTATTCGGGCGGCGCTCTTTCCAAATCTGCGTCCAGTATCCAACACTGGCAGACCTTGGCCGGCGGCGGGATGTGGGCGGCCGGCGTCGGCGGCCCCATCACCGGCAAAGGCTTCCACTTCGGCATCCTGGACGACCCCGTCAAGAACGCGGCCGACGCGGCCAGCGCCGTCATTCAGGCCAGCAACGTGGAGTGGTACCAGTCCACGTTCTACACCCGCGCCGAGCCGGACGCGGCCATCATCGTCATTCAGACCCGCTGGAACGAGAGCGACCTGTCCGGCTGGCTGCTCGCCGAGGAACAGGCGGCGGCCCAGGCTGGACCGGACGGAGACCCTGAACACTGGCACATCGTCAACTTCGAGGCCCTCAAGGAGCGCGAGCCGCAAGCGTTCCCAGACACCTGCACTGTAGAACCCGACGAGCGCGAGGTGGGGGAGGCGCTCTGCCCTGAACGCTACCCCGTCCGCAAGCTCACCGCACTCCGGGCGCACATCGGCGAATACTTCTTTGCGGCTCTCTACCAGCAAGCGCCCTTCGCCAAGTCCGGCGGGATGTTCCACGCGGAATGGTTCCGCTTCTACGATGCCCTCCCCGCCGGCTGCCGCTTCGTGCGCTGGTGGGACAATGCCGCGACCGCCGGGGGCGGGGATTACACCGTCGGCCTGCTCATGGCGGCGGACGGCGCCGGCAACTTCTTCATCCCCGACGTGGTCCGGGGCCAGTGGGACAGTCGCGACCGGGAACAGATGAAGCTCGTCACCGCCCAGATGGACCGCATCCTGTACGGAGCGGTCGCGATCTGGAACGAGCAGGAGGGCGGCAGCGCGGGCAAAGACAGCAGCGCGGCCACCATCACGATGCTGGCCGGATTCGACGTCCACGCCGAACCAAGCACCGGCAAGAAGGACGTCCGCGCCCAGCCCTTCGCGGCCCAGGCCAAGGCCGGCAACGTGTATCTCAAGAAGGGCGCGGCGTGGGTGCCGGAGTACGTCCAGGAACACGTCCATTTCGGCCCCGGCTGCAAGAACGACGACCAGGTGGACGGCAGCAGCGGCGCCTTCAACAAACTGACCGCGCCGTTCGACCCGAAAGAACTCGCGCTCGCCATCGCCGCCGCCGTCGCGTCGGGGCAGGGGAGCGGCTGGAAACAGCGGCCCCTGGCCGCACACTAGGAGACCCGCATGGCAACCGACACGCTCCCGACGAGCAGCCCGCCGGAGACACAGGCCGACGCCCGCGCCGCACTACAGAGCAGCAGCGCCGCCGGGACCGGGCGCGTCTCCGAAACGCCGGGCCGCTCCATGCTCCAGGCCGGAGGCCTCGGCTACATCGCCCGGCGCGGCGTCCCCTTCCGCGTCGCCCAGATGCTGACACACCTCGGCGGCGTGGAACTGATGGCTCAGTTCGAGCCGCTCTCCCTGCTGGTCCTCATGGCGGACACCGTGCCGGAGATCTCCAACGCCGTCTGGAACTTCCTGCTGCTCGGCTGCGCCCCCGGCACCGTGCGCCTGAAGGCCGTCACTGCCGACGCGGACGGCAACTCGGAGGAAGCGCCGGACGGCACGGCGGCCATTAACGCCTTCTTCGAGCAGTGCCCGCAGGAGTCCGGCGACTTCGACCAGCAGCTCGCCCAGAACGTCCTGATGACCCTGTTTTCCGCGATGGCCGCGACCGAGGCCGTCCCCGGCCCGGAACTCACCGGACTGACCGCCTCCTACCCGGTGGACACCCTCACCCTGTCCTTCCGCCGCGCGCCGACCGGCGAACTCGTGCTGGACCAGCGCCAGGGCAACCCCTCGCAGGACTCGCCCGACGCCTTTACCGGCATCAACACGAACATGGTCCCGATGCCCATGCCGCGCTTCTTCTGGTACTCCATGCACCGCTTCCCCGGAGACTCTTACGGGCGCGCCCCGTTCGGCGCCCTGCTGACCCCGATCCTGGAATACCTCGGCTTCATCCGCGACCTGACCATCGCCTTCCACCGGCTGGGGATGCCGCGCTACGACGTGGAGTTCGACTGGGAGGCCGCCATCCTCTTCGCCACGAAGGTTCAGCAGTACGGCACGGCGGCGGAGATCGCCGCGTCCGTCAAGAAGCAGTTCCAGGACTTCCAGGCCAACTTCAACAACCTGGAGACCGACGACACCTTCTTCCACGGCGTCGGCACGAAGGTCAACGTCACCGGCTCGGCGGCGGAGATGCCCGACGTCGAGGGCATCTTCGACATCTACCGCTACCGGGTCGTCCTCGCCCTGAAGCAGAACCCCGTCCTCATGTCCTTCGTGGAGGGCAGCACCGAGACCTGGTCCGACGTGCAGTGGGAACTCGCCACCGCCGCCCTGCAGGCCGTCGTCACGCCGGGCGTCTCGCCCCTCAAAGACACCGCCCGCCTGCACCTGCGGCTGCTCGGCCTGGCGTACAAAGTGGAGGCCGAATTCACCAACCCGCGCTCCATCAGCCGGCTCGAAGACGCCCAGGCCGAGCAGATCGAGATCGCCAACGAGGCCGCCAAGAGGGACGAGGGCTGGCAGACCCAGGACACGGCCAGCCAGGCCATCACCGGCAGCGGGGCCGTCGCCGACGCCCAGGCCCCGCCGGCGTCCCCGCCGCAGATGGTCCCGGACGGGAAGGGCGGCGTGAAGCCGGGGCCGACGCCGGTCGCGCCGGCCTTGCCCCCGCACAAGAAGGCCGCCGCGCCGGCCCAGACGACCACGCCCACCAGGCGGCAGGTCCGCAAGCAGAATCGGAGGCGCTGACCGTGCCGCTCGTCCTGACACACGCCCAACTGGTCCTGCGCGCCGAGCGCTGGCTGCGCAACTCGGTCGGCTGCTCCGTCGTGCTGACGGAACTCGTCACCTCGGCGGGCGAGGTCCCGGACGCCATCGGCTGGAAGCGCGGCGCGTCCACGCTCGTCGAGTGCAAGGCCAGCGTGGCGGACTTCAAGCGGGACGCGGACAAGACCCATCACCGCGCCGGCGTCGGCATGGGGACCTATCGCTACTACCTGACGCCGCCGGGCCTGCTCAAGCGGGAGGACGTGCCGGCCTATTGGGGTCTCCTGGAATGCCAGCCCAACACGATCAAGGTCGTCAAGAAGGCCACGACGCGCGACGGGAAGGACGCCCAGGCGTCCCTCTGGCGCCAGGCCCGCGAAATCGCGATGCTCGTCTCGGCGCTCCGGCGCCACCAATGCCCGCCCAAGCCTCGCCGATGATACGCATGGCTCTACTAGATATAAAACGAGAGGGGTAATTGGCACAGGCCAGACACGGAAACGCCGCTTCCTATTGGAGAGTAGGAAGCGGCGTGGCGGACCGGCCAACATAAGTTGGAGGACGTTACAGCCCCATTGTACCAGATTTTGAAGGCTTACACAAGAGTCCAAAGAAAGGAAAAACTTGACATGGCCGAAGAGATATTCAACGTTCACACAACGAACGGTAAGTTCTTATTGGCGACGCTGCCGGAGGCAATCACAGTATCCGATCTCCGGCAGGCACTCACAGTCTTCCGACCAAAGGGACGCATCCTCCTGCAGCACGAAGGGACCGATGGGCCAGCCGGAGACTACCTTCTTTCCGGCAAGGTGACGACAAACGACACAGGCGACCTGACGTTGTGGATCATCACCGACCCAACACCATAAGGAGAACCTGTGGACCCAGAACGAATCGCAATCGCCTCAACTGGCGACCCCGAAGAAGACCAGCGCCAAATACGCGAGTTCATCAAGAGCGACCGCCTGATCACGGAAGGGCTTTGCCCCAACGGTTGCGGCCCCATGAAAGCGATCAACGGATTTGATCTCAACTGCGGGCAGTGCGGATTCACCCAATTCCGCAACACACCGCATGGCATCAATCCCTGAGTTTCGCAGAACAGGAAAACTGCGAAATATTCCGTGTCAAATACCGGAACCGCTTGCAACCTATATACGTCTGTGGTATACTGCACCCGTTCAATGGACATAAACTTTGTTATCGGAACCAAATTTTGACCCCTTCCGATGGGCCAATCCGGTTTCGGACAATGGCGAAACCGCGAAACCAACCACAGGAGACGTTCCATGCCCCAGAAAACCGTCCGCGCGAAATTCAAACTGGACACCGTCAGCCAGAGCGGATATGTCAAATACACGTATCCTACCGACACTGAGCCGGCCAAGTCAGAGATCGTCAAGATGACGACGATCAAAGCGTCTCCCGTGTATGCCAACGGCGACCCGAATCACGAGAACTCGAAGTTTTGGAACGCCTCGCCGTCCGGCAGCCTGGAACTCGGCAGCATCAACCCGGACGTGTTCGCCCACTTGGACATCGGCCAGGAGTTCTACCTGGACATCACGCCAGCCGACTAACCCTTCATGGAGACCCTGCCGGACAACCTGACAGAAATGTCCGCATTGGCGATTCCCGCCTCGCTCGACATCGCCTGGGCCATTGAAGAGACCACCGGGAACGCGCTCCTCATGCGCTTCCAAAACTGCTCGCTCGCCGATTATCGCGCGCAGAACCCGAACCCGGCGCTCAGCCTGGCCGAAATACAGGCCGCCGAGAAGCGCCGCGCGCACGGTGATCTGCCACACGTCGCGCTGCACGACGCGAACGCAGAAAAACCCTTCCTGCTGACGCAGGACGGCATCATGGTCTTCCACATCACCGGCCCGATGAGTAAGACCGTTCCGTGGTCCAGCGGCGGCACCTCAACCGTCGCCGTGCGCCGAATGGTCAACAACGCGCGCCTCGACCCGGATGTCAAGGGCGCTTTTGCCATCATGGACACGCCGGGTGGAACCGTGACTGGCACCGACGAAGCCGGCCAAGCCTTCGCCGACTTTGCCGCCGTCAAACCGCTACACGTGTTCGGCGACGGGCTTCTCGCCAGTGCCGGCATCTGGGTTGCGTCTCAGGCGACATCCATCACCGCCGCCCGTGCCACACACATCGGCTCCATCGGCGCGGTCTCATTGGTCCCGGACCTCTCGCGGATGGCAACGCTCCAGGGCGTCGAGATGAAGCGGTACCGGAGCCGCCACCCGCACAGCATGAAGGGCGTCGGCGCTCCGGGCCTCCCGATCACGACCGAGGAAGACGCCTACTTCCAAAGCCTGATTGACGGAATGACCGACGCTTTCGTCAATGCGGTCGCCACCGGGCGCGGGATGAGCGCGTCCGACGTCTCCCAGATCGCTGACGGGCGCATCCATCCTGCCGCCGTCGCCTTGCAGATGGGATTGATCGACGCCATCTCGACGCTGCCAGAGGCATACGACGCACTCGTCCAATCCACGCACACCAACGACCGTACCAAGAAAAAGGAGCCACGCATGGCAGACAATCCCGAAGACGCTCAGACGACATCCGTCATCCATCGCACATTGGCCGCGCTCGGCTTCGTCAGCGCCGCGCCGCCCGCACAGATCGCAGCGCCGCCCGCCAACTTCGCCCCGCTGCCGACCGCCGCGCAGACCGCGCTCCTGGCCATCGCCGCCACCGCCGGCGTGACCACGCCCGAGACGTTCGCCTCGCTCCAGGCCGAGGCTCAGGACGGCAAAGAACTGCGCGCCTCGCTCGTGGAGGACGTCAAGAAGCAGGCCGCCCGCTGCGCCGCCATTGACGGCGTCGGGGACGCCAAACTGCCCCAGATGACCGCCGGCCTGGAGCACCTGCCGGTCGCCCTCCTCATCGCCAAGCGGGACGCCTACAAGAACGCGGCCAACACCGCGTTCGGCATCACCGAGACGACAGGGGCGCAGCGGGCCAGCGCCGGGGCCGAACTGCCCGACCCACTCAGCGGCATCACGCCGCAGCCTGCCGGTGCCACCGCCCCCGCCGGGACTGTCTCCGTCGCCGTCCACGTCGGCGCGGGAACCCCGGACGCGACCGAAGCCGCCTTCATCGCCCAGGGCCGCGAGTACGGCAAAGTCCTGAACGGTGACAAGCGCCACGCCTGACGGCACCCGCCCTGTTCGGCGTCTAATACGCCCGCCCGCACTCGCCCCACCGGACACGCGACGTCCCTTCGCAGTTTCGGAAAACTCTGAATGTCTCGGAAGGTTTCTTCCGAGACACCTTTTCTGAACCCAGCGCGCCCGCCGCGCAAGGAGACACGCTATGTTCGGTCGCACACTCTTGCAGGTTACCGGGAGGGACGTCCGCGTCTCGTCGGACGGCCAGCCCGTATTCCCGACCGGCGGCACCACCGTCGACTGGAACACCGTCGCCGCCGCCACACAGGACACCACGCTCGCCGACGACACGATCATCCGCAACGGCCAGAAGGGGCTTCGCTTCGGCCAGGTACTCACCAAGATCGGCGTCACGGCGACGGACGTCCTGACCCTGAACAACGCGCCCACAGGCGGCACCTTCACCGTCGCCGTGACCACATCCGCCGGCACGCAGACCACCGCCGGGATCGCCTACAACGCGGCGGCGGCGGCCCTGCAGACCGCCCTGCAGGGCCTGTCCAACGTCGGCGCCGGCAACGCGACCGTCACGGGCGGCGCGGGCGGACCCTACACCATCGTCTTCCCAAACACACTCGGCGCGGTCGCGGTTGTGGGAAACGGCGCGAGCCTCACCGGCGCGGGCGCCCAGCCGACCGCGACGGTCGCCGTCACGGCCGCCGGCGGCAACGTCGGCAAGTGGGGGCCGTATGACCCGAACGCGACCGACGGCCGCGCGGTCCTCGCCCGCGGCACGGCCCGCATCGTCAACGTGACGACGCTGCAATACAATCAGCCCGGCCCGCTCGTGAGCGCGGAGAACACCTACCCGCAGACGATCACCGGCGGCAAGGTCTGGAAGGACCGCCTGCTCGCCAACACCACCGCGAACTCGCTCGCCGCGGGTCCCACCTTCGCCAACCTGGAGGCCGCCCTGCCTCTGCTGGAATACACCCAGTCTTAAGGCCCTTGCGGTCGCCGAGGAGGCGACATCACTATGGCAAACACGCTCTCTCCGCTTTCCGCGCTCCGCATTAACGGGCTGATGAAGGGCCTGCAGGACGTCCGGCTCATCCCCTCCACGCTGACCTGGCTCGGTCGCACCGTCGTCAACGACGCGACCGACGACGAAATCCTGGGCCGCTTCCTCGGCCACATCCAGATCGCGGACATCGTCGCCGACGACTCCGAGGCCGCCGTCTACAGCGCCGGCAAACTGTCGTTCGAGACCTACAAGATCCCGAACCTCAAGCACGGCCAGGCGCTGACCCAGGAGCAGATCAACCAGCTCCGCAAGCTGGCGATGAACCCGATCCCCGGCGACGACTTCAACCTGACCATGAACATGGAGCGGGGCATCCTGGACAACCTGCTGCTCGGCGTCCGCCAGCGCATGGAAGCCCTCATCATCGCCATGCTCACGGACACCTTCACCTATGACCGCCTCGGCGTGAAGATCGTCGGCACCTTCGGCATGCCCGCCGACCTGAAGGTGACGACCGGCGTCTCCTGGACCGATCCCGTCAACGCGACCCCCGTCGGGGACGTGCTGGCGCTCCTGCTCGTCGGGCGCGTCCGCTACGGGATCGTCTTTAACCGGATGAGCCTCTCCACCGCCGCCTTCCGCGCCGCCGTCGCCACCGCCGAGTTCCAGGCCAAAGCGCGGATGTACCTGGCCCCCAACGTCTCATTCACGAACATCAGCCAGTACAGCCTGAAAGAATTGATGGGGCTGTGGGAGTCCGTGACCGGCGTCGCCGTGGAACTCAACGACAGCCGCTACTGGCAGCAGCAGACGGACGGGACGCTCCTCTCCTACCCGTTCCAGTCGGTCGGCACGGTGATCATGACCGACTCCGGCATGGACAACAACGCCAACGCCTGGGACTTCGCCAACGGCGAGGTGACGGAAACGACCGTCTCGTCCATGATCCCCACGGGCGTCATCGGGGGATTCGCCAAGCCGCAGCGCGGCCCGGTGGCCTACGCCGCGCCGGCCAACTCCAACCTGAACCCGCCGGGCATCAACTATTGGGGCGTCGCGCGCGGCCTCTCCCGCCGCAAGATGCTCCAGTGCTCCGGCATTCTCAACGTCGGCGCGGTCGTGGACCCGATCCCGATCACCGAGCCGGCCATCATTTAACCGGCGGAGTAACAGACGCCGGGCGGAGCGACGCCGGCCCGGCACGGCCCGCAGGGGAGTCAACCCTGCGGGCCACGACAGTTTCTGCCTGAGGGCAGACGACCTGCCAGGAGGCAGACACATGGCCCTGAAACTCAGCTACACGCGCAACGAGTGCATCAAAATCATCACCGAGGGCGGCTCCGTCAAGATCGGGGACTCCATCATCCACCGCGTGGAGAACCTGCCGTCCGCCGCCGCCTTCGCCGCCGCCTCCGGCGACGACACGCAGATCACCCAGGCGCTGGACACCCTGGACACCACCATTGCCGCCCTGCAAGCCCAGCGGGACGCCTTGCAAGGCCGGAGTGCCCCCGCAGCGGCCCCGGACACCACGCCCGTCGCTGCGCCCCCGCCGGCCCCCAGTGCCGCGCCGGCGCCGCCCCCGCCGGCCATGACGGACCCGAAAGACCTGTACACGCTCACGTATCGCCAGGCCTATGACATCGCCGCGAACGAGGGCGTGCCGGACCCCGACTCGTTCGCCACTCGCGACGACCTGGTGGACGCCATCCTGACAAAGAGCGGCTACGACCCCGCGAACTTCCGCCCTGCGGCGCCATCCTTTGCGCCGCCTGGACCCGCAGCCGTCACCGCCGGCATTGCAACACCTGCCACCAGTGACACGCCAGCCACGACATCGCAACAAGACGCAACTGCGAGCGCGCAGGCGGCCCAGAAAGACGCCGGTACGGCGACCGTGATTGACCCCGTCGCGCAGCTCAAGACGCTGTCCGTGGATCAACTCAAGGGGGTGGCGATAGAGGCCGGCGTTGCGAATGTCGGCACGCTCACGCGCAAGGACGACCTGATCGCCGCCATCGTCGCCAAGAGCGCCGAGAACGCGGCCCAGGCTGCGCCGCAGCAATCCTAGCGGGAGACTGACGCGCCGTGATTACCGACCTGACCACCGTGCCGACCTGGGAGGGAGACATCGGGACCTTCGTCCGCAGCCTGCTCACGCTCACGCCGGCGGAACTCCCGGACGCCCGCATCCTGGGGCAACTCAACCGCCTGGTCGCCACGACGTTCGACGACTACCCCGACCCCACCGGGGCCGGGTATGCGGGCCTCACCGGGAACGACCTCCTGTTCTTCAACGAGGCACTCGGCTACCTGGTCGCCATCCGGTTATTCTACGTCAAATACGGCGGGGCGACCGGCCCGGTCGAGCAACTCCAGGTCAGCACGTTCAAGTTTGTCTACGGCAAAGACTCTACGGACATCCGCAACACCTGGGCCGACGCCGCCCGCGCGGACTTCGGCTTCGTGACCTATCTCGCGGCCCTGAAGGTCGCGGAGAACGACTGGAACCCGAACACCATTTCCGGGCCGTCCCGCGACGCGCGGGGCCGCCGCGCCTTCTTCGGCATCGTGGACACCCTGCTCGACGTCTACGAGAACCGCAACGACCAGAGCCTGATCAACACCTGAGGGAGCGCCGCCCGTGACCTTTCCGATCCCGACCGCCCTGTCCGTCAGCCTGGTCGCCGCCGCCATTCAGTCCGCCGGCAGTCCCGTCACCCTGCCGGACGGCACGACGCCGCCGGCCGTGAAGATCACCAACGAGCGGGACCTGCAGCGCATCCAGCGCATCGTGGGGGAGTCGCCGGACAAGGTGACGACCGTGTTCCAGTTCCTGCCGGGCGAGACCGGCGTCGTCAAGGGGGCGGTCCTGACGGCCCCCGACGGCGTCTACGACGTGGACTCGGTCCACATCGAGCGACTGAACGGCGTGCCTGTCTATCGGGCCGCCGCCTGCTACCTGCGTTGAGACACCGTGAACGCCATGCTGGAAACACTCATCGACGACCGCGCGCCGCGCTTGCTGTACGCGGACATAGAGACGGAACTGGCCGACAACGGGCCCCGCGCCGCCATCGCCGCCGGCGTCATCGCGGCGAGCACGGAACACCGGTTCGCGACCGGCGATGACGGGCGCTGGAAGGACGTCACGCCCCAGACCCGCCGCCGCCGCAAAGGCGACAAGACCGCGCCGCCCCTGACCGACCTGGGAGGGATGCGGAACGCGGCGACCGCCACCCGCGACGGCGTGGCCCACAGCGCCTTCCGCGTAGAGCCGACCGGCCTGACGATGGGCGTGACCGGACTGCCGGGGGCGCCGGCCCTGCAAAAAGACCGGCCCTTCATGGTCATCACGCCGGAAGACGAGGCGGCCATCGTCGGCGGCTACGAGGCCCGCCTGGCCGAACGGTTCGGAGGCCATCCGTGAACGACACCGACCGCAGAATCCTGCAAACAGTCCGACCGGGGACCGAGACGCTGACCGCCATCAAGAACGCTTCCGGCCTCTCGACCGGCGCCACGATTGTCACGCTGGACCGACTGGAAGCCGATGGACTCTGCGCCTCCGCAACACTTGAGACGGAGACGTGCCGGGACCTCCGGGCCGTTCGGCACTACCACGTCACGAGACTTGGGAAGCAGGCGCTGGACGCCTCGGAGAACCCTCAGTGAGCGGCAGCACCCCCACCCTGCGCCCCGGAACCGTCGTCCGCGACCGACTCGCGTCCCTGCTGGCCGCCGACCCGCTCCTGGCCCCGACGGACGGCGTCACCGACGCGCCGTTCCCCCACCCGATACTCAAGATCGACCCGACCACGGTGAGCGCCGAGCGGGACATTGAGATCTGCCTGCTCGTCCCCGGCATGAACATCCGGGATTACACCCTCGGCGGGAGGGGCGTCGGCAAGGCGGACATCCGCACCCACCTGGTCGCCGCCGTCTACGTGGCGAACGTCGCCGACGCCGACGCCGCCGGCATGGACGCAGACGAACTGGCCGCCGCAAAAGGGGCGCGGTCCACGCTCTGCGGTTCGCTCGTCACCCTGCTCGCCGAGGCGATCCTGCATTATCAGGTGGACCCGACGCCGGGCGACCAGTGGTGGAACATCCTCAAGTTCGAGCCGGGGCCGCACGAGATGGACATCACGTTCCACGAGAACCCGACCTTTTTCGCCGCCCACCTGCGCCTGGTCATTCACGGCCAGCAGCGCAAGACCTGACCGCACATTGCCACAAGGAGGCAATCACTATGTCCGACACGCAACTCACTCTGCCGGAGCCGCTCGAAGACGGCACGGTGCTTTTGTACAACATCGAGGACAGCGGCCAGGACTTCCCGGTCATCGGGCTGTTCCTGGAGCCGGGCGTCCCGCTGACCGTCGGCGAGGACATCAAGGGCGACATGGCCGCGCGCATGGTCGCGCGTGGCACCCTGCGAGTCGTCCCCGCCGAGGCGGTTACGGAGAACGATGAAACTGCAGAACTAGCCTCCGGCGGCCTCGCACCGCCCATCCCGCCGGTGGTGATGGGGGCCGCGCC
The DNA here is from genome assembly GCA_964657535.1 of Armatimonadota bacterium. Taxonomy (GTDB): domain Bacteria; phylum Armatimonadota; class Armatimonadia; order Armatimonadales; family Capsulimonadaceae; genus CAZZVX01. The sequence goes on along the minus strand of CAZZVX010000003.1, from coordinate 20,178 downwards.
GCTTTTCAGCAGCACCGTCGGGGACGCCGCGCCGGGTCCGCCGGCGACCGTGGTTTCGGGGCCGGTCTCGGCGGAATGAAGCGATGGCGACTCTCCTGCTGCGCATGGTTGATGGTCCTCGCCGCGCTCATGACGCTTCGCGTCGCGGACCCGCCACACCACGCGCGGCGGCAGGCACCTGTGCTGACTCTCGCCGCTCCCAGGAAGGGCAGGCCGGGTATGCCCACGTATAAATACCAGACGTTCAACGCGGTCATCAGCCCGCCCTATTTCACCGCCGACACGTTCGCCCTCGACGGTTCGCTCCTGGGCGACGGCCCCCCCGGCGACACCTCCACGGGCTACACCAACACGTCTCCGGGCGGGGGCGGCTGCGGCATCTGCGCCCTGTTGGATTTCGGCTCCGTCGCCACCGTAACTTCGATCACGAGTCGTTTCATTGCCGTCAGCCCCACATCGAGCATCAGCGAGGTCTTTTACTATTCGACGAACGGGACGGACTGGACGATCTACAATACCGGCGACAGAGTGTCCGCCAAGTACCTCCAGGTGTACCACTTCGGCGTCTTCAACCCGGGCGGGAGTCTGACCGTCACGGACTTCCGCCCGCAGACGACCTCGCCGGACTTCTCACTGGCCGCCAATCCGAGCAGCCTGAGCATTACGCAGGGCGGAAGCGCCACGACCACCCTCACCGAGACCAGCGCCAACGGCTTCAGCGCCGCGACAACGTTCGCCCTGGCCTCGCCCGACCCCCGGATCACGGCGACGTTCGCCCCGGCGACCGTCACGCCGGTGGCGGGCAGCACGGCGGCCACCACCGTCACCCTGGCCGTCCCCTTCGGCTTCCCACTCGGAAGCACGTCCGTGGATGTCGTCGCCACTGGCGGCGGCCTGTCCCATTTCACCACCGTCCCGCTCACGATCACGAGAGGAAACATCATGCCACCGCCAACCACGTACACGGGCGTCCAGTCCAAGACAGGGATCGGGCGCGAAGTCACCTACGGCAACCCCGTCGAGGCCCAGAAGCTCATTGACGCCAAGACCAACGACATCGGCATCGAATTCAACGACCCGGACCACGAGACGCTCCGGGGCATCACCGCCGATTTCGAGAGCGTCCCCGGAAAGTCCGACGTCCCCGGAACCCTCAAAACCACGGCGACCCCGGAGGGACTTTCGCGGCTGAACTCCATGCTGCTTGGCGACCCCGGCCTGAACTCCGGCGCGCTCGTCACGCTCTCCGGCGCGACCGGCGGAACGTTCACGATCTCGGTCACGACCCAAGCCAGCACGCAGACCACCGCCGCGCTCGCCTACAACGTCTCGGCGGCGGCGGTGCAGACGGCGATCCGCGCCCTGTCCAACGTCGGCGGGAGCCTGGCGACCGTCACCGGCGGCGCCGGCGGCCCCTACACCATCAACTACGACACCTCGCTCGGCGCCGTCACGACGGCCGCCAACGGGGCGAGCCTGACGGGGACGACCCCCGCCGTCACGCCCGCCTCGTACAACGACCTGGTGTGGCTGGACACGTTCAACCCGCAGATCCCGCACAGCATCCAGCAGGTCAAAGGGCCGAGCTTCTTCGTCTATCCCGGCTGCAAGGCCAGTGACCTGTCGATTTCCGGCGACAAAGACCAGAACACGCCCGCCGAATTCGATTACAGGGTCCGGGCGCTCAACCAACTCCAGTACGCGACGGAGGCGGCCATCGGGACGGACATCAGCGGCTTCGACCCGCTGCCGGCCTTCGGACCGTCCGAGATGCAGCTGAGCATCGCCGGGAGCGTGAGTCAGGACGCGAAGACGTTCACCATCAACTTCTCTCGCACCATGAATTCGCGCGACGTGCTTAACCTCAACCGGGGCCCCGTCGCGCACTACGTCGGCAAAACCGTCAACACCGGGACGATCACGATGTACTTCAGTACCGAACTGGAGATGCAGCGCTACTTCGGGCAGGTGGACGCGGCCTCGATCCCCTACGGCGCCCTGAAGAAGATACGCACCATCCCGCTCGACTTCTTGATCCAAGGCGAGACGAACGCGAGCGGGTTCCAGAACCAGTTCGACCTCTACGTCCCCAAAGCCTCCTACAAGAAGGTGGGGCAGCCGGTCGCCGGGCCGGACGCCATCATGCAGCAGGTGAGCTGGAAGGCATACCACGACACCGCGCTCGGCTCGAATTTCCGAATGCGCGTCCGCAACCAGGAGACCCTCACCGCCCTGCAGACCACCGGCACCGTGATCACGACCGTCCCCCTGAACGGGGTCCAGAGCCTCGTGCTCCCGTAGAAAGGCCGCCATGCGAAAACGCACCCCAGAACAGGAAGCGCGGGACGCCGAGCGCGTCGCCGCGATGAACAGCCCCACCCCGACCGAGGCCGCCGGCCCCGGCGCGACCTTCGCCGTCATGCGGGGCCGGGGAGAGGACGTCGTGATCGGCGGCACGACCTATAACCTGGCGCCTTTCACCCTGCGGCACAAGGAGGCCGGCTACGCCGCGCTCCGCAAGTGCCCGGCCATCCTGATCGCTGAGGCCGCGTCGGGCGTGGACGACGGCCCGGTGTCCCTCGACCTGCTGGCGCAAAACTTCAACCGCCTGACGGGGCGCCACGACCCGGAGGCAGAGGACCTGACCAGGCGCCCACTGACGGTGGAGGGGGCTCTCGCCACGCTCGCCCAGTTCCCGGAGACGATCACGGACGAGCAGATAGACGCCCTGTTCGAGCCGGTCCTCATCGCCCTGCGCCGCCACCACCCGGAAGTGACCAAGGCGGACCTCGAAGACGATTTCGACCTGGGGACCTTTGTGCGCCTCGTCCGGGCGATTGACCGCCAGAACACGGGCATCCTAAAAAACTGATGGGGCCGCCCGCGCGGGCGGGCGGCCTGGACAACTGGGCGCCCGCCTTCTCGGATTTCGCGCACTACTATCCCGGCAAAGACATCGAGGACCACGACGACCGGCAGATCCGGGCGTACCTGGGGCAGATTCCCAGACACGCAACCAGACACGCAAAATGACCCGCTCCGGCCCGTGACCATTCGACGAGGAATACTTTTTGGCTGATGTCGTCGTAAAAGTCCTATTTGACGCGACCAACGCGACGCGCGACATGCGCGCCTTCGCGGACCAATCGGTCGCCGGCAACAAGGCAGTGTCAGACGCCTCCAAAGCCGCCGCGACCGCCACCCTGGAACAGGCGCGCGTCGAGAAGACACTGGCTGACGCCTCCCTCCAGACGGCCCGCGCCCAGGAAGCCAACGCCAAAGCCGGCCTCAGCGTGGAGCGGGCCAACCGCGCCGCCGCACAGACCGCACTGACGGCCACGCAAACCCTCAAAGCCCAGACCGACACCGTCACCGCCAACACCGCCGCCCAGGAAAAGAACGAGGCCGCCGCCAGACGCGCGGCGGCGGCGCGCGACCGGGCGCTCGTGGCGGCGGACAACCGGCAGAACCGCGACGAGTCCTGGGCAATCCGGGACCAGCGATCCCAGACGGAAGGGCGCCGGGGACTGGCCGGCAGCGCCGCCGAGAGCGCGACAGTCGGCGGGGCCGTCCTGCTCGGCGGTCTGGCCGCCGCCGGGGTCGAGGCCGCGCGCTTCGACTCCATGATGATCCAGATGCGCAACAACACGCAGATGACGGATCAGGAGTTCGAAGTCTTCCGCGCCCACATCCTCAAAGTCGGCCAGGACACCGGCGCGAGCATGGACCAGCTCGGCCAGGCGGTCATGCGGGCCAAGAACCACGGCTTCGACCTGGCTGAGTCCCTGAAGATCGTGGACGCCGCCACCAAGAGCGCCCTGGCGACCGGCGCGGACATCGGCGACACGGCGAATGTCCTGTCGCAGACGATGCACATCTTCCACCTGAACGCGGACCAGGCGACGGAGGCCATGAACACGCTGCACCAGGCGCAGCTTCAGGGCAACACGACCATGGAGGAGTTCGTCTCGAACTTCGGCCTCGCGGAAGCCGTCACGAGCAAGTACGGCCTCACCCTCCAGGACACGGCGGCGATCACGGCGACGATGACCGAGAATGGCCTGAACATGGCCGAGGCCGGCACGCAGATCCGCGACGTGATGCAGCACCTGACGAACGCCTCGCCCAAAGCGACCGCCGAGATTCAGCGTCTCTCGAAGGCGACCGGCGTGGACCTGGTCGGGGACATCGAGCGGCTGAAGAACGGCACCGGCAGCCTGACGCAGACGATGATTGACCTCAACGCGGCCACGGGCGGCCACGCGGTGGAGATCAACAAGATCATCCCGGCGCAGCGCGGCGCGTTCGGCGCGATGGCCCTGACCGGCAAGGCGGCGGACGACCTGCGCAAGAATTTCGGCCAGCTCGGCGACACGATGAGCGGCAAACTGGACCCCAGCACGGAGGGATTCAAGCGGCAGCAGGAGACGCTCAACGCGGAGATGGGGCGGCTGGAAAACACGCTCATCGTCCTGGCGACCAAGATCGGCACCGACGTCGTCCCGGTTCTGGACACGATGGCGAAGCACGTCACCAGCGCCGTGGACGCCTTCGACAAGCTGGACAAGGGGACGCAGGACACCATCGTACAGCTCGGCCTCGGCACCGGGGCGATCCTGCTGGTGGGCGGCACTGCGGTGAACGCCGGACTGAAGATCACCGGTCTTCTCGGCAACCTGCGGGACCTCGGCATCGGCACGAAGGGCGTCACGACGGCCATGACCGACGCGGCCGGCGCGGAGACCGCCGTCGGGACCGCCGGCGTCGCCACCTTCGCGATGGGCGGGGTGCTGGCCCTCGCCATCGGCGCGTTCGCCGCCTACGTCATCTACTGGTGGAACCAGATTCACCAGGCCCAGGACGACGCCGCCGCCTCGGCCCAGGCATACGGCGACAAATTAGCCCGGATGCAGAAGGAGGGCGGACAGCAAGGACTCCTCGGCACACAGCAGCAGATCATCAACGGGCCGGGCGGCGTCGAGGACGTCAAGGCGCAGATCGCCCTCGTCCAATCCATGCACCCGACCGGCGGCATCCTGGACCGGTCGCAGGACTCCCGCGTCACGCAGGACTGGTCCGGCCAAACCAAAGACGCCGTCCTGGACGAGCTGTACGCCCGCATGGGCGCCTTGCAGCACGACCTGGGCAACGTCACGTCAGCCCTGCACGCGACCACAGCGACCGGGGCCGGGGCGGCGCATCGCGTTCTGACGGGCGGCGGCGCGACTGGCGACGCGGTCGCGGCCGCTGCCCTGGACGCCCACTTCCACGGCTCGGCGGAGAAGTACCGCGAATACTGTCAGCGGCTCGTCAAGGAGACCGTGGACACCGTCACGCACCGCTACGACCGGTATTTCGCCGGCAGCGCGTCGGAGACCATGCACAACTTCCAGCGCGCCGGCATCGGACACGCCTACTCTCCCGGCGAGGCCCTCGCGCCCGGCTCCATGCTGTATAACGACCAGTGGGGCCGCCACAACGGGCGCACGGACGGTCACGCCATGCTCGTCGGCCCCGGCGGCCAGATCGTGGACAACGTCGGCTCCGGCCTCGCCAAGCCCGGCCAGCGCCTCATCCAGTGGGTCGTCCCGCTCGGCGCGCCGGCAGCCGGCGACGGCGTGAACCGGGGCGGCTCCGGCGGCGCGTCCAGCCCGGCCACGCCCGAAGAGCAGCAGCGACTCCACGAGGAGTACGTCACCGCGACCAAAGGCAAATACGCGGGCGAGCGCACCGAGGCGTGGGACAAATACCAGAAGGACAAGCTGGTGAACGCGGCCCAGGCCCACGCGGTCTACGTCGCCCGGCTGAAAGAGATTCAGTCTGAGGAGCAGAAAGACCTCGCCGAGCACAACGCGAAGATCGAGACCGCCGAGCAGAAGCGACTCCAGAAACACCAGGAGTTCTACGCCAGCATCCTGAAGGTCGCCTCCGAAGCACAGGCGCGGCTGCTCCGGGGCGAGGATGCCTACACCGCCCAGACCATCGCCGAAGACACCAAACGCCAGGAAGCCATCAAGCGCGGCGCGGAGCTAAAAATAAAAGCGTTGGAAACGGGCGAGGCCACCGCCGAGATCGGGGAGACCGGCATCGAGGGCCAGCAGCGAAAACTCAACGTCCAGCAGCAGATCGCGGACCTCAAAAACAGGATCGCGGCGGCGGACCTCCAGATTGCCAAGAACGACAAAACGGCGGACCAGGCCGAAGCCGCCCAGAACTACGCGCTCGCCTTGGCGGACGTGAACGCCGAACTCGCCCAGCAGAAGGCCCAGACCGCCCAGGACCGCACGAAACAGGCGTCGGACGACCTCAGCACGACCGTCGCGTGGCAGGCCAATCAGTCCGCCGCCCGCAGCGCCGCGCTCGCCAACACGCCGGAGGGTCAGAGCGCGCGCATCTCCGGGATCGGCGGCAATCTCATCCCGATGGCCGCGCCGCCGCTCAGCCTGTCCCTCTCGACCTACGTGTCCGGGGCGGACGGCGTGTACAAGCTGACCGGAGTCCAGACCAGCGTCGGGCAGGGCGGCACGCTCGGCGTCTCGCCGCTGTCGGGGCCGTCCGCGCCCCTGACGACCACGGCGGCGGGGGCGCTGGACGCGGGCGACGCCGGGAACCGCTCCCGGCCCGGACGGCGCGGCGTGACGGGCAGCGTCGGCGGCTACGACTTCTGGGGCGGCTTGCAGCAGGAGGCGTCTCAGGCGTCCGGGCAGCTCGTGGAGGGCCTGCTTTCCGGCAAGGGGTCCAAAGCGGCCATCCGCTCTTTCTGGAAGGACGTGGAGCAGATCGGAGTCAACGCCGTCTCCCAGACGATGACGACGATCACCTCCAACGCCCTGTCCGGGCTGATGGGCGGGGGCGGCAAAAACCCGTTCGGCGGGATCGCCTCGCTGTTCAAGGGCGCGAAGGGCGACCTGCTGGCCGGCGCGGCGGGCATCTACGGCGCGGCGGCGGCCCTGGGCGCGTTCGGCAAGAAGAAGCAGAGCCACAGCATCCTCGGCGGACTGCTCGGCTTCGCCGCCGGCTCCCTCCTGCCCGGCATCGGCAACCTGGAGGGCGCGGAGTTCGGCAGCGCCCTGGGCGGGATGTTCGCGGACGGCGGCCGTCCGCCCCTGGGCATGGCGAGCATCGTGGGCGAGCGCGGCCCGGAGCTGTTCGTGCCGGACGGCCCCGGAACGGTCGTGCCGCTGGACCGGGGCTTCAGCACGTCGGCCCCGCGCGGGTTCAGCATGGATACAGGCGGCTCGCGCGGGGCGTCCGCCCGGCCCATCCACGTCGAGCAGAACATCCACAACCCCACGTACAGCAGCGACGTGGACACCGACCGCGACCACGAGCGCCTGGCGCGGGCGCTGGACGTGGCCTTTACTCTCGCGTGACGGTTTTTAAGCAATGACAACGTTTTTCGCGAAAACCTTCGGCGGCTACTCCTACGGCGACAACGTCGCCACCCTGGAGACGCAGCTCACGTTCCGCACCCAGACGAGCACCCCGCCCGGCAAGGGCGGGCGCTATTCGTCCGGCGCGCTATTCGACGTGTTATACCTGACGCTCGCCGGCATGATCGTCGCCGCCGACACGACCGACCCCGCCTCGCTCCGCTCCGCCTGCGACGCCTTCCTCGCCGCGCACATCCCCGGCGTCGGGCGGATGCTCGCCATTGACGACGACCGTTACTGCAACGCGGAGGTGTCCAGCGACATCAAGTTCGACGCCTGGGGCGGCCTGCCATGGAAACAGTACAGCCTGACGCTGGCCGCCTACGACGACCCGCCCTGGTTCAGCGCGGCGACCACGACGGCGGCGCTCGCGAACGGGGCCAACACGGTCACGACGGCGGGCACCGGCCCCGCCGATCCGGTCGTGACGTTCGTGGTCAGCGCGGGCGGCTCGCCGGTGACGGTCACGGACGGCGACGGGAATGTGTTCGGCTTCACGCCCGACGCGGCGGGGACGTTCATCGCCGACACGTTCCAGGAGACGCTGACGGCGGGCGGCGCGGACAAGACGGCCCTGCTGTCCCTCCCCGGCCAGTTCCTGCGCCTGAAGGCGGGCGCGAACACATGGACCCGGGCCGGCTCCAACATCACATCAGCCAGCGTCACCTGGCAAGATCGGTGGTACTGACATGACAGAGCAGGAGCAAAAGCAGATTCGGACGCTGGCCGGCTGCACGTTCCAGCCCGCCTCCTGGGACAAGCGCTTCGTAAAATCGCTGGACTTCCTGCGCACCGACTCGCCGGACAAATATCTGACGATCAAACAGGCGGAATGGCTGGAAAAGCTGACACACAAATACCGCCGCCAGCACGGACGCTGCCCGTGCCTGGAATGCCTGAAGGCGGCCACGCCGAACCCGCACGACCGCTCCTTGTTCGGTGAGAGGGAAACAGCGTGAGCAGCACCAGTCAGCCCGTCACGTTCCAATTGTTCGTCAAGAGCCAGGCCGGCGCGCGCCGCCGCCTGCCGCGCCGGCTGCTCGGCGTCCCGACCTGGAAGGAAATCCGTTACGGCGGCTTCGCGGACTTCACCATCGAGACGAAGGCGGCCTTCAGTGACCTGGCCTCCATCATCGCCACGGACATTGTGGAAGTGTGGATCAACGGCGTGCCGCGCTATCGGGGCGAGATCACGTCCCGGCGGCGCGGCCTGGGCGAACCCCCCACCCTGACGCTCGCCGGCTACGGGCGGATGCTGCGCGTCGGCAACCACGTCGTCCAGAAGCGGTACATCAAGTACGGCGGCTACGACGTGTCCCTGCAGTTCCGCGACCTGGTCGCAGACACCGTGGAACCCTTCGAGCCGAACCTCTCCGTCCGCGTCCTGCCCGTGGGCCAGACCATCGAGCAGCTCGACGCATACGGCCAGACCACGAAGGACGCGATCAACAGCATCGTCACCTACGCCGCCAACATGGCCGTGTGGGGCTGCAACGTCGTCACGGACCCCGCCGACCCGGACTACCTCAGCGACTGCCTCTATATGCAGCCTGTCTCGTCGTCGGCGGACTGGGTGATCCCGGCCTCGTCGCGCAAGACCACGTCGGGCGAGACCGAGGAGGCGACGGACAAGGTCATCAACGTCCTCTACATCAACGGCGGCTCTCCGAAATACCCCAACCTGCTGTATAACGGCGACTTCGAGCGCCCCGTGTTCGCCGGCAACGGCGTCTCCAACCTGCTCGGCAACCCCGGATTCGAGATCGTGAGCGGGTCCAGCGTCGCCGACTGGACCCTCAGTAGCGGCGCGTCGCCCAAACCCGCCGGCGGGCTGGAAGGACCGCCCTTCGCAGGGAACTGGATGGTGGAACTCGACCACGTCGGCGAGACGATCAGCCAGACGGACCCCGTCGCCGTCGCCGCGCAGGACGTGACCTTCGCCGGCCACTTCCGGCGCGAACTCGACGACCAGGCCGTCTCCGGCACCATGAGTCTCGAATTCCTGGACGGCGGCGGTTCCACACTGGCGACCGAAAACTATTCCGGCATCGCCCCGCCCTCGGTGGTCTGGGAGTATTACTACAAGACTGTCCGCGCGCCGTCCGGGGCCGCGCAGATCCGATTGTCCGCGACGCTCGACTCCATCGCGAGCGTCGGCACCGGGAGCGGCGGCCTGCTGCTCGACGAGATGGAGGTGTTCCTGCCGGCGGCCAATGGGCAGGACCAGTGGGCGATGCGCCCCGCCGGCAGCGCGGAAGTCCTCAGCGTCAACTACCTTTACCCCGACGCCTATCACGGCGGCTACGGGGTGTTCGTGTCGCAGACGTCGGAGGACGTGGACGGTCAGGACATCCAGTGGCACACGGTCAACAACCTGCGCTACGACGTGATCGCCAGCCAGGAGATCATGTTCGGCGTGTGGCTCAAACTGCCGCCCGGCGTCACCTCGAACGGCAAGATGTTCCTGGAGATCCACGGCTACAAGAGCGACGGGACGCGGACCGGCGACGGCGTGCGGTTCTCGATTGACGCCGGGCAGACCTGGGCCGGCTGGAAGTTCTTTTCGACCTCCTACACCATGCCGACGGACGCGGTGAAGGGCGAGGCGTGGCTGACGTTCCGGGGGGACGGCGCGATCATCTTCGACGCCTTCTGCGCCCGCGACATCGCGGCCTACACCACCGACGCCGAGTGGTTCATCCCCGACGGTAATCTCCAGGCCGTGATCAAGGCGGCGGACCTCTACGCGGCGGACACCAGCGCCGAGGGCATCTCCATCGCCGGCAGCGCGGCCAAATACGGCGAGCACGTGGACATCGTGAGCGAGACCAGCCTGACGACCATCGCCGACGCCCAGGCGTATGCCCGCGCCGTCTTCGAGGCCAACGCCCTGCCGCCCGTCTCCCCCGTCTTCGAGCGCGTGGACGACCCGCGCGTGTTCCGCTGCGGCCAGGCGGTCGCCCTGAGCGGCCCGGACGGGCAGGTGCTGGACGGCGGCCAGGCACTGCCCATCGTCATGCTGACACACACCTACGACGGCTCGTACAAGGTGAAAATCTCGACCGAGCGGGAGCGGCCCGACCCCGGCGCGAATATCCTGTACGAGATCCAGAAGCGGCTGAACCTGGGGAATCTGGGGGGCGGCTCCGGGGGCGGTTCGGGCAGCGCCGGCACCGTGGGCGGTGGCATCAGCGGCAACAGCTCCGGTGGCTACTGGGGAACGGAACCCCGCACGGACACAGACTCGACCCTGCACGACGCCTACACGCCTGCAGGGGGCGTCCACGTCACGGGCGCGGACCGGACGGCCTGGGCGGGGGCAGCCGGCGAGGTGACGGCGGCGCACGCGAGCAGCCTGCACGGGGCCTATGCGGATCTGCTGTCCCGGCTGGAGGCCATCGAGGCGCAGGCGGCGGCGGGTTTCACCGGGACCGTCGCCCTGGCGAAACTCACGAGCGGAGGGACGGCAGGAAGCCTGACCGTCGGCGCCGGCGGGAAGATGACAGCATACACGGCGCCGACCTAAACGGGGAATCTGTTTAACATCGGGAAACCGCCGCGATCTTTTCCGCCCAGAGGCGGGCCAAGACGATGCGGCCCGCACGACTAGGGTGGATGCCGTCGTCGGTGTAATGTCCGAGGTTTTGCTGAAATACGCCAAGAGAGGTAGTGTCGCCCGGCCAAACTGCGCCGGTTTCCATGAGAGCAACGCAAGCAGCATGAAGTTCCATCAGGCGAGCCACACTGGCGTCATTCCAGCCAGACGGCGGATTATAAGCAAGCGGGGGCGCATTCAGTACGACCGTCATGCCCCCCTCTCGCAAGTAACTGATTATGGTGGTCATTCGTGCGGCAAACTCCGCAGGCGGCGTGAGGACATCGAAGTAGGCATCACCTGTGCCAAGCATGAGGTTAACGATTTGTACGCCCTGCGCGACAAACGCCTCACGTGCGGCAACCAAAAGCCCATCGGAAGACTCTGGAAGCCAATGATTTGTGTTGGTGTTGTGGAGCGCCCTCTGGACCAGCTGCACGGGACAGCCTGTGAGAGACGAGAGCCTCCGCGCCATCAGGTCGGACGGTGATTGGGTGAAACGACTGGCCGGGTGGGTCATCAGGCTGTCCCCAACACAACCCAGGACGATGCGAGGACGACGCGGCTGAAAGAGCATAAACGGATTAAAACACATTTTACACGCTGTGTCAATGCCTACACTGAAAGGATAAACAATGTCTGGAAGCGGATCAACTGCAGAAATTTTCACTTTGGCGAATCTGCCCGGCGTCGCGGCGGCCATCGGGCGCAGCCGCGCCGCCGAGTCCTACCGCACCGGGCGGCTCATCTACTCGGATTTTTCCAACACCACGCTGGACGCCGCGCAATTCACACTGGTCGGGTTCAGCCACGTCACCGACGCCTCTATTCCGGCGATCCAAAACACGGCAGCCGGAACGCTGGCGACACTGCGGACCACAGAGAATTTCAAGGACTTCGACGTCCGGATTAAATATAGGGAAGTCAATGATGGGACGTTCGGCCCGACCCGCGCGCCCCAGGCTTTCGGGCGCGACGTGCCGGGCCTGGGCAACTGGATATTTGCCAACCATCAGGCCAGTGCAGGCGTCAACTTTTCTGGCGTTTCAGCGACGAACGGCCTCAACGTCTCCTATGTGCAAGACCCCGCCCCTTCTGACGTAACCAACTATCGCTACTTCCGACTGCGCGTGACCGGCAACGTGGCGCGGGCCAAGACCTGGGTCGTGGGACAGGCGGAGCCGGACTGGGCCGTGCAGTTTCCGATTGACAACGACTACGCGACGGGCAGCCTCATGCCCTGGTACGGCGCGTGCGGCATTCTCAGTCAGTATAACACCTGCTACGTCAGCGAATTTAAGGCGATTGAACTGCTGCGCTCTGACGAAAACCTGCTGTTTAACGCGCAGTTGGAACAGGCGTGGACGCGGGACAGCACCGGCGTTTTGACAGTGGGAGCGCCCTGGGCCTGGGCCAACAGCGACGCAGCCAGCGTGTTCACGGTGGAGTCACTCGCGGACAGGTACGGCGTCGTGCGCCCGGCCCTCAAAGTCGTTAAAGCGGCGGGTTCTGGGTCGTCGGGGATGTGGACACAGCAGGTCGTCAACGCGCTGTCCGATGCGCCGAACGGCGGCGCGCGTCAGATGCACTCGCTGGCGTCGCCCCTATCAGGCGTGGTCGAAGTCTCTGTGTGGAGCAAGGCGCAAAACGTCGTCAGCCCGTCCGTGCCGGTCCTGGGCGCGGCGGCGGTGCTGTACCAGTTTGATGTCAACAATGCGGTCGTCCAGTACGGCAACGATTATTACTCGGCTCTTTCGCCGGGCGCAAAAGTGGGCGGCTTGACGGTGCAACAGAATGCCGGGCAGGGCGGTTGGGACTGGACGGAGACACGCTTCAGGGCCCTGATTATGCCGGGCTGCCACCACGCAATTTTGTTTTTGGGACTGCACGACGGGGCGACGACCGGCACGGTCTGGGTGCAGGACCCTGTTATTCGCGCAATTGTATAGGGAGAAAAACTATGTCCACTATCAGTCTAATCGCGGCTCCGGGGCTGACAACGATCACGTACCGGGTGGAAAATCCAAGCGGGATTTTCGGGACGCCTCACAGTGACGCGGTCGAGGTCGAGCCGGGTCTGTACCAGGCCCCCGAGCCAGCGAATTATGTCGGTGTCTACTGGTCAGACGGGATGGGAGGGATGTCTTACGCCCCTGCTGCGGGTCTCACTCACGCCGCGTCCGCGCCCTCCCGCGCCTTGGCGGTAGCGGCGATCAACGCCGGGGGGGTCGTCACGGACGCGAACGGCATCTACTACACCGTGGCGCAGCTGCCCTCCTACTACGTCTAACCCATCCCGTTTCGCGGTTTCGGACAATGGCGAAACCGGACTGGACTATTCGGCGCGAAATAGTGTAAACTGTGTTCATTCTGCGTATATACGCATATATGTCAAAGGAGAAAGCCATGCTCAAACAAGGCGCGCGGCGTTTCGTCAAGGCGCTGCTGTCCGGTGTCACAACCTTCGCCAGCGCCGTGAAGGAGGCGCTCGTCGAGACCAAACCCAACGCGACACTGCTGCTGAACCTGTCCGCCAAATCGTGCTGGCTCATCCCGCTCCTGCTCTGCCCGCACCTGTTCGCGACGTTCCCGGCGTTCTACCGGAGCTTCCACCAGCAGGGGTCCACGGCGCTCTGGATCGGCGCCGTCGGGGCGCTGGCGGTCGCCGACGCCGTCGGCCTCCACCTGCGCGCGTTCAAGTTCCAGGTGGGCCCCCTCATCGCCAACACGTTCTTCTGGCCGTTCCTGGCGACAGTGATCTCGTTCGGCGCCCCGCGCGGCCACCTGGGCTGCCCGGCCTCGCCCTGGTTCTTCATGTGCTGGGCGCTGGCCCTCGGCACCCTCGTCGGCCTGGGCCAGCGCGTCGTCAAGTACAACGGCGACACGGGCGCGCGGGACCTCGGCGAGACCCGCCTGATCGTGTCCCGGTGCCACGACCTCGGCGCGATGGCATCGGACCTGGCCTCCGCGACCCCCCGCACGGCCGGGCGGAACTGACCCTCGCCGCCCGGCCCAAGGGGGGCCTGACGCCATGACGCCCGACTCTCGTCCCACACGAACGACGGGACTCCGCAATGCCACCAGTATTCCAAGAGGCGCTCGCCGTCGCCGGCTCGTTTTCGGGGATCGCCTCGCTCCTGACCGTCATCCTGCTGTCCTTCAAGACAAAGGCGGACATGAAGATGAGCTTCCTCCAGTTCGCCCAGTCCCAGGAGGAGGCGAAGCTCGGCGGCGCCCAGGCCGACCGCAAGATCGACAACGAGGAGGAGGGCCAGAACTATTCGCAGCTCAAGACGCTGTACGACATCGCCATCTCCCAGCGCGACTTCTACATGGCCGAGGCCCGTCTCCACAAGACGGAGGCCGAGGCCATGCGCGTGATCTGGGCCACCTTCGACCTCAACTTTGAGGACGTGGTGGACCTCGCCGCCGCCGAGCAGAAACGCCGGCGGGAAAGGAAACCCGTATGAAGAAATTCACGCCGTCCCAGGTCGTCAACTTCCTGGTCCAGAGCGCCATGATCGCCCTCGTGGTGATGGTCGTCGTCTTCAAGGCGCGGCACATACCAGTGGACCCGGACGTCGTCGCCCTGGCCGGAACCTGCGCGACCATCCTGGCGGGCGGCTGCCGCTCCTACCTGGACAAGTTCGCCGGCTTCGTCCCGCCGGAAGACAAGGCCGTTGTCCAGCAGGCGCTCCCGGTCGCCGCCGAATACCTGAGCGGCGCCCCCGCGAGCGTCGCCGGACCACTCCACCTCGACGCGAGGGCGCTCGTCGCCGCGATCCGCGATCTGCTGCCTGCCACGCCGCCCGCAGCGACCCCGCAGGACGATGTGGACAAGACGCGCGCGCCCTGGATCATGGAGCAGCCGACCGCGCCGCCGCCGGCTATTCCGACGCCGCCACCGATCCCGCAGGACCAGGCCGCCGCCGCCCAGAGAATCGCCTACCCGACGGGTCGGGTTCCCGGCGCCCCGCTGCCTCCGGGAACCTACCTCACCGCTGCCGACCTGCCGCGAAGCATCCTCCCCGTCGGCACCACCGAGCCGGACCGCTCGACCGACGTCGCCTCCTGAGAGGCGCGAAAGGACACCCATGACACTCGTGATTCCCGACCTGTCCCACTACGAACCGGACGTGGACTTCCACGCCGTGAAGGCGGGCGGCTGCCCCGCCGTCATCACCAAGTGCTCCCAGGGCACGACCGGCGTGGACCCCACCTACCACGACTTCGCCGCCCGCATCCGCAGCGTGGGACTGCCCCTGGGCGCCTACCACTACCTGCTCCCGGACGACGTGCCGGGCCAGATGGACCACTTCCTGGCGACCGCCGCGCTCACGTCCGGCGACATCCGGCCCATCATCGACGCGGAGGCGCCGGGCCTGGACGGGGCGGAGACGCGCGAGGCGCTCTCGATCCTGGCCGCGAAGGGGAAGCGCCCCATCCTCTACGCCTCCTGGGCCTTCTGGCGGGACACGCTGGGCGCCCCGACGGACCACGCGCTTTGGCTGGCCGCCTATCGCGCCTCCGTGCCGCCCACGCCCGGCGCGACCGTCTTCGCCTGGCAGTTCACGGACCGGGGCCGCTGCCCCGGCGTCGGCAGGCCGTGCGACTGCTCCTACCTGATGGGCCGTCTGGGGGACTTCCTGCTGCCATGAGCTACACCCTCACCGCCGGCGAGACGAAACTCCCCCGCGCCGTCGCCCTGCTCGAATCATGGCACGACGAGCAGGGCGCTTGCCTGGGCCGCTGCCGGGCGGCGCTCCTGGCGGTCGGCCTGGTCCTGCCGCCGCCGGTGCTCATCGAGCACTTCCACGGGCGCAGCACGGCGATCAACTGCTTCCGCGTCCTCGCGGGGCGGCCCGGCCAGTTCGGCTGGAGGCCGGTCCACGGCCCCAACTCGGTCCACCCGGTCACCCTCAACTTCTACCAGGACTGCGGGCTGGAGAACGGGACCTACTGCGGCCACGTCGCTCTCAAGCGAGGCGCGTGGCTCTACTCCAGCGAGGACTACCCGGACAGCGAGTCCTGGCAGGAGAAACTCGTCGGTCAATTCATCCCGGTGTGACCGGGACGAATCCGAGGCACTGGCGGAAGGAAGACACGGTGAGCAAAATCAGCCTCTGCCTCACGGCGATCCACTGGGCCTGCGTCCACGCCTTCGGGGCCGACCGGGGCGCGGCGGTCTACGCGAAACTCGAAGCCGTCGTTCTCGCCGAGGCCGCCCCCGAATGACGGAAGGGGGCGGCCTGCAGGCCGCCCCCTTGACTTTCCCGCGCCCCCTGTGCTAGAGTCCCGGCATGACACGTCCCAGTCATGCGGTTCCGCAGAACCCCGAATCTGCCCCTGCCGAGCGCCTGTCCCTGCGCGACGTCGCCAGCCGGCTCAACGAGCGCGGCGTGGAGATCGGCTATTCTACCCTGTCCGAGTTCGTCAAGACCGGCGACATCGCCGACCAGCTCGGCGTCGGCGGCTCCGGCCAGCGGCGCGAATTCCACGCCGACGTCGTGGACATCCTCGCCGCCTTCTTCCCGGAATACCGCGAGAACGGCGGCAAGACGCCCCAGGCGCCGGCCATGCTGCGCTCGTTCCTGCGGACCCAGAACGCACTCATCAGGACAGGCACGAGCGAGATGGTCCCGACAGCAACCGGCACTCCCCCACCCCCGGCTGACCCCGTCGCGGTCGCCGAGGCCCAGGGCCGCGCTCTCGGCCTGGCGCAGAACGAGAAGGCCCTGACGGCCAAAGAGGCCGCGGACCTTCTCTCGATCTCCGTGTCCACGCTACGCAAGTCCGTGCCGCCCTACCGTCGCTTCGGGAAGTCTCCTCAAGGCGACCGGTGGCTGATGAGCGACCTACTGCGCAAGTGACTCTGAAGCGACGAACGCATTGCTTCACCGACCGCTGCCCACGAATGCTCAAGTGTCGGATCAAACCGCAAAGACATCACAGATCGCTTGACCGATTCCCAATCCTTGCCGAACGCTTTGCGAAGTTCTTCCTCGCAAAGCGTTTTCCACTTCTCCGTCTTCACCGGATCTCCGTCAGCGTTCGATTCATCCGTCGTCTCGCCAGTCAACTCATCCCATATGACCTGAGCCTGGAAAGTCGCCTCTTCGTGTATCCTTCTCCGAAATCCTTCGGACGGAGAGATGGAGACAGCCCCACCCTCCACGACAACACGAGCGCCAATGACATCTGAATAAGACACCGTAAATTCCCTTCTTACCCCATAGAGGTAATTCTTCACTTGTGCCAGTTCGCTCCGATCCAGAGCATCACGCCGGCGACGGCTAGGGCCAGCACGAGGCAGACGCAGGACCAGTAAACGGCGAGCGCCGAGGACAGCACCGCCGCGACCTTGCGCGGCCTGTTGGGGTCGTTTGTCATGCCCGACTATTTCACGCCGAATACCCGAATCCCCTGCCTCACTTCTTGTCGTAGAGCCGCTTGTACGCCTTGAACACCTCCGGGTCGCCCTCCTTGTACCGCCGCTTGATGACCGGCAGGTACTTCCAGGCGTTCTCCCGGTCGAACTCGCTGCCGGCCAGATAGTCAGTCGCCTGGGCCGGCGCCTGGGCCGTGATCGCGTCGCTGACCGCCTCCCAGTCCACGCACCGCTCCTCCAGCCAGGCGATGGGCCGGGCCAGCCACGGCGCGTACAAATAGGCGTTGCACATCGTCGCCAGGCACATCTCTTTGCTGATGTCCTGGCAGAACAGGCGCAGACAGTGGTTGGAGGCCAGCAGCGGGAACCGGCCCGTCCCGACGCACGGATCGCAGAACGTTTCCGCCCGGTGGTCCCCCTCCCCGATGACCATCATCGCCATCATCTTCGCCACACTCATCGGCGTCGGGAAGAACCCCAGATGCTTCCCGTAAGACATCTCCGCGCAGATGTCCCCGAAATAGTCGTTCGGGAACAGAAGCATGAGGCCGACGTTGAAGACCTGGTACAGACGGTCGCTCGCCCCCTCACACCCGGACGGCTCGACCGGCGGCTCCTTGTGGCCGGCGTTCCCGAACCCGTACAGCAGCCAGTCCAGGAAGTAGCGGAAGTTGTCAAAACTGGACCACCCGCGCCATTCGCCGTGCCGGGGGATGCAGTTGAGCGAGGCTTCCAGCATCTTCCGGGTGCGCTGTTCCGGGAAGTCCAGGAAGTCGATCTGTGGGATGGGCGCCTCCGGGAGCTGCCCCGCCGTCTGGAGGTGCATCCAATAGTCCCAGCGGCCCCACATCACCGATTCCAGCAGGACCGTTTGCTCCATCAGCCAGCCGTGCCTGAGATTCCGCCGAACGGAGGGGTCCGGCTTCCGCACATCCATGGCCGACCGCATCCCCATGAACTGGTGGCGGTTGAACTCGAACAGCCCCGGGCGCAGATCCGGGGCTGTCGGTTCCGCCGGCAGGGCGGATTTCATTGCGGCGCCTCTTTCTCGCTGACCTGGCAGCGGCAAAAGAGGCAGAGCGTCTTGGGAATCAGCCGCTCCTCGGTCGGGTCCTGGCCCGGCTTCGGGTCGCGCTTCACGAACGAGCTGATCTTGAGAGCCCGCTCGCCCTTGCGGACCGCCATGCCCTGATCCAGCCAGCGCCCGAAGGTGAACACGTCCCTGTACGGCTGACAGTCACAGTCCGGGTAGACGCCCTCGCCGGCCCGCTCCTGGATGGCCTCGCAGATCTGCCCGAAACTGGCCTCACTCACATGGTCGAAGGTCCGGGCCTCCCCGGCGCTCCGTCGCGCCCGCTTCTCGCGAGGGCGCTTCTTCGTCGTTGTGGACATCACTCTCTCCTTTGGTCGGAAGGATTTCCGCGTGAAGGATGCGCGGCCCCCAGTGAATCTATATTCCAGCCAGCCGAAAGCGTCTACGAAGTTCGGCGATCTCTTCCTTTTGCGCCTGCAATTCTTTTTCCAGCGCGGTGATTCGTTCCGCGTGGTCTTCATTCACGTCCGAACCTGCGACCTCACCACTTCCGCCACACAAACCGCAAGTGGTCCCAGGACGGTCACGCTCGCCGCCATTTCCGTACTCGTCGCGATGGGCGATGTACCTGCCGATCACGCCCTCGCCTCTGCATTCTGGACAATTAACCATGTTCCACCTCCTTCTTCACGATCTCCCTCAGCGCAGCAGCCGCCGCCTTCGCCCGGCGGTTCACCTCGACCGCCTCATCCACCGGGAACAGCGTCTCCCCGAACTCGCCGTCAATCTCCTTGACCCGCGCCGCGTAATACTGGGCGCTCGCCGCCAGGTGCTGCTTGGCCGCCGCCCGGCTGGTGAACGTCAGCGTCACGACCCCGCTCGTCGCCACACCGACCCGGATCTGGGATTCCAGTTCGGCCCGGTCCCGCCGGGCCTGGTCCAGCGCCAGCCGCGCTTTCGTCAACTCCTCGCGGTGCAGCGGGACCGTCAGGTCCTTTGCCTCGATCTCGCGGACCGCCCGCTCGGCCATCGCCACCGTCAACGCTTGCGTCTTCATCGGTCGTCTCCTCGTTTGGTCGGAAGTGGTAAACTTGTGTTTACAAAGACATTATACCCAATTATATACGTATATGTCAAGTGGTATTCACAAATAATGCCAGCCGTTGACACTCCCGGTCATTCCACGAGGAATACCGCACGGCCCGTCAGTCGGCGCCGAGGCTCCCCATGCTGGCGCGCAGCGCGGCCCGCACCTCGTCCACCGTCGCCTCCAGGGGCAGTCCCAATTCGGCCCGGATCGCGCCCTGCTGTTCGGCCACCTCCGCCGCCTTCGGCACGAACACCTGCCGCTCGGCCAAGTGCCTCAGCAGGACGCGGGTGTAGTATTTCGCCGGCGACCCGACCGGACCCAATTCCCGCTCCTGGGCCAGCCGCCGCCGCGTGGCGTCCAGGGCGACCTTCGGCAAATGATCCAGCCCGGCCTCGCGACAGATGCTCAGGAGCTGGACGTGGCGGCGCTCGCTCCCGTAGTCCCGCAACTCCTCCACCAGCGAGATCGCGTCATCCCACAGCGTCCGTTCCGGCTCTCCCACCTCAACGAAGTTGACCCTTTCGCTAACGTTTAACGTTGGATCTGAGTCTCTTTCAGAGTCTCTCTTAAGAGTCTCTATATAGTTGCATTTTCCGGTTTCGGTAAAATGCGCCCCGCCTCGTCGCCTTCGGGGTCAGC
>CAZZVX010000002.1:0-43748 GCA_964657535.1 Armatimonadota bacterium | reverse complement strand
CTCTGGTGGCGGCGGGCGAGGGGCGGGTTCAGGTGTGGGTACGGGATACGGGCCAGGGGATCGCCGTCGAGTTCCTGCCCCGTGCGACGCTGGAGCGCGGCTATACGACTGCGGGGACGCTAGGCCACGGCTTCAAAATGATGCTGCAAACGGTGGACTGCATCTGGCTGCTGACCGGCGACGGCGGCACGACGGTCGTGCTGGAACAGGGGCAGGATTCGCGGCACGAGTGGTAAAGCATTGTTAAAGTTTCCGATCCGTGAACATTTCCGAGCGCTCCGTCGTCCGACTCTCTGTAACGCCAACCACGGGCCTGGCTCTGGAGAACAGGGCCTGGCGCGTGATGTCAGATCGGAGCAAGGAATGAAAGTGAATGTGATGAAATGCCTGGTCCCCACAGCTTTGCTGGGGACGCTGCTGCTGCCGCTGGCGGCGCAGGCGCAGACGCCTTACCACCACGGCGTCGGCGAGCGCCTGCACGACCAGCAGGGCCGGATTGCGCAGGGCGTGCGGAGCGGGCAGCTGACGCCGCGCGAGGCATCCCGTCTGGAGCGCCGGGAGACATTCCTCCATCGCCAGGACTACCGGATGCACCTGTCGGGCGGGCGGTTCACGCCCGAAGAGCGCCGACGACTGGAGCGGGAAGAGAACCACACCAGCCACGCGATTTACCACCAAAAGCACGACGCGCAGCACGGCTATTAAGCCATATCCGCGACAAACAGCGGCGGCGTTCCCAGTGAGGGAACGCAGGGAAGTTTTCGCCCGGTTTGTGGGCCACGGGAACGCCGCCTTCTTTGTCTACGCCGCGATGTGGCGGCTCCCAGGCGTGCTTTCGCGCCCATCGCAAAAATAGGCCGTCTCAACTCATGAAGGCGCAAAGCGTTTCGGCGTTGCGGACGGCGTTGCCTTCGCCGTCATTGTTGAAGTAGGCGAACACGTCCTTGCCCGCCCCCTGCCACTCGCGGATGCGGTCCGCCCACCAGCGCAGGTCGTCGTCGGAGTAGGAGCCGGTATATAAAAAGTCTCGGCTTGGGCCGTGCAGCCGCACGTACACAAAAGGGGCCGTCGCCCGCAACACGCAGGGCAGGTTCGCGCCGCTCATCACGCAGAGGGCGACGTCGTGTTCTTCAAGCAATCCAAAGATGTCTTCGCGACTCCAACTGGGGTGACGCAGTTCCACGGCGGTCTTCAGCCAGGGCGGGAGCAGGCGGAGGAAGTATTCCAGGCGGGCATAGTCATACGCAAATTCCGGGGGCAGTTGAACCAGCAGGACGCCCCGCTTGCGGCCCAGATAGCGCAGGCCGGGAGCCATTCGCGCCAGCCACCGTTCAGGACTGTAAAGGCGCGTGCCGTGCGTCAGGCCGCGCGGGGCTTTAACGGTCATGCTGAAATCTTCCGGCAGGCGCTGATGCCAGCGGGCGAAGGTCGCGTCCGGCGGCCACCGGTAGAACGTGCTGTTGACCTCAACGGTGCCGAAGCGTCGCAGGTAATAGTCCAGACGCTCCGCCGGCGGCAGGCCGTGCGGGTAAAGCACCCCGTCCCAGTGGTCATAACTCCACCCCGACGTGCCGATCCAGAGTGTCATATCAACTGCTCAATAATAACCGATCACCGGCAGGTATAATACCCCCATGATACCGCAAGTCCGTGAAAAACCTTATCGGGGCGCGACGCCGGACCCGGCGGCGGCGACGCGCGAGGCGATGGCCGTCGTCAAGGCGGGGCGGCTGCCTATTGTGGAAATCTTTTACTCGCTGCAAGGGGAAGGATTGCGGACGGGGCAGGCGACTGTTTTTGTGCGCCTGGCCGGGTGCAATTTAGCCTGCGACTTTTGCGACACGGACTTTCGGGTGCAGCAAACGCTGACCGAGGACGAACTGCTGGACGAGATCGCGCGGGTGGGGGGGGACTGCCGCTGGGTCTGCTTCACCGGCGGCGAGCCGACACTGCACGACCTGCGCTCCGTTTGCGAACGCCTTCATGCGCGCGGCTACCGGCTGCAGGTCGAGACGAACGGCACGCGCCCCCGCCCCGAATGGGAACTGGATCACATCACCGTCTCGCCCAAGCAGCCGCAGGGCGGGCGCCTTCAACCCTGGTATGAAGACCACGCGACCGAGTTCAAGTATGTCGTGGACGATAGGGATGACCTGGAGCGGGCTTTGGGCGGCGCGCGGACACACGGAAAACTGACATGGCTCCAGCCGAACGCCCTGAACCCGGCGGCGGCGGCGCTCTGCGTTGATGCAGTGCAGGCCTATCCAACGCTGCTGCGCCTGTCGCTGCAGACACACAAATTGCTGGACATTCGGTGAGCTGCCCTGTTTATGCGGCCCGACGCACGGGTAAATCTCCGGCAACGGAGGGATATTCAATGAACGCTCGTACTGCCGTGATTGCACTCGCCGGAGCCGGGCTTGTCGTGCTTTTTGCCGCCGCCCTGCGGAAGCAGGCTGCGGACGCCGCTGTTGTCGCGCCGCATGAGGTGAACAGTCGTCACGCCCACTCCCGCGTCGCCGGCGTCGTTGAGAAGACGCTGCACGAACACGAGGGCGAAGATTCGCCCGTCGTGCAGGCGTTTGCCGAGGCTCTCGGAAAAGACGTTGGATAGTGATTCGCAGAAAAGCCGCCCCAGGAGGCGGCTTTTTTCACGACTGCAAGTAATCGCGCAGGCGCTTTTTTCGGGCGGCGGAGCGGAGTTTACGCAGGGCCTGCGACTCGATCTGACGGACACGCTCGCGGGAGATGTGCAGTTCGTCGCCGATCTGCTGTAGTACGGATTTGTCGTCCTCGTCGAAGCCGAAGCGTTTACGCATGACGATCTGCTCGCGGTCGTCCAGCGTGCTTAAAATCGCCTCGATCTCGCCGCGCATCTCCTGAGCGATCAGTTCGTCCTGCGGGTTCGGCGCGGCCCGGTCCAGCACGAGCGTCCCCAGCGAGGTGTTGTCGTCGCCGATTGTCATGTCGAGGGAGATCGGGTCCTGAGTGGTCTGCATCAGTCCGGTGATCTTCTTCAGGGACAAACCCGCGTGTTCGGCGATCTGCTCGATGGTCGGCTCTTCCCCCATCTCTCGCTGCAGTTCGGCGCGGGACTTGTCTATCTTGCGCAGCGACTCGGAGATGTGCGCCGGCAATCGAATAGACTTGGCCTTGTTGTCAATCGCCCGCCCGATGCTCTGGCGAATCCATTGCGTGGCGTAGGTGCTGAAGCGATACCCCATGCGCGGGTCGAACCGTTCGGTCGCGGTCATCAGTCCGA
This sequence comes from Armatimonadota bacterium, assembly GCA_964657535.1. GTDB lineage: Bacteria > Armatimonadota > Armatimonadia > Armatimonadales > Capsulimonadaceae > CAZZVX01. Next base: position 40,486 of record CAZZVX010000002.1, on the reverse strand, counting down.
TAGCGCCTTCCTGAATCAAGTCTTCCAGTGGGATGCCGCTCGCGAGGTAGTTCTTGGCGATGGAGACGACGAGACGCATATTGGCCTCGATCAGCCGCTCTTTGGCCGAAAAGTCGCCGTAGCGGACGCGGCGCGAAAGCGCCTTTTCTTCGACTGCGGTCAGCAGTTTCGTGCGTGTCAGGCGATTGATGTAGGAAGCCAAATCATCGCTGTACGAGCCGCTGCCGCCGTCCGGGAGGCTCGCGGCGGGGCGCGTCGGCCCCGCCAGCGCGTCGTCCATCTCGTCGTCGGTTGGTCCGTGATACGCCATACCGTTATGCGTGCGATAATGAAATGAGTCGGCGGTTGTGACCATGCGGTGTTTGCCCTCACTTGCTGCAGGAACACATTGCGACGGCCGTTGTCCAACGTGGCAACTACATCTAGATTACGCGCGCAGGACTGAATTTCCTGCGTGCTCATTTGACAATATACCCAACTTTACGGAAAACTGAAGGGATGCCTTCTACCGGTTTTTACGCTATAATAAAAACAGAGGGCTTTCCATGGCGGCGAGACTGTCGGCGGAGGACGTGGATGTGGGCTACGCGCCCCACCAGCCGCCCGTCCTTGCGGGGCTGACGATGGGGATACACGGCGGGGAATTCGTCGGCGTAGTCGGTCCCAACGGTTCCGGGAAGTCCACCCTGGTCCGCGCGCTGTCGCGGGCGTTGCGGCCTCTGCGCGGCGTGGTGCGGCTTGACACCCGCGACCTCTACACGCAGGTGTCCGCGCGAGACTCGGCGCGCGCCGTCGGCGTCGTGCCGCAGGCGGCGACGCTGACACTCGGCTTCACCGTGCGCGAGGTCGTGCGCATGGGCCGCGCGCCCCATCTGCCCCGACGCCCGTTCGCGGCGGAAACGGCCCAGGACGAACGCATCATTGAAGAGGCCTTGCACGCGGCGGGAATCCTCGAACTCGCGGAACGCACGGCGACGGCCCTTTCCGGCGGGGAATGGCAGCGCGTCCTTTTCGCCCGCACGCTGGCGCAGCAGCCGGACGTTCTGCTGCTCGACGAGCCGACGGCCCACTTGGACATTCAGCACGCCCTCCAAGCGCTGGAGCTTGCGCGCGCCCTGGCGCATCGGGAAGGCAAAGCGGTCCTCGCCGTGTTGCACGATCTGAATCTGGCGGCGGCGTTCTGCGACCGCCTGCTGCTGCTGTCGGCGGGCCGGATCGCCGCGCACGGAACGCCCGACGAAGTCCTCACGACGCAGAACATCACGCACGTTTACGGCGCACACGTCTGGGTCGGACGTCACCCGACTCTTGACCGGCCTCTGGTGCTGCCCATCCCGACCCGAACGGACTAACAAACGCCTATGGAGACTCTCTTGGAACACGTGATCGAACCCGATGTGGCCGCTGCCCCGCCGCGCCGGACGAGCCTGCCTGGGGGAACCAATCTGCTGCTGCTGGCGGCGATCCTGCTGTTCGCATTATTTATTTATGGCGGCCTGCGCGCGCTGGAAGAAGCGGCGAAACTCGCCTGGATGGGAGTGGCCGGCCGCACTGTTTCCGCCCAAGTGTCGCAGGTGCAGACGGATTCGAATCCGCCGAAGGGCCAGGCGCCGCGCCAGACCGGGATCCAATACGCCTACGTCTTTCCGTTTGGCGACGTCCGTGCGAGGAGTACGGGCGTCGCCCGCCTGGAAACCGGTCCTGCGGACGGTTCCGGGGACCCGGTGGCCGGGCCGGCGCCGATCAAGGCGCGGCTCGCCGCGCCGACGTTCCATGTCGGCGATCAGTTCCCGCTGCGATGCGCCGTCTGGCTGGGGCGTCCGCTGGTCTTTCCCTGGCAGGCCCCGCCGACCGGCAAAATGGTCTTCCTGTTCCTGTGCAGCGGCCTGGTCATCAGCATCAGCGTCCTGTTGATGCGCCGTCTGCTGCGCTGGCGGACGCACCGCCTGCGCCTGCTGCAGCATGGCGTGGCGACGGTCGGAACGATTCTGCACAAACAGGCGCGGGCCGAAGACGCCGTCCGCTATTTCGTGCGTTACGGCTACGCGGCGGGGGCGATGCCGCGCGAACACGAGGAACAAGTCAGCCAGGACCAATGGGGCCGCCTGGAAGTCGGTCAGCCCGTGACCGTCCTTTACGACCCGGACGCGACGGGCAATGCGGGCCTGTATGCGCTCATCCGCCCTTAAACTGGTCGAAAGCAGGGTCGTCCCGTTTCGGACCCGGTTTCAGACTCAGTTTCGGCCTCGGCGACTGAAGTCGCCGGACATCGTATCCTAAAAATTAATCTTTCCTACTCTTGACTCATTCCAGATAAGAGTCTATAATGGAAAGCTATGTTCCCGGACATACGCACACTTCACGGGCTGCTTCGCCAGGCAGGTCTACGGGTGACCGCGCCTCGACTTGCCATCCTCACTGCCGTTCTGGGCGAAGGACAACATCGGGATGCGGAAGCCATCGCGGATGTTGCCCGTAGGCAGTTGGGAACGCTCTCCACCCAGGCGGTGTACGACAACCTGCACGTCCTGGAGGAAGCGGGGCTTATCCGACGGATTCAGCCTTCGGGCCACCCGGGCCGCTATGAGGCGCGGGTCGGCGATAACCACCATCACATTGTCTGCCGCCGCTGCGGAGCGACCGCCGATGTGGACTGTACCGTCGGCGCGGCTCCCTGCCTGGAGCCTTCCGCCAGCCACGGCTTTGTCGTCGAGGAGGCGGAGATCATCTTTTGGGGCCTCTGTCCCCAGTGCCGGCACGAGAATCACACCAACGATCTAAAGGAGCAACTTGCATGAGCAGCACAATCGAGAGCGGCACGATCCCGGAAAGCGACGCGCCGGACATCATCTCCGCCCTCAATCATGAGGAAGGCACCTGTCCGTTTACGAGCGGAGTCCTCAAACAAACCGCCGGCGGTGGAACGAGGAACCGTGACTGGTGGCCCAATCAGTTGAAGCTGAACATCCTCCGCCAACACTCTCGCCTCTCGGACCCGATGGACGAATCGTTCAACTACGCGGAGGAGTTCAAGTCGCTCGATCTGAATGCCGTGAAGAAAGACATCTTCCATCTGATGACCGACTCTCAGGACTGGTGGCCCGCCGACTACGGCCACTATGGGCCGCTCTTCATCCGTATGGCATGGCACAGCGCAGGCACGTACCGCATCGCGGACGGCCGCGGCGGCGCAGGATTCGGCACTCAAAGATTTGCGCCACTGAACAGCTGGCCCGACAACGCCAATCTCGACAAGGCGCGTATGCTGCTCTGGCCGATCAAGCAGAAATACGGCAAGAAAATCTCCTGGGCCGACCTGATGATCCTCACGGGCAACTGCGCCCTGGAGTCCATGGGCTTCAAGACCTTCGGTTTCGCCGGCGGGCGTGAGGACGTTTGGGAACCGGCGGAAGACGTCTACTGGGGTTCTGAGAAGGAGTGGCTGGGAGACGAGCGCTATACCGCTGACCGCGAACTGGAGAATCCCCTGGCTGCGGTTCAGATGGGACTGATCTACGTGAACCCGGAAGGCCCGAACGGACGACCGGATCCGCTCGCGTCTGCCCGTGACATACGCGAGACTTTTGGCCGGATGGCGATGAATGACGCAGAAACCGTCGCACTGATCGCGGGCGGGCATACCTTCGGCAAGACCCACGGCGCGGCCGATCCGAGCGCGTACATTGGGCCGGAACCTGCGGTGGCGGGCATCGAGGAGCAAGGTCTCGGCTGGAAAAATACTTTCGGCACCGGTAACGCAGACAAGACGATCACGAGCGGTCTTGAGGGAGCGTGGACGACGACGCCGACGAAGTGGAGCAACGACTACTTCGAGAACCTCTTCGGTTTCGAATGGGAACTGACGAAGAGCCCGGCGGGAGCGTTCCAGTGGACGCCGAAAGACGGCGCGGGCGTCGGCACCGTGCCGGACGCGCACGACCCGACAAAGAGCCACGCGCCGTTCATGCTCACGACCGACCTCGCCCTGCGGGTGGACCCGGCTTACGAGAAAATTTCACGGAGATTCTATGAACATCCCGAGGAATTCGCGGACGCCTTCGCCCGGGCGTGGTTCAAGCTGACGCACCGCGATATGGGGCCACGGGCGCGCTACCTCGGCCCCGAAGTTCCTGCAGAAGTGCTGCTCTGGCAAGACCCGATTCCGGCTGTCGCGCACCCGCTGATTGACGAGCAGGACATCGCGGCGCTCAAAAACACCCTCCTTGCTTCCGAACTGTCCGTGTCTCAACTGGTCTCTACCGCCTGGGCCTCCGCCTCGACATTCCGTGGCTCCGACAAACGCGGCGGCGCAAACGGCGCGCGCCTTCGCCTTGCCCCGCAGAAGGACTGGGAAGTCAATGACCCTCCTCAACTGGAGACTGTGCTCAAGACGCTTGAGGGCATCCAGCAAGAGTTCAACGGCGCTCAGTCCGGCGGGAAGAGGATTTCCCTTGCCGACTTGATTGTTCTCGGCGGATGTGCAGGCATTGAAAAGGCGGCAAAGACTGCCGGGCATGAGACCACGGTCCCCTTCGTGCCGGGACGCGCCGATGCCTCCCAAGAGCAAACGGATGTGGAATCATTTGCGGCGCTCGAACCGGCTGCCGATGGGTTCCGCAACTACTTGAAGACCAAACACCGGCCATCAGCGGAGGAAATGCTGATTGACAAAGCGCAGTTGTTGACACTCACAGCGCCTGAGATGACGGTTCTTGTTGGCGGGATGCGTGTCCTGAATACGAACGTTGATAAGTCCCCATACGGGGTTTTTACCGGGCGACCGGAAACGCTCACCAACGACTACTTCGTGAACCTTCTGGATTTGGGAACGAAGTGGAGTGCGATTTCGGATGCGAATGACGTATTTGAAGGGCGTGATCGTGCGACAGGCGAACTCAAGTGGACCAGTACCCGTGCCGACCTCATCTTCGGTTCGAACTCGGAGCTGAGAGCCATCGCTGAAGTCTATGCTTGTGATGACGCGAAAGAGAAATTCGTGCAGGACTTTGTTGCGGCATGGACCAAGGTGATGAACCTTGACCGCTTCGACTTGGTCTGATGCGCTGGGGTCCTCCCAAAATGGGAGGACCCTGTGCGCGAGGAACGAGCGAACAAAGGGATGGGCTATCCTTACGCTTGTTTGTACGCGCAGACACTCAGGCGCGTTCTGCTTGCTCACTTTGGAGCGATTGCTCGGCGGTCTTGGCCGTGATGAGCGGTTCGGGGGCGCGCACGACTCCGTAGACCGCCGCCGCGATAGCGGCTCCGATCAGCGGTGCGGCGATGAACACCCACAACTGCTCCAGCGCCCATCCGCCGACAAACACCGCCTGACTGATGGAGCGGGCCGGATTGACCGATGTGTTGGTGACGGGAATACCGACCAAATGGATCAGCACCAGTACCAGCCCAATAGGCAGTCCGGCGAAGCCGACCGGGGCAGTGATGTCCGTCGCGCCCAGCACGGTCAGCACCAGAAAGAACGTCAGCACGATCTCGGCCACCAGCGCCGCCGCCAGGCCATAGCCGCCCGGCGAGTGCGCCCCGTAGCCGTTGGCCGCGAAGCCGCCCACCGCCGGGTCGTAGCCGTCCGCCCGGCCTTTGACCACGACCAGCAACACCGCCGCCGCCAAAATCGCGCCCAAAATCTGCGCCGTCATATAGCCCGGCACGTCTTTGGCGGGCATCTTTTTGCTCAGAAAGATGCCCAGTGTCACCGCCGGATTGATATGGCAGCCTGAGATGGGGCCGATGGCGTAGGCCATCGCCAGCAGAGACAGCCCGAATGCCAGCGAGACGCCGAGAAAGCCGATCTTGTCTCCCGCCAGCACCGCACTGCCGCAGCCGCCGAAAACGAGGACAAACGTCCCGACCAGTTCCGCCGCATACTTCTTCATAGAATCCTCTTTGAGATCAGCAATGCGCCCCCTCTTCCGCACTTCCTTGCCTGATTCCTCCGTCTGCCTGCCATCTTGTGTATTTTTATGCAGGCCGCACGCAGTCCGGGTCATCAAACGACGGCGCGTTGACGCGGCGCGAGACGGCGTAGACTTCCATCTCCTCGGCGGGATAGGGGGCCAGCAGCGCCGTCAGCGCGTCCGGGTCGCGCAAGTCACCGTCCAGCCAGGCCTCCTCGCTCTCCTCGCGCAAGATCATCGGCATCCGGTCATGGATCGGCGCGATCAATGGGTTCGGCGTCCCCGTGATAATCGTGCAGGAGCGCAGCGGCGAGCCGTCCGGCGCGTGCCACTCGTCCCACAATCCCGCGAACGCAAACAGTCCGTTGTCCCGCCGATGGAAGTACATGGGCGTCCGCCCGCCTTCTTCCGGGTTGTCCGCTTCTTTCCATTCGTAGAATCCGTCGGCGGGGATCAAACACCGTCGTCTTTGCAGAGCCGTCCGATAGGCGGGCTTCTCGGCCAGCGTTTCCGCCCGCGCGTTGATCATCCGACTGCCGATCTTCGGGTCTTTGGCCCACGACGGAATCAAGCCCCACTGAAACTGCGCCAGATGCCTGGCCCCGTTCTGTGTCACCACCGTCACCGGCTGGGTCGGCGCGACGTTGTAGCGCGGCTCCAACAGCGGCAGCACCTCTGCCTCAAACCGCGCCGCAACCTCCTCCGCCGTATGACGCAATGTAAATCGTCCGCACATGGCTACTCCTTCCTCACCAATAAGATTTGCAGTAAAGCCGCCGTGTCCGCCCATTTGGTCAACAGTCTGTAGTAATCATTCCAGTTGCCGCCGGCCAGTCCGCACCCAATCAGATAAGGAAAAGCCACCTCGTATATTCCCGAAATGGCGCTGATCTGTGTCAGACACTCGGCAAACCATCGCTGACGCTGTTCGAACGTGTCATCAAAGCGTTTGGGCCGTCCTGGGTTGTACTGCGAGTACATATTGATGACGTATCGCTGAGACTGCCCATCTCCAAACACTTCAATCGTTCCCGGAACTGACGGCATGTTGCGGTCACTGTACGTATCCGCCCACGGGAAGCGTCTGAAAAGAGCTGCAGACAAGCCCTTCCCGTAGTTCGTCACGCAGTTGCATTGGTGAGCGATATACTGCGTGTTCTCTTCCAGCAGGTCGCCTGTGACTTCAACAAGTCTGCTCATGTCTTCCTAACACTTTCTCTGACTGTCGAACCAAGCGGATAACTGAGAATGGGGACGGCCTGGCGGTAAACTTCCAGAATCCGGTCGCGGAGATTGGCGGCAATTGCGGTTGATACTCTTCACCTCACCTGTTCGGTGCTGTTGTTATACCTCAAATTGAGAGATGGAAAAGCGCCAGGATGTGACACAGCGGCAGGGTATGGGGCGGATGGAAAAGGCTTAATAGTTGTAAATGAAGTGCTGGAGTTGTTGCGTCTGATCCTGGTACGCAGGGCGAGAGCCATGAAAGACGCGGACACGGCGTGTTCGGCGGGGAGATAGCTTTGAATGCAGATGCAGCGCCGCGTTGTGTCGGCCAGGGTGGGAATGTTTGGCGGCTTTCAGTTTCGCCTTTGCGAATCTGAGTTTCGCTTTCGCGGCCTTCTGAATCTGAACCATCGTTTTCCGGGGCGGCGCTTTTGAGACAGGAGGTTTGATGGAATGCTCAGTAATCCGTATCGGCAGCGGCTCCGACGGAGAAGCGGGACGGGGCGCGACCGCCGCGACCTGCATCGGGGAGGCAGTTCGATGCCGGACGGACAGGCGGGCAGCGCCGCCGGCAGCAAGGAGGACGATAACGCCGAGGAGCGGCAGCAGGAGGCGCGGCTTCCGCAAAGGCGCGAACGGGAGGGGCGGGCGAACGGCAGGCTGCCAGGTGCCGCGCAGGGCTGCGGCGAAATCACTGGCCGTCCGGTAGCGGCGCGCAGGATTTTTGTCCATGGCGCGGCGCAGGACCTGCTGCACCTGGGGCGACAGGCCGGGGATGGGAGGCGGCGCGTCGTGCGTGACTTTATACAGAACGGCGGGAATGCTGCCGCCAGACCAGGGCGAATGGCCCGACAGCATCTCGTACAGCAGCACGCCCAGCGCCCACAGATCAGAAGCGGGATCGCCGTTCTCGCCGCGAATCTGCTCCGGGGCCATGTAAGCGGGCGAGCCGACGATCATACCCGTCTGGGTGATCGTCGTGTCGTCCCCTTGCCGCGCAATGCCGAAGTCCATCAACTTCACCACGCCTTCCGGCAGCAGCATGACGTTGGAGGGCTTGATGTCCCGATGCACGATCTTCTGCGCGTGGATCGCGTCCAGCGCGTCCGCGATTTGGTCGAGGGTATGGGAGGCTTCCGTCAAAGACAGCGGACCTCGGTCAAGCCGCTCGCGCAGCGTCGTCCCGCGCAAATATTCCATCGCCAGAAAGTGCCGCCCGCCTTCCTCGCCGACATCCAGGATGCGGACGATGTTCGGGTGGGACAGGCGGGCGACCAGGCGGGCTTCACGGCCCAGTCGAGCGATCAGTGACTGCTGCTGGGGGAGAGAAAGCGTGGCCGGGGCGTGGAGGACCTTCAAGGCGACCGTGCGGCCATCGCGCCTGTCTGTTGCCTCGTAAACGGTAGACATAGCACCGCGCCCGGTTTCCCGGACGATCTCGTAATCCGCAAGGCTGTTTTCTGCGCTTCTGGTGCTGTTCATGGCGAGTAGATTTGCGGCTCATTGGGGCTGTCCGGCAACATTAGCTTTTCCCACAAGCACTGTTTCTTAATCCACTTTGCAGTGTTCCCGCCACCATCGGGAAAGCCACCCAATCTCATGTATTCGGAGGGGCCGTCGAGTCGCGGACGACAAGATGCGCCGGGATATAGGTCGCGCTCGGCTCCCGGCTGCGTTTTTCGATCTGTCCCATGAGCTTTGTCATTGCCGTCTGCGCCATCAGGCGCAGGGGATTGGCGACGGTCGTCAGCCGGGGCCGTGCCGTGACGGCGCGGATGTCGTCGTCGAAGCCTACTAGAGAAACGTCTTCGGGGACGCGCAGACCCAGATACAAGAAGACGTCCAGCGCTTGAACAGCCATGTCGTCATTGAACGTCATCACGGCGGTCGGTCTGTCGTTTCTTGTCAGGAGCGAGGCAAGCGTTTCCGAGGTCGCGTCAAAAAGGAGCGGGGTCGCCTCGGCGGGGATGCCGTGGGCGTGCAGGGCGTCCCGAAAACCGGCGGCGCGCGTTTGAACTGTCGGCGTTTCCCGCTCCGGGGACCAGTAGGCGATCCGCCGATGCCCCAGCGCCAGCAGGTGTTCGACGCCTGCGCGGATGCCGCCCCGGTTGTCGGTGTGGACACTGACGCGCCCCCAGGAGGAGCCAATCTCGACACACGGAAGTTCCGTCTCGCTCACAGCCTCGACCCATTCGGGGTGGTCATACTGGCCGAACACGATCACGCCGTCCACCCGCCCGTCCATCAAGTCTTTGGGGCGCAGACCGGTCTCGGCGTCCGGGGCGGCGATCCGCTCCAGAAAGATGAGCGCGTTCATCTTTGATTCCGCGGCGGCCAGACTCAGTTCCAGAAACAGGTCTTGTGAATACGTCGTGCCGCGCACGGTGAGGCCTTGCGGCGGCGTGACCAGGCCGACGGTGTGGATGCGGCCCGTACTCAGGGCAGCGGCCAGACGGTTCGGCTGGTAGCCGACGGCTTGGGCGGCGTCTAGGATGCGCGCCCGCGTTTCCGGCGAGATGCGCATTCCGGGGCGATTGTTCAGGACATACGAGACTGTCGCCCGTGAGACCCCGGTCGCGCGGGCGATGTCTTCACTTGTCGTTTTTTGGATGCGCATCGCTGTTAAGAGCGCGGAGACGGGGGCGGCGAGCCGCCGTGCGCCTGGACTTCAGCGATGAGATGCCGGGCGTCGGCGACGTGTTGGCCGGTAGGGAAACGTGTCAGATACGCCTGCCACGTCGTGAGGGCTGTCGAAACTTTCCCCAGTGTCGCGTAGGCCGCGCCCTGGTTGAACAGGCTGTTTTCGTGGTTGGGATTCTGCTTCTGGGCGTTGTGGTATTGATCCAGGGCTTTCTGCGCCGCGCCCGCGCGATAATACGCCACGCCTAAATCCGTGCGGATGTCCGGGTTGTCCAAGCCGTCGGCGATGGCGAGAGAATAGTTGGCGATGGCGTGCGGCCAGTCGCCCGCGTCTTCGTACCAGTTGCCCAGATTCAGGGCCGCATGGGCTGGGTCCAGTCCGGCGGTCAGCGCGGGCGGCGGGACGCCCGGCGCTGTCGCGGGAAGGTTTGGGGTGGGGGGCGAAGCCTGTGCCTGGTTCAGCGCCGCCTGCAAGTCCTGCGTATGCCGACGCATCGCGAGGTACGTGCCTCCTGCGCCAAGAATGCCGGCAAGCAGGGCCGTGAGAACATAGCCCAGCCAGAGGGGGACGCGGGACGACGGGGCGGAAGCGGTCAGGACGAACGGCGGTGGGCGGCGTGTTTTGCGCGGCATGGCGGATTACGTTCCGGGTCAGCGGACGCCGGCGGGTTCTTTCTCCGCGCGCTCCGGGTGCAGTCCGGCCCCGCTGGGCGACAGCAGCGATGAGACCGCCGGCGACAGCAGGCGGATGGCTTGGCGGGCGACTTCTTCTGCCGTCAGCCCGACCAATTGGCGCAGCTGCGGAACGGATCCCTGTTCGACAAAGTGATCCGGCAGACCGACCAGGGCAGTCGGAACGTTCGCCCCGCTCGCGGCCAACAGTTCCAGCACAGCGGAGCCGAAGCCCCCTTGCACGACTCCGTCTTCTACCGTGACGACGTGGCCGCAGCGACGGGCGGCGTGCAGGATCGTTTCGACATCCAGCGGCTTGCAAAACCGGGCGTTGACGACGGTGGCCTCAATCCCCTGTGCCTGCAATCCGTTCGCGGCGTCCAGCGCGATCTCCACGCCTGCGCCGAGCGCAATCAACGCGACATCGTCGCCGTCGCGCAGCGTTTCCGCTTCGCCCAGTCGGATCTCGTCCGCTCCTGCCTGCGTTTCTGTCGCGAGTGAGCCGCCGCGTGGATAGCGCACCGCGACAGGGCCGGCCTCATAAGCGAGGGCGAAACGTGTCATGGCCCGCAGCTCGTCCGTGTCTTTTGGGGCCAGAATCGTCATGTTCGGCACGCAGCGCAGGTATGCGAGGTCGAAAACGCCGTGATGGGTCCCCCCGTCATCCCCAACCAACCCGCCCCGGTCGAGGAAGAAGCGCACGGGCAGGTGCTGCAGGGCGACGTCATGTATGATCTGATCGTAGGCGCGCTGCAGAAACGTGGAATAGATCGCGCAGACCGGCTTGAAGCCGTCGGCGGCCAGACCTGCCGCGAACGTCACCGCGTGCTGCTCGGCGATGCCGACGTCGAAGTATCGCTCCGGGTGCAGGGTCGCGAATTTGTTCAAGCCGGTGCCGTCCGGCATGGCGGCGGTGATGCCGACGATCTTATCGTCCGTCTCCGCCAGGTCGTTCAGGGTTTCGATGAACGCCTGGGTGTAAGTCACGCCCGACGTTTTCGACTCCATCTTGCCGTCGTCCGGGCTGAACTTACCCAGGCCGTGATAAGTCCGCGAATTCGCCTCGGCGTAAGGGATTCCCTTGCCTTTGACGGTCAGCACATGGACCAGGACGGCCCCTTTGAGTCGCTTGACGTGGTTGAACGTGTTGATCAGGGCTTCGACGTTATGCCCGTCCACGGGGCCGATGTAGGTAAAGCCCATCTCTTCAAACAGCAGGCCGGTGTGGTTGGGCGTCGCAAAGTGGGTCGCCGTGTGCTTGGCGGCTTTGGCGGCCTTGTAGGCCGTCCGGCTGCCGAGCGGCAGGGACTGAATCATCCCCTTCGCCGTCATTTCGGCGTTCTGATACAGCGGCTGCATCCGCAGTTTTGCCAAATAGGTCGCCAGCGCCCCGACATTCTCCGCGATGGACATCTCGTTGTCGTTCAGCACGACCGTGATGTTCGTGCCGTCGTCGGCGGCATTATTCATGCCTTCCAGCGCCAGCCCGCCCGTCAGCGCGCCGTCACCGATCAGCGCCAGCACCGCGTTCTTCTGCCCACGGAAGTCGCGCGCTTTCGCGAAGCCCATCGCGGCGGAGATGGAGGTCGAGGCGTGGCCCGCGCCGTACAGGTCGTAGGGCGACTCCTCGATGCGCAGGAATCCTGAGATGCCCCCGTACTGCCGGATCGTCGGCAGCAGGTCGCGCCGCCCGGTCAGAATCTTATGCACGTAGCCCTGATGCCCCACGTCCCAGATGAGCTTGTCCTTCGGCACGTCGTAGACTTTGTGCAGAGCGAGGGTCAGCTCGACCACGCCGAGCGAGGGCGCGAGATGCCCTCCGGTCTTGGCGACGGTCTGAGTCAGGTAGGTGCGAATCTCCCCGGCGAGCGTCCGCAGTTGGTCGAAAGACAGCCCTTTGAGATCGTCTGGACTGTTGATTTGGTCGAGCAGCATAGGTGTATAGTACCCACTCCCTCCGGGGGTGTCAATCAGCATTCCCTGACTTTATCACTTTGTTTCACAAAGTCATTTGCCAGTATAGCACCGCCCCCAAAATTTGTCAAGAGGAAGAGTGTTCAGCGCCCGCCCAACAGCCGTCGCCATTTTTCGCCTTTCTAAAATGGCGGTGGCATCTGGGCGGCGCGGCTCATGCCGAGCCGTTCTATGCTATCGGCAGGCAACGCGCGGCAGGCACCAAAATCGGATGCAGACTATCCCGATCCTTAGAAATCATTGGGAGTTAACTGACGTATGGCTGTCAAATGCGCTAAGTTTCAATGGCCGCAAGAATACCATAATTTTATCTTCTAAATCACTATATTGTCTATAAATTTACTTGCCAAATAGGGTATAGTGGCTTTGCTTTCAAGCAGTCGCACAGACCGATCTGCATTTTTTAGAGGATACGGAGTAGTTTATGACAGACAGAAATCGGACAGCACACACGGCAAACAACCGCCGTGGTTTTACGCTCATTGAACTGCTCGTCGTCATCGCCATTATTGCCATTCTTGCGGCAATCCTGTTCCCCGTCTTCGCCAAAGCCCGCGAAAAGGCTCGCCAGGCAGCCTGCGCGTCCAATGAAAAACAGATCGGTCTGGGTATACTGCAGTATATCCAGGACAACGACGAGTATTTCCCGCTCTCTGTGGTCGCGACATCGTCCCCGCCACCGGCTGGGATGAGCGTCGGATGGGCCGACTCGATCCAGCCCTATATTAAAAGCCGTCAGGTGTTCCAGTGTCCCGACGAGCCGAACCCGGAGGTGGATGTCCCGCAGACCGCCGGCTATACGGATTACTGGATGAATAAGAACGCAGGCGACGGCCAGCAGTTCCTGCCGCTGGCGAGTAACCCCTCGCTGACCATCATCACCGGCGAGTCCGGCGTGAATCCTGCCGTCGCCGGTCCGCTCGCCAACTCCACGGCCCGTTTCCGCACCAACGGCTGTAACGGCGCGGGGGACGCCACCAACCTGGACCGCACCCAGCCCGTCTGCACCGCGGCGGGGTTGGTGACGAACCTGGCTTACGGGGGCCAACAGCACACCCAGGGGGCCAACTACGGCTACATTGACGGCCATGTCAAATGGATCCGCAACAGCGGCCCCAACAGCAGCCCGAACATCTATAACGGCATGACGCTCTTCGCCCAGTCCGGCAATAACCCTACGCTTCATCTTCGGGACCCCTGAACGCTTGATCCACCCCGGCTCAGCCAGGGTGGGTCTGCTTGCAAAGCGTTTCTTCGCCCCAGAAAGTCTTTCTCTTATGACATTGTCCGTCCGTCACCGGCGATTCGGAACCGGCCTGCTGGGCCTGGCTGCGTTGCTGGGCTTGGTCACTTTGGCCTGCGCCCAGGCGCGGCCCCACGCCAAAACGTTCGCCCTGCAAGGGCGGGCCGCGCCCCGCGCCGACAAGCGGCCCAACGTCCTTATTATCCTGGCCGACGACGTGGGCTGGTCCGATGTCGGCTGCTACGGCAGCGAGATCAGCACGCCCAACATTGACGCGCTGGCAAGTGACGGGCTGCGCTACACGCAGTTCTACAACTCCGCCCGCTGCAGCCCGTCCCGCGCCTCGCTGCTGACGGGACTGCACCCGCACCAGGTCGGCGTTCCCGTGCTGGGGACGCCGCTCAACGATCAGTGCGTCACGCTGGCCGAGGTGCTGAAGCCTGCGGGCTATCATGTCTACATGGTCGGAAAGTGGCACCTGAGCGAACAGGTTACGCCCGTCATGCGCGGCTTTGACGAGTTCTATGGGATGCTCGGCGGCTTCAACTCGTACTGGCAGGAAGACCCATATTATACGCGCCTGCCCGCCGACCACCCCAAGCGCGTTTACCCCCCCGGCGGGTTCTACTCCACCAATGTCTTCGGCGATTACGCCATAGAATTTATGAATCAGGGGAGGCAGTCCGGCCAGCCCTGGTTCCTGTACCTGGCGTTCCAGGCGGCGCATTTTCCGCTGGGCGCTCCTGAAGCCACGATTGAAAAGTACGAGACGATGTACCGTGAGAAAGGCTGGGACGCCATCCGCGAGGACCGCCTGGCACGGCAGAAAAAACTCGGCATTGTGCCGCCAAATCTCGTTTTGACGCCGCGCAGTTTTGTTCCCGCCAACGTCATCAACCGGCAGACCGGCTGGGCCGACAAGTACAACCCGGCCTGGGACTCGCTGCCCGCCGACCGGCAGGCCGACTTGGCGCGGCGCATGGCCGTTTATGCGGCGGCGATTGACGTGATGGATCAGAATATCGGGCGCGTGGTCGCGCATCTGAAAGAGACCGGCGAGTGGAACAACACGCTGATCTTTTTTCTCAGCGACAACGGCGGCTGCGCCGAGTGGGACCCCTACGGTTTTGATAAACTGGACTCGCCCCTGAATATCGTACACACGGGCGACGACCTCAAGAAAGTCGGCGGCCCGGACAGTTATGTGTCTTATGGGAGCGGCTGGGCCAACGCCAGCAATACCCCCTGGCGGCTTTACAAGCACTACGCCCAGGAAGGCGGCATCCGCACGCCGATGATCGTGCATTGGCCGGCGGGCTTGAAAACCCGGCCCGGCGCGACGACGGCGCAGATCGGTTACGTCACCGACTTCATGCCGACGCTGCTGCAGGTCTGCAAAGCGTCCTACCCGACAAAGCGCAATGGCGTGGACATCCTGCCCGTGGAGGGCGAAAGCCTGACGCCGTCTTTTGCGGGCGCTCCTCCGTCGCCGCGCGTGCTGTGCGTGGAACACGAAGGAAATCGCATGGTGCGCGAGGGCGACTGGAAACTCGTCGCACTCGCGGATAAGCCCTGGGAGTTATACGACCTGGCGAACGACCCGACCGAAATGAACGACCTGTCCGCAAAAGACCCGGCGCGGGTGCAGGCGCTGGGCGACGACTGGGAAGCGTGGGCCGAGCGCTGCGGCGTCAAGCCGCGCCAGTCCCCGCAGATCGCGGGCCAGCCTTTGGACATCCGCTGCGATGTGACGCCCCTTTCCGCCGACGGCGTGATCTTGGCGCAGGGCGGAGGCCAGCGCGGCTACGCCCTGTTCCTGAAGGCCGGCAAGCCCGTCTTTGTCGTCCGTGAGAAGGGAACACTCTACAAAGCGGCTGCCCCCGCCGCGCCGAAAGGCCGCTTCTCGCTGGAAGCGCGTCTGGAAAAGAGCGGCGCAATGACACTTGCCGTCAACGGAACCGTCGTCGCTCACGGGAAGGCGCCGGGCGTGATCGCCGTGCAGCCGGAAGACGAACTCAGCATCGGCCAGGATGTCCTCAGCGCCGTCGGCGACTACGTATCGCCGAACCGGCTGAAAGGCAAGGTTGAGAACGTGCAAGTGACGGCGGGCGCAAAACATTACACCATCGGCAAACCGGCGAAAAAGATCAGCCTCGGCAAGATCGGCCCCAGCGAGGCTGACGATTGATATTATGCGACTTCTCCGATACCTTCCGGTCCTGTTCGTTCTGCTCGCGGCGGCCCGTTGTCCAACACAAGCTGCCGAGAAGACGAAGAAGCCCAACATCGTCGTCATGATCGCCGACGACCTTTCTTACTGCGACCTCGGCTGCTGGGGCAACAAGGACGTGAAGACGCCCAACCTGGACCGCCTCGCCGCGCAGGGCATGAGGCTGATGCGCTGTTACACGCCGTCCCCGGTCTGCTCGCCGACGCGCCAGTCGCTCTACACCGGGCTGTACCCCGTCAAAAGCGGAGCCTATCCCAACCATTCATTTGTCAAGCCGGGCGTCGAGAGCCTTCCGTATTATCTGAAGCCGCTCGGCTACCGGGTGGGTCTGGTCGGAAAACGGCACTTCGGCCCGGCTCAAAGCTACCCGTTCGAGTACCCTGGAGAGCCGGGAGGCGTGGTGCCGCCAGACGATGAGGGCGGCGACGCCGAGCCGACCCTTGACTATGACGCAGCGGAGAAATTCATCCGGCGCGATCCCGCGCAGCCCTACTGCCTGGTAGTGGCACCACACGAGCCGCACAGCCCCTGGACGTTGGGCGACGCCAGCGCCTACAACCCTCAGACGCTGACACTGCCGCCGTACTTGGTCGACACGCCCGTCACCCGCCGCGCTCTGTCCCGCTATTACGCCGAAGTGACGTACCTGGATCAGCAGGTGGGGCGGGTGATGGAGGCCGTCGAGCACAGCGGCCAGGCGGACAACACGCTGTTCGTGTTCCTGAGCGAGCAAGGCTCGTCCATGCCGCACGGCAAATGGACGCTGTACGACGTAGGCATCCGCGCCGCCGCGATTGCGCGCTGGCCTGCAAAAATCCGGCCCGGCACCCGGAGCGATGCGCTCTGCCAGTATGTGGACTTTGTGCCGACGTTTGTCGAAATGGCGGGCGGCAAGCCTGTCCCTGGTCTGGATGGCCGCAGCCTCTTGAATATCCTTGCCGGCAAGTCAAACACAGGCCGCCCCTATGTCTTCGCGGAAGAAACATCGCGCGGCATCTTTTCCGGTCCGCCGGCCTACGCCATCCGCGCCGTGGCGGACAAGCGCTGGAAGTACATTCTCAATCTCAACGCCGACGCCGAGTTCAAGAATACGGAGATCAACACGCCGCTCTTCAAGTCCTGGGAACGCAAGGGCGTTACCGACGCCTTCGCCCATGAACAGGCAGCGCGCTACCGCCGCCGACCGCCCGTGGAACTGTACGACCTCCAGCATGATCCTTACGAGATGACAAACTTGGCCGGACAACCGGACCAAAAAACAAACCTCGCGCGTCTGCGCGCCCCGCTGGATCTCTGGATGAAGCAGCAGGGCGACGAAGGCGTGAAGACCGAGATGGAGGCAACGGAGCATCAGGTGGCGGGGTCGCCTGCCCCGCCGCTGCCTGCATCCACACCTGTGTCAACGCCATGAAAGACATCGCATGATGCGCTCCTTCCGAGACATTCCCCTCCTGTTCCTGCTGCTCGCGGCGGCCTGTATGCCAGTCCAGGCCGCTGGAGCAAAGAAGCCCAACATCGTCGTCATTTTAGTTGACGACATGGGCTACTCTGACATCGGCTGCTACGGCGGCGAGATTCACACTCCCAACATTGATAAAATGGCGCAGGGAGGCGTGCGTTTTACGCAGTTCCATAACACGGCCCGATGCTGCCCGTCCCGCGCCGCCTTGCTCACTGGCCTGTACCCTCACCAGGCCGGCGTCGGCCATATGCTGGATGAGGCGGACGACGCCGACGGCAACCCGCTGCCGGGTTATCTCGGGCACCTCAACGATCACTGCGTCACCATCGCCGAGGCCCTGCATGGGGCGGGCTACTTTACGGCCATGACCGGCAAGTGGCACGTCGGGCAGAACCACGGCGTCACCCCCTGGGGGCGCGGCTTCGACCGCACCCTTACCTGCGCGCAGGGCGGCTTTTACTTCCCCGAAGACCCCGTCGGCGGGCCGCTCTACCTGAACGGCAAGGACATCGGGCGCACCGGCGGCCCCCTGCCTCCGCAGTGGTACTCCACGGACCTGTGGACCGACTACGGCCTCAAATTCATAGACGAGGCTCGAACCGTCAAAAAGCCGTTCTTCCTCTACCTCGCTTACAACGCGCCGCACTTCCCGCTGCAGGCGCCGCCCGCCGACATCGCCCACTGGCGCGGCAAATACCTGGCCGGCTGGGACGCACTGCGCGAGGCGCGCTACAAGCGTCAGATCCAAATGGGCCTAATTGACAAGTCCTGGCCGCTGTCACCGCGCCTCCCCGCCGTTCCCGCTTGGGACAGCCTGACGCCGGCGCAGAAGGGTCGCTTTGACCACATCATGGCGATCTACGCCGCCGTCGTGGAACATATGGACACAGACGTCGGCAGGCTCGTGGCCGGCCTGAAGCAGCGCGGCGTGCTGGGCAACACGCTGATTTTGTTTCTGAGCGACAACGGCGGCAACGCCGAGACCGGCCCGGCAGGCGTCCTCGAAGGGGCCGACCCCGGCGGCCCGAAGTCCGTCGTTTTCGTGGGCCAGTGCTGGGCGACCCTCAGCAACACGCCCTTCGTGCGCTACAAGCATTTCACGGACGAAGGCGGCATTGCCACGCCGTTGATCGCGCACTGGCCGCAGGGCATTCCCGCATCGCGCGACGGCAAGTTGGAGACTCAGCCGGGACACATCATAGACATCATGGCGACTTGCCTGGATGTGGCGGGCGCGACGTATCCTCAGCAATTTCACGGCAAGCCGATCACGCCGCTGCAGGGCGTCAGCCTCGTCCCGGCCTTCTCTGGAAACAGGCTTACCCGCACGCAGCCGCTCTTCTGGGAACACGAAGGCAACCGCGCCATTCTCGACGGCCCCTGGAAACTGGTCGCCGTCAACGCCCAGCCCTGGCGTCTTTACAACACGCTTGCCGACCGCACGGAGCAGCACGACCTCGCCTCCGTCCAGCCGGCGCGCGTTAAGACCCTGGCGGCGCAATGGGAGCAGTGGGCCGTCCGCTCCAATGTGCTGCCCCTGAACCCGGAGGGCGGCGCGCGGAACCAGCAGACGCGCTTCCCGCTCAAAGGCGGCGACCATCTCGACCGAGCCCACTCGCCCGCCGTCGCCGGGCGCGGCTTCACCCTCACCGCCGCATTCAACGCGACCGGGCAGAACGGCGTACTCGCAGCCCAGGGCGGCTCGGCGCGGGGCTACACGCTCTTTCTCAAGAATGGCAAACTCACGTTCCTGGTCCGAGAACGTGGCGGTGCAACAGAGATCGCCGTACCGCAGGCCGTCATTGGCGCGCACACCGCCACCGCACACTTGGGGGCGGACGGCGCGATGAGCCTGACGCTCGACGGCAGCCCCAGCGTCACGGGCAAAGCCCCCGGCCTGCTGCTCCAAATGCCCCTTGACGGCCTGGATATCGGCTCCGACCGGGCCGGCCTGGTCGGGCCGTATGGGGCCGCCAATGCATTCCCCGGCACCGTTGCTTCGGTCGTTGTCGCTCTGGACACGGAAGCGGCGGACTAGAAACCCAAGCCCAGCAAAGAAAGTCCCAGAACACAATGAACTGTTTTCGCTCCATTCTCAGCGCCGCCGCGCTCCTTTGTGCGCTGTCGTCCCTGAATGTCTGCGGCCTTCATCGGGCGGCAGCGCAGCCTCCCCTTCGCGCCGCTGTCACCGCCGCGCCGCAAGGCATGGTGTGGATTCCGGGAGGACGCTTCACTATGGGCAGCGGCGACCCGATGTTCCCGGACGCGCAGCCGCTGCACACCGTCAGTCTGGACGGCTTCTTCATGGACGCCACCGACGTGACCAACGCACAGTTCGCGCGGTTTGTACACGCGACCGGCTACGTCACCGTCGCCGAACGCCGCCCCGACCCCAAATTATTTCCCGGCGTCCCGCCCGCCAAATTGGTTCCCGGTGCCGTCGTGTTCATCCCGCCGCCCCACGCGGTCCCGCTCGACAACGCCTCACGCTGGTGGCGCTACGTCCCCGGCGCAAACTGGCGGCATCCGACCGGGCCAAACAGCACAATCGCGGGGCGGGCAGACTACCCCGTCGTAGACGTCTGCTGGGACGACGCCGCCGCGTATGCGCGCTGGGCCGGCAAGCGCCTGCCCACCGAGGCCGAGTGGGAATACGCGGCGCGCGGCGGCCTGAGCCAGAACCCCTACGTCTGGGGCCGCGCGTTCCAGCCGCACGGGCGGCAGATGGCGAACACGTTCCAGGGCCATTTCCCCGACCACAACACCCATGCCGACGGCTACACCGGCACGTCCCCCGTCAGAGCCTTTCCGCCCAACAAAGTCGGTCTGTACGACATGGCCGGCAACGTCTGGCAGTGGTGCGCCGACTGGTACCGCCCGGACTATTACACCGTCAGCCCCTCCAAAAACCCACGAGGCCCCGCCGACAGCCTCGACCCCGACGAACCCGGCATTCCGAAGAAAGCCCAGCGCGGCGGCTCGTTCCTGTGTACCGACCAATACTGCTCTCGCTATATGCCCGGCAGTCGGGGCAAGGGAGACATCATGACCGGCGCTTCCAACCTCGGCTTCCGCTGCGTCCTCTCCCGCGCCCGCCCGCACTAGTCCCCGAACGCCGCCCGACCCCGCCCCGCCACAAAGGCAACACAAACGGTACACATACGGTATGCGAACTGAACACGCTCCGAAAACACACCCGAATCACCCCGCCACGCAGGGGAATCCCCGCCAAATGTCGAACCCTCCCCCACGACCCATGACCGACCAAACTACACTGCAACAACGCCTCCGCGCCAAAAAAACAGAAGACCGCATCCTTGCCGTCAAGCAAGTGACACAGTCCTCCGTCCCCGACCGCCAGCGCCTGCTCCTAGACGCCCTCCACGACAAATCCCCCTACGTCGCCGCCCTCGCCGCCGAAGCATTGGGAGAAGACGCCGACGACCACGCCGCCGCCGTCATGGTCACGCGCTTCGCCGAACTCACTGTCAGCGGCCCCAAAACCGACCCCGGCTGCCAGATACGCGCCGCCCTCGCCTTCGCCCTCGGAAAGTTGGAGTACCGGCACGCCGGAACCGTCCTGCGCCAGGGCATCCGCACCGTCCAGATTGAACCCGTCGGCGGCGTCCCCTTCGACACCGCCGCCCACCTGCGCGGCAACTGCGCCCTCGCCCTCGCCTACCTGCGCGACCCCGACAGCGTCCGCGACATCGCCCTCCTGCTCTTTGACCGCAGCGGCTTCGCCGGACACGGCTTCACCCCCGACCCCAGCATCAAAGTGGAGCCGCGCAAAGCCGCCGCCCGCGCCCTCGCCCTGTCCGGCAGCGTTGCCGCCCGCCTGCCCCTGACCCTGCGCCTCGTCCACCCCGAAAACGAAGTCCCCGAAGTCCTCCAAGAATGCATGACCGCCCTCGTAGACCTGGAAGACCCATACGCCCTGGAAGTCCTCCAACCCTACCTCACGCACCGCGACCCCTCGCTGGCCGCCTACGCCGCCCTGATGATCGCCCGCACCCGCGCCCCCGAAGCCGCCCAGCTCCTCGGCGACGCCGCCCCCCGCTTCTCCGGCGACGCCCTGCAAGCCATCCTGCTCGCCCTCACCACCCTGCGCACCCCCGACGCCGAAGCCGTCCTCCACGCCCTCGCCCGCGAGGGCCGCGACGACATCCGCCTCGCCGTCATCCCCCTGCTCCCCCCCAGCGACGCCGCCGTCCCCCTCCTGCAAACATTGGCTGCCCGCGACCCATCCCCCCGCGTCCGCAACGCGGCAAAGACCGCCCTCGCCGAACGCTGACATGGCTGGCCCGGCGATTAAAATCGCGGCAAAAAGAGCACAAAGTCACCCTTCGGCGACTCAGACTTCATCCGGGTTCTACTCCTAGTCCGCGCAGGCGGACTTCGTGATCTTGTTGCCGCGACTTCAGTCGCCGGGCCATTTCCGGGCCATTTGCGGGCTATTTACGGCCTGGCCCCCTCCCGCTCCGCCCTTCCCGCCGCCACCTTCACCGTTCCCTTGCGCTCAAACTTGCCCCAGCCGACGAGCGACCCGCGCACTGCCACCACCAGCGATTTGACGATGACATAATACATCAACTGCCGATACACAAACCGCTGCAAAGGCAGCCACACCAGCAGCCCCTTCCGCTCCCGGTCCAACTGGAACGCCAGCGCCGCCCCCGCCATCTCCACCGCCGAGAAAACCCCCCAGTACGCCAGCAGCGTGACCAGATTGCGCCCATCCCCCGTCGGGAAGAACCGCGCATACAAGAGGCTCCAAAAGATCGCCAAATCCACCACCGGCGCGACCGCCTGGAACCCAATCTGGTACACCCACAGGGATGGCATCGCCACCAGCCCAAACGCCCGGTAGCGCGGGTTCAGCATCACCCCCCGGTGCTTCCACAAGCACTGCAAAGTCCCAAACGCCCAGCGAAAGCGCTGCTTCGCCAGGTCCCGCAGCGTGTCCGGCGCTTCCGTGAATGCCAGCGCCCCATTGTCCGTGACAATGCGATAACCCAGTTTGCGCACCTTAAAAGTCAGGTCCGTATCCTCCGCCAGCGTCTGCGACGAATACAGCCCCGCCAGAATCACCGCGTCCTTGCGCCACGCGCCCACCGCTCCCGGCACAACCGTGATGCAGTTCAGCAAATCAAACGCCCGCCGGTCAAAGTTCTGGCTGCTGATGTACTCAATCGCCTGCCACTTGGTCAGCGGGTTGTGCCGGTTGCCCACTTTGACGTTGCCCGACACCGCCCCAATGACGGGGTCGGCAAAGTGCCGCACCAGTTTGGAAACGGTGTCCGGCGCAAACAGCGTGTCCGCATCCAGCGCAACAATGATCTCGCCCCGGCACTCCTTGATGCCCAAGTTCAGGGCCGACGCCTTGCCGCCGTTCGCTTTCGTCAGCACCAAAACGCGCGGATTGTCCCCGTATGCGGCCCGCACGACCTCCGCCGTATCGTCACGGGAGCCGTCATCCACCACCACAATATCCAGATCACGGTAGTCGCTCGCCAGCAGCGTCGCAATGGTCTTGTTGATGACTTTGGCCTCATTAAACGCCGCAATCACCACGCTGACCGGCGGCGCAAAGTGTGGGTCAAAGACGCGCGCCCGCTCGGTCTGCGCCTGACGCAAGGCCAGCAGCCCCATAAACAAAATCCGCCCAATGCCCAGCGCGATAGTGACCAAGAAGATCGCCGTGAAACCATTGCCGAGCCAATATGTCACGTCAAAGAACAACCGGTCAAACCCAACTGCCCACCGCTGTCGCCCCGTCACCTCCGGGAACAGAACGGACTTCGGCTTGCCCACCAGCGCCGACACCGGCACAAACGTAAACCCTTCCGCCTTCAGCGTCTCAATAATGCGCGGCAAGGCCTTCACGGTTTCTATGCGCGTGTCGCCCCCGGCGTCATGCAATAAAATACAGTTGCCGTCGTTGCGCTTGGGGTCGTTGACATAGCCCACCACCGACCGGACGATCTGATCGGACGTGATGCCCGGCTGCCAGTCCGTCGGGTCGTTCTGCTCCCCAATGAATAGATAACCCAGGTTGTGCGCCTGCCAGATCGGGTCAAAGTCTTCTTCGGTGGTTGGCTCCGAGTCGGCGCGGTTCGGGGCGCGGAACAGAGTCGTCATATGGCCCGTCATGGCCTCAATGACGCGCTGCGTGGCATCCAGTTCCAGTTTCGTCCGCAGGGGGGAAATCCTGTCCATTTCGGGGTGCGTGAACGAATGGTTGCCGATCTCCATGCCGTCGTTCCACTCGCGGGCAAGCAGGCCGGGGTGCGCCTCGGCATTCTCGCCGACCACAAAGAACGTCGCCGGGATGTGTTCGCGCTGCAGAATGTCCAAAATCTGCGGCGTCCAGCGCGGGTCCGGCCCGTCGTCAAACGTCAACGCAATGATCTTGCGCGTGTTTTTGCCCGCCAGGTCGCCTTCGGTCTGGTCCACCAACCCCGTCCGACGGATGACGTACTGCGACGGGTAACTCAGGAACGATTCGCCGATAATTTGGCCCGTCTTCCGGTCCGCCGTGATGCGGCGGACGCCGGGGGTGGGGGTGCGGACGACATCCAGCACGTCCCCGTAGCCCTCAAACTGAGTGCCGAACGTCTGAAACGTCACCTGAGACAGCGCGGACGGCGCGAACGACTGCACCGGGGGCGCGTCCTTGCCGAAGAACGTCCACAGGCTGGGGTCTTCCGTACCGAGACGCCACAGGGCCGCGCCAAGCGTGTGATAGGGCAGGGCGGCGCGCATTTCGTTGAGGGCGCTGGTCGCATCCAGCAGCCAGACTTTGTGCGGGATTTGATCGTCCTGCCCCTGCGAGTCGTCCCAGTAGGTAAAACAGGGGTTCAGGCTTGCCCTGTCAATCTTGATGACGCCGTCCTCGCTGGTCGGGCTTTCGTGGGACTCCTGCGCGATACGCGCCGCGTCCTCAAAGGAGACTTCCTGCACGGACGTGCTTTGCGCCGTCCAGTCATAGCCATAGTTGCCCAGACCCAGCACGACACGGTTGCCCGGCACATGGGCCATGAAGGCTTTCAACTCCTGGGCGTACCAATCCTGCCCGGCGATGGGGCCGGCGGTTGTCCCGTCGGCGTGCTGATCGTAAAGCATCGGCACCAGAAAGTCATCCACGCGGGCCAGCGTCGGCAGGTCATAGGCCGTGCTGTCTAATTGGATGTCCTGCGTGACCAGCAGGCCGCGCGGGTGGAACCGGGCGGCGAGTTCGCCCATAAACGCCGTCATGCCCGCCCGGTCTTCGTCGCGGTCGGTCTCAAAGTCAATGTTGATGCCCTGGTAGCCGCCTTGCACGACAAAGTTCTGAAGCGCCCCGACAACGCGGGCGCGTTTGGCCGGGTCGGTCAGCAGTGTGTGCAGCCGGTCATAGTCAAAATCATCCGTGCCGGAGTTGTAATTCTGCACAACGGGCAGGATGGCGACCCCATGTGCGCGGGCCTCGCTTTGGGCGATGTCGTCGTTGGTGTCGTTGTGCGCGGTCTGCGTCTGGGCGGCAGGCAGGTCCGCCGTCAACTGCCGGTCCTTAATCAAACTGCCGCTGTCCGCGCCCAGCCGCAGCCAGGTCGGCAGCAGGTGGGTGGTTTCCCCAATGTGCTGCGTCAGCGAGTCCAAACTCGGCTTTTCATAGTTGACGTAAAAGACGGCCCGCACCGGCCCGGCGACATGGCCGGGCGCAATCGCGGCGGCAGGAATCGGCTGCGCCAACTGTTCTCGGCGAATGGCCTCGCGGAGACGCCGCTTGGCGTCCTGAACCGGCTTGTTGTGCGCGATGACATAATGCGCCCGCGCCCGTGCGTCCGTGTCCGCCGGCGGCTTGGGCGTCGCCTGCGCGATGCTCGTTTTGGGCGTTTCCGGGGCCAGCCCCAGCGTCCGCGCGACGGTCAACTCCGGCAACTGAGGGTTGCGCGCGATGGTCACGCCGAAAACCACCGAGCCGACGGCAACGATGATTCCCAGGCCGATGATAAAAGCCGAAAAGACGCTCCAGCGTCGGCGCGTCTCGTCAAAAAAGATGGGCTGCTGCCCGTGTTCGTTCACGTCGTCCTGCTCCCTGCCCGTGCGTCTTTGCTCCCAATCACTGGGCTTTTTAAGAGCGACAAACCTGGGCAAAAAGTTCCATTTTTGATGGCATTTACACCCGCGCACGGATATTGTGAAAAAAGGTGCAAACCCGGTTGACTTGCTTGCGGACAATATGATATACTGTTCGCCGGAAACAAGCGTGAGAGGCCCGCAATGTCGGGGGCGGAAATGCACGACGAAGACGCGAATCAGGAACACACGGACAGCGAGGCGCCCATTATCGTGCCGACGCACACTCCCCTGCCGCCGCCGCCAATCGTCCATTATACGCGCCCAACACTGGCACAGCGACCCTCCGACCAACCAACCAATTCCCGCTCCGGGCCGCTGTCGTCCGGCGACTCTGGCGGGCCGGTGAACCATGGGGCGGGGCTTGCTGCCGGAAGCACCTTTGTTGTCGGCATCATCGCCGGTGCGACGGCGGGCAACTGGGTTGACCAGCATTACAACCACACCAGTATGCCCTGGGGAACACTGGTGATGACCTTGTTGGGAGCCGCCGCCGGTTTTTCCAATATGCTGCGTCTGCTGAACCGGAATCGTAAAAACAAGTGATTGCTCCTTCACGCGAAAAAACAACAACTCCGGTGGCGGAACTTGACACGGTGGGGCGTGTCATGCTGCCGCCATTGCGTCCGCTTGTCATGGCGGCGTGTTATGCGACCGCGCCGCTGGCCGCGATTGCGCTCCTTCTGGGCAAGCCCTGGTGGGCTGCCAGCGTGGTCGCGGGTTTGGCGATGAGCGCGGCATTGGGCGGGCTGCTGCATCTGCTGATCGGACGCGCCATCGGGCAGTTTGTTGAGGGCTTGCGCGGCCCGGCCGGCGATGGGGAGCATGCCGGTCCCCTGCTGCAATTTGCGGCGCTTGTCCTGCTAAAGTTTGTTTTGCTAGCCGGGATCGCCTGGGCGATTGCTAGTATTCATGCGCTGAATATGCTGGTCGTGCTGGTCGGCTTTCTGGTCGGCCATTTCGCGCTGATCGTCACGGCGTCGCGCCATCTCAAACAACGGTGATCGATTCTCAGGAGTTTTGACCGCATGGATTTGCTGGACTGGAAAGTATACGCTTTTTATATTGTGCTGACATCGGTGATCGTCATCCTGTTCGGCATGGCGGCGGTGCGGTCTCGCTCCAAAGTCCCCGGTCGATTGCAGATCACTGTCGAGATGATGATGGAATACCTGCGCAGCACGTTCATGAGCGCGCTGGGCGAAGGCGGCGAGCGTCACCTGCCGCTTATTTTCACCTTGTTCTGGTACATTTTGTTCTGCGACCTTTTGGAACTAATCCCGATGTTCCGTGCGGCGACGGCCAATCCGAGTACGACCATCGGCCTGGGAATCATCGTCTTCGTTTACACGCAATACGTCGGCATTACATCTAAAGGCATCGGCCCATACTTGAAGCACTTTTTAGGACCGCTCTTGATTCTGGCACCGCTGTTTTTGGTGATTGAAGTGCTGGGCGAGTTCGTCAAGCCGTTCTCGCTGGGGATGCGCCTTTTCGGGAACATCTACGCCGAAGACATTATGAATGACCTCGCCGCGGGGGCGGGGCAGAAGTATTACATCCCGTTCCAGATCATCGTTTACTTCCTGCAGATATTCACGGGCGCTATTCAAGCGTTTATCTTTTCACTGTTGTCCTGCGCCTACATCGGCCTGATGGCCGAGACACACCATGACGAAGGCGAAACGGGCGATCACGGACACGGGCATCAAACTGTTGATGACAAAATGGCGGACTCACTCGGCTCCATCGGGGGGCGGGTCGCTGAATCGCGCTAAGGCGCAAATTAAATCACGCGATATTCACTGAAGGAGACAACAGACATGGCGGGTACGTTTTTTGGATTGCTGGCGCTCGGCGTCGCGCTGATGCTGCCGCTGGCGGCGATTGGGTGTGGAATTGGGGAAGGCCTCGTGTTCGCTTCGGCGATCCAGGGCATCGCGCGTCAGCCGGAAGCCGCAGGGCGCATCACGACCACAATGTACATCTGTTTCGCGCTGGTTGAAACGCTGTTCATCTTCACGCTGGTCTTCTTCTTCGCTTTGAAGGCCCTGCTGCCTTCGGCGGGCCAGGTGACGACGATGCTTACCGGCCACTAAGAAAGGTCGCACACACATTGGGGCCGTTGTTGCCTCGTCTGTGATCCTGCTTATGGGTAACATTTTAACTCAGCTCGGTATCACGCCGGCACTGTTGATCACGCAGATCATCGGGTTTATCATCCTGATGATCATTCTGCAGCGGGTCTTCACTACGAAGGTCTTCGGCATCTTGGATCAGCGCCGCGCCGACATTCAAGAAACTTACGACCAACTGGACCGCGACCGTGCCTCAATGGAGCAGACGCGGCGTGAGTACGAGCAGCGCCTTGCCAACATCGAAGCCGAAGCGCGCGAAAAGATTCAGGCTGCCGTCAAGGAAGCTCAGGACCTGCGTGCCGGACTGATCGCCGATGCGCAAGTGCAGGCCAACTCCATCATTGAGCGCGGCCAGAATGAAAGCGAGCGCGAGCGGCAGAAGGCCTTTTTGGAAATGCGCCAGCAGGTCGCGGCCCTCGCCATCGCGGCGGCGGGCAAGGTGATCGGCGAATCGCTCAACGACGCGCGTCACACCAAACTGGTGGACGACTTTATCAGCGGCGTCGGCTCCGGCGCCGTCCATGAAGCGGCGCGCGGCGTTTCGGGCAACAGCATCGGCAGTGGGGGAGCGGCCAGCGCATGAAAGACACGCGCGTTGCCAAGCGCTATGCCGCCGCCCTGTTCGTGCTGGCCCAGCGCGACGCCATTTTGGACGCGGTGGCGCAGGACGTGACGCTGATCGAGCGGTTTGTCGCCGAAGTGCCGTACCTGCGCGCCGTGCTGCTGCAGCCGCTGGTGTCGGAGGCGCAGAAGACCAAAGTCGTGACGGACGCTTTCGGCGACCGGGTCACGGCGACCTCGCTGAACTTCCTGAAACTGCTGATCCGCAAGCGGCGTGAAGATTTGATTGACGTCTGCCTGCAGGAGTTTCGCGCTCTCGTGGCGGCGTCCCTGAACCGTGTGGAAGCGACAGCAACGACAGCCGTGCCGATGACCTATGATCAGGTGCATCGCTTGACGGAAAGCCTGAAAACGCTGACCGGCAAGGATGTCCATTTGACGCCGGTGGTTGACCCGGCCATTATCGGCGGCACGGTCGTCCGCATGGGCGATACTGTGCTGGACGGCAGCGTGCGGGGCCGCCTGGAGCGTTTGGAGCAGCAGTTTTTGGGGGCGAGCGCGTAAAATTGTGGTGGCCTGCATGGCTGCCTGGGAGATAACAAGTTGGCGATTAGACCAGAAGAAATCACATCCATTCTTGAACGGGAATTGGAAGCCTACAAGTCCGAAGTGGAAGAAGTCGGCGTCGGCACCATCCTGCAGATCGGCGACGGCATTGCGCGCATCTATGGCCTGAAGGACGCCATGGTCGGCGAACTGCTGGAGTTCCCCGGCGGCGTCCAGGGTATGGCGCTGAACCTGGAAGAAGACAACGTCGGCGCGGTGCTGCTCGGCGACGAAGCCGGTATCAAAGAAGGCGACACCGTCAAGCGTACCGGCAAGATCATCCAGATCCCCGTCGGCGAGGAACTTGTCGGGCGCGTCGTAAACGCGCTCGGACAGCCCGTGGACGGCAAAGGCCCCATCGCCGCAACCCACTTCAGCCTGCTGGAAACGAAGGCCCCCGGCGTCGTGGACCGCCAGCCCGTCAAGGAGCCGCTGCAGACCGGCATCAAGGCGGTGGACTCGATGATCCCCATCGGGCGCGGCCAGCGCGAACTGATCATCGGCGACCGCGGCACCGGCAAGACCGCCGTGGCGCTCGACACGATCCTGAACCAGAAGGACACCGACGTTTACTGCATCTACGTCGCCATCGGCCAGAAAGCCAGCACCGTCGCCAACGTCATTCGGCTGCTGGAACAGCACGGCGCGATGGAATACACCACGGTCGTTGCCGCGACCGCCAGCGATCCGGCGTCGCAGCAGTACATCTCGCCCTATACTGGCGCCTGTATCGGGGAATGGTTCCGCGACAACGGCAAGCACGCTCTGATCGTCTACGATGACCTGTCCAAGCAGGCCGTCGCTTACCGTGAGGTTTCGCTCCTGCTGCGCCGCCCGCCGGGCCGCGAGGCGTACCCCGGCGACGTATTTTACCTGCACTCCCGCCTGCTGGAACGGGCCGCCAAGATGTCCAAAGAGAAGGGCGGCGGTTCGCTGACGGCCCTGCCGATCATCGAGACCCAGGCCGGGGACGTGTCCGCGTACATCCCGACCAACGTCATCTCCATCACGGACGGCCAGATCTTTCTGGAGTCGGACCTGTTCAACGCGGGCGTCCGCCCGGCGGTCAACGTCGGCATCTCCGTGTCCCGTGTCGGCGGCAGCGCGCAGACGAAGGCCATGAAGGCGAAAGAAGTCGCCGGCCAACTCAAGCTCAACCTGGCCCAGTTCCGCGAGGTGCAGGCCTTCTCCCAGTTCGCCTCCGACCTGGACAAAGCGACCCAGGACCAGCTCGCGCTCGGTCTGCGCCTTGTTGAAATACTTAAACAGCCGCAGTCTCAGCCGCTGCCCCTGGAAAAGCAGGTCGTCGCCATCTATGCGGCCAACAACGGCTACCTCAACGACATCCCCGTGGAAGCCGTGCGCCGCTTTGAGGCCGAACTCATTCCATTCCTGGCCGAGAAATACCCGGACGTGATGGAGGCCATCGCCCGCGACAAAGTCCTCAGCGACATCACGACGGACTCCTTGAAGCGCGCTTTGACCGAGTTCAAGACCCAGTTCAAGCCGTAACGGAAAAACGAAAAGGCCCCGCCGAAAACTTCGGTGGGGCCTTTTTATCGCCTCTCTACAAGTCGCCCGACGTGTCTAGGTTAGGTTCGTCGCGTTCGCACAGTTTTGGGTCCAGGCGGACGGCTTCGCGGAACTGCTCCATGGCGGCGGCGAGTTGGCCTTTGTTGCGGAGGGCATAGCCAAGGTTGAAATGCGCCCAGGCGTGGTGCGAGTTCAGGCGGATGGCGTTTCGCCAGGCGGCAATGGCGTCGTCCAGGCGGCCCAGTTTATAATGGCCGTTTCCGAGATAGAAATGCGCGCCGGTGAACTCCGGGGTGATGCGGAGCGCTTCCTGCCACTGCTCCATCGCCGCAGCCATCTGGCCCCGGTTGCTCAGGACGACGCCGAGATTGAAGTGCGCCCAGTCGTTGTCCGGGTCCAGACGGACGGCTTCGCGCAGTTCGCCGACAGCAGTTTCATAGAGGCCGGTGACATACAGCGCCGCGCCCAGATTGTGGTGCGCGTCCGCCAGCCGGGCGTCTAAGTGAACCGCCTGCTGCCATTCTTCAATCGCCCGGTTCAGGTCGCCCTGAGCGCGCAAGGCCAATCCCAAATCGTTGCGGGCCTGGGCATCATCCGGGGCGAGTTGGACGGCTTCCTCGAAATGCGCGGTCGCGTCATCAAAGTGGCCCAGGTCGGCCAGCACATTGGCGAGGTTGTGACGCGCGACTCCCAGGCGCGGGGCGACCCGCAGGGCTTCCTGCCAGGCCGCCATCGCGCCGTCCAAATCTCCCTGCATATACAAGCCGGCACCCAAATTGTTGTGCGCCTCGGCGAACGTCGGCTCGACTTCCAGGGCTGCCCGCCATGCGTCGAGCGCTTCCTCGCGCCTTCCCTCGGCGCGCAGGGCCAGTCCCAAGTTGTTGTGCGCCCAGACCTCGCGCGGGTTCAGGCGAATCGCCTCCCGATACTCTTGAATGGCCGCCCGATTCTGCCCGGCTTCGCTGAGAGCAATGCCGAGCAGGTTCCGCAGGTTCGCGTCCTGGGGTCGCAGTCGGACGGCCTCCCGGTACTGAATGGCGGCGGCCTCGGACTGCCCGCGCGCCAGATATGCCTCCCCCAGTTCGAACCAGCCCGCCATGTTCTGCGGTTCACGCGCGACGGCCTTGCGCAGTCCCGCGATCTGCGCGTCCAAGGCGGCTTTTTCGCGTAGCGTTCGGGTCGGCGTTTTCGACTCCCTCTGGTGGGACTCAAGGATGATGCGGGAGTGCATGACGAACCCTCCGGTGACTCGCGCTTTGTGTGATAGTCAATGGGTCAGCAGCCAGACGAACAGGACCAGCAGAAGCGCGACCATGACCAGGATGCCGACCAGCGGCAGGGCTGACCGGCGGCGCGGGGCCGTCGGTTCTAGGAAAGTGAGGTTGTCTTGCATCGTCGGCGCTTGCTGCGCGTCGGCGCTGCGGGAGAACATCGGGGGCAGGGTCAGCATCTGCGTCCGCTCCGGGTTGAAAGAAGATGCGGATGCAATCACGTCCGTCCGAAACCGATGCCCGCAGTGGTGGCACTGTTCGGTCTCCAAAAATGTCATCGCCGCGCACTTCGGACACTGTTTGACCTGTCTTGCCATCTGAGTTCCTGCTCCTGAACAACGCTGGTCTGCGCCCAAGCAAAGCCTGCTGGGGCGAGAAGTTCACAGAAACATTATAACATGGAATGCAAGCGGCGCGTTCGCTGCCGGACAAGAATGTGTTTATTCGCGGTCGCCATGCGCGTGAATCCGTTCCGACCAGCCGACGACCATCGAGCGCAGGGTGTCCCAGCCGTCGGCGAAGACAAGAATTACGTGGGGGATGACGAACAGTACAAACAGCCACATCAGCCAAAAGTGCCACAGTCGGGCGTAGTCATAGCCGCCGAACAGTGCCGCGAGCCACCACAACTGCACCGGCTTGTGGATCGCCCAGCCGGTCAGCACGGACAGCAGGCCCATGATGGGGACGGAGAAGTAAGCGGCCCGCTGCAGGGCGTTGTATTTGGTCGTCACGTCGGGGTGGGGCCAGGGGCGGCGCAGAATTTTCGCAATCGGCAGGCCGATGTAATAAACCTGCATCCGCAGGGCGTTCTTCAGGTCGCCACGGCGCGGCAGCAGGGATTTGTAACCGCCGCCCAGTCCCAAGCCGACCAGATACAGCAGTCCGTTCGCCATGAACAGATACGCGAACAGCCAGTGCAGACGCAGCGCCGGGGCCAGTTCCCCGGTTCCCAGGCTGAGGTGGTTGTACAGCCAGTCCGCCGGCGGGGTATACCCATGCTGACCCGGCACATGATGGACGATCCACAGGCCGAGGCTGCCGAAATAGTCCGTCGTCGAGTCGCCCGTCGGCTGATGCGTCTCCGGGTCCGTGTATGTGAAATTCGTCGCGGCGTGATGATACACGGGGGAAGCCCAGTAAATAGACAGGCCGCTCACCGTCAGCCCGATCAGAAACGGGATGTTCAGCCAGTGGGTCCAGCGTACAAGCCAGTGGTGTTTCGTGACGACGGGCTGCGCCGCGTCCGATGCCTCAATGCTTGCGCCTACTGTCGTTGTCGCCATAGGTGTTCTTGTCTTCCTTGTACGCCCCGGATGTCGCTGCTACGAACTGTTCCGGCGGAGCGTTGCGCGCATCAGATATTGATCCGAGACCGAATAATATAGCCAAATTTCGTCGCCTTGCTCCACCGTGGAAGCCGCAAAGGCGATGTCCGTGTCCGTTCCCTGGGGCGGGGGCGGCGTGATCAAAGGTTCCTCCGACCGGGCGACGACGCGGGTCAGGTCGGCGTTGAAGGCGACCCAGCCGATCCGCCAGTGGGCGTCGGGGGAAGCGCCGTTGTAGAGCATCACGGGCCGCTGCGGCTCCGCCATCAGGACCGGCCCGGTACTCAAGTGCCAGCCGTCCCAGCGGCCGGGGCGGGCTGCCAGCAGCGGGTCGCCGACTGTCCAGGGGCCGTCCACACGAAGCGCGGAGGCGACGCCGATCTTGGAGGCACCGTCGGCGGCATACTCAAACAGCAGACGCCAGGTGCCGTCCGTGAGCGGAAGGATCGTCGCTTCCTTGGGATTGGCACTGCCCGGCATCGGGGTCAATCGGACGCCTTGTTTTTCCAGATGGCCGCAATCCGGGCCGGACGCGAGCAGCAACAGCCCCATTTTTTTGGTCTCGTTCCAGCCGCTGTAATACACAAAACAGGTCCCGTCCACGACCGCCAGCGTCGGGTCTTCGCAGCCGTCTACGTCGTAAACTTCCGGGCCGGGGGCAATGACGGGATAATCGCCCATCGCAAAGCGCAGGCCGTCCCGTGAGCGCCCGGCGTAGATGCGTGAGATCTTAAGCGCGGGCTTGTCGTCCCGTCGCGGCACGGCCCGCAGCAGCAGGCCGTACCCTTCGCTGTCACGCCACACGCACGGGCTGAGGTGGTACATCTCCGAAAGCGGCGGCCCGCTTTCAATTTCCAGCGGATCAATCGCTTGTAGTGTAAAGTTGTCCATTCGTCCGTCAACACAAACGAGACGCCCCAAAAAGTTCCGTTTGCCATCGGCAAAGCGGGGAACTTTGCGGCGGGAATGTTTGTAATTGCCCTCGGCGGGCAAACGATAAACCCAGGAAAATGGAAACAACGGATTCAGTATCACGCCGCCGGGCGGAGTTTGCGGCCCTGGTGCGTCAACAAGAAAGCGACCTGATGCGCGCCGCATTGCGGCTCTGCCGGGGCGACCATGATTGGGCCGCCGACTTGGTTCAAGATGCCCTGATACGCGCTTATGAAGCGTATTTGGATGGGCGCTTTCAAACCGGCTCCAACGCGCGGCCCTGGCTGATGCGCATCCTGACCAATTTATTTATCAACGACTATCGCCGGCGGCGCAAGTGGGACGCCGGCGTGGATGTGGACACCCTGACGGCGTCCGGGGAGACCGGCCCGCCGTCCACCCATGCCGCGCCCGCCGACACGCCCGGCCACACGCTGCTGGCGCAGACGCTGGACGAAGAACTGGAACACGCCCTGGGACAGTTGTCGGACGGCCTCCGGCTGTGCGTGATGCTCGTGGATATGCAGGGGCTGGAGTACGCCGAAGCGGCCCAGGCGATGAATGTCCCCATCGGCACGGTCCGTTCACGGCTGGCCCGCGCCCGGATGCAGCTGCAAGATTTGCTGCGGGATTTTGGCCGGCGCAGGCGGCTTCTATGAAAGTCGGCACAAGAAACCCTCACGACTTTGGGTGAGGAGAAAGCAAAAAGCCAAGCGATGTTCAGACACGACCCGACCGATACCAAACCCTGTCCGCATATGCGTCTGCTGGTCTCTGCCCTTGCCGACGGGGCGCTGGCAGGCGTCGCCCGCTGGTACACGCGGCGGCACATTGACGGCTGCCCGCAGTGCCAAAAGGGACTGGCGACCATCCTGGAAGTCCGTGACCGCCTGCGCGTTATCCACGAGAAGGACGTGGTTTCGGCAGCGTTGTCTCCCGAACAGTGGGCCGCCGTCGAAGCGGCCTGGCTGCGCGCCGAACACACGCATTCCGCGCCGGGAGCGCAATGATGGAAAACGCCCCGATTTTACTGCCGGGGCGTTTCTTCCAGCCGGTCCAGCCGCTGGGTGATGGTCTGAAGCGTCCCTTCGATCTCGCGCAGTTTGCGATACGTCAGGACGTTGACTTCGTAGTCCAATTCCGCGCGCTTGTTCGTGTGGGCCGACTGCCGGTTCTGGCTGATCAGCACGAACCCCGTGATAAAGATCGTCTCCATCGCCAGGATGATGGCGAGCAGGCCGAACGGGAAGTTGTCAAAGCGCCGGACAAACACGACGACCCCGGTGTTGACCACGACCCAGGCCACGAACCACAGCAGATGGACGCCGAGAAACTGCGGCTTGCCGATCCAGGCGACGACGCGCTCGGCCAGGTTCTCATGCCAGGCGGCTTCCAGTTTGATCTCCTCGCGGACGTAGCGGAACTCCCCCAGCGCTTTATGACACTCCGGGTTGGCGCAGAAAATGGCATCGGCGGCGTTGGCGCCGCCGCAGGCGGGGCAGATGTGCGCCGCTTTGTCCGGGAGTGTCTCCGTCGGTGCCGTCATCTTCGCCTCCCATGCGCTGCCTCAGCCGTTGACGGTGTGCATCATCGCTTCCGGGTAGCGTGTTCCTGCCGCCGCGCCCTGCGGGGCGGTCTCGTTGATTTGTTCAAGTTCCTCCGGCGTCAGTCTGACGGCCAGCGCGCCCAGATTTTCTTCCAGATAAGTTCGCCGCTTGGTGCCGGGAATGGGAACGATGTCGTCTCCCTGCGCCAGAACCCAGGCCAGCGCGAGTTGCGAGGGCTTGCAGTCTTTCTCGCGGGCGATCTCTTCGATACGCCGAACAAGGTCCAGGTTCTTCTGAAAATTGTCGCCCTGAAAGCGCGGCGAATTGCGGCGGTAATCGTCTTCGGCTAAATCTTCATAACGCCGAATCTGGCCGGTCAAAAAGCCGCGACC
The DNA here is from genome assembly GCA_964657535.1 of Armatimonadota bacterium. Taxonomy (GTDB): domain Bacteria; phylum Armatimonadota; class Armatimonadia; order Armatimonadales; family Capsulimonadaceae; genus CAZZVX01. Next base: position 4,690 of record CAZZVX010000002.1, on the reverse strand, counting down.
GAGCGGGCTGTACGCGACGAAGCCGATGCCCAGTTCACGGCACGTCGGCAGGATGTCCTCTTCGGGGTCCCGGCTCCACAGAGAGTACTCGGTCTGCACGGCGGCGATAGGGTGTATGGCGCTGGCCCGCCGCAGCGTCTGCGGCCCGGCTTCGGACAGCCCCAGAAAGCGAACCTTTCCCTGCGCGACGAGTTCGGCCATCGCGCCGACGGTGTCTTCAATCGGCGTGTCCGGGTCCACGCGGTGCTGATAGTAAAGGTCTATGTGGTCCACGCCCAGGCGCTGCAGGCTGGCGTCGCAGGCCTGTTTGACGTAGTCGGGCTTGCCGCTGATGCCGCGCACGGCGGCGTTGTCCGGGTCACGGACGATGCCGAACTTGGTCGCCAGGACGACCTGCTCGCGCCGGTCTTGGATGGCCTGGCCGACCAGCCGCTCGTTGGCCCCGATGCCGTACATATCCGCCGTGTCCAGCAGCGACACGCCTAAATCCAGCGCCCGATGGATGGTCGCCAGACTTTCCGCGTCGTCGCGCCCGCTGTAGAAGTCGGACATCCCCATACAGCCCAGCCCCAGCGCCGAGACCTGCAGGCCGTCCTTGCCCAGCTGCCGTGTTTGCATGATCGTTCTCCTGCGTTCCTAACGCTTCGTGTGTCCTGACGGGTTCCCGCAGAAAAGGCGCACGGCGAGCTGCCGTGCGCCTTTTCGCAGCCTCCGATTACATTTTGCCGCCCACGGTGTAGCCCGCAGGCGCTTTGGACATCTTCACCAGCGTATGGCCCATGTCGTCCTTGTAGTGCATGGACTTGGCCTGGGTCGGCGAGTAGTACATATGGCACGTTTTGCAGGCATAGACCATCTTGCTGCTCGCCGTCATCTTGCCGTGCATCATGGCATGAGGCTTCATCGGCGCGGCGACGGCGGAAACGGTCACGGCCAGCGCGAGCGCGGCGACGGCGGCGGTGAAAAGGTGTTTCATGGGATCGGGACTCCTTTGCGGCATTGTCTGCCTCCTTTCCCATACAAGCCGAAAATCAGGAAAGTTCCGTCAGGCAGGAAAAGGAACGACCTGTCTTGAATCAGACGCCATGACAGCCGACACACAAGATGCGACGCCGGTTTTCCGTCCGCCCAGGGACTGGGAGGCTGTGTACGCCGCCAACCCCGACGGCTTTACATTCGGGGATGAGCCGAGCCAGATGGCGCGGTCGGCGGCGCGCTACTTCCGCGCCTTCAGCGGCGACCCCGCGCAAAGCCGCGCGCTCGACTTGGGCAGCGGTGAAGGGCGCGACACGGCTTTTCTCGCCAATGAAGGCTTTCACGTCACGGCCCGCGACATCGCCCCGACGGGACTGGCGAAGACACGCGCGCTGATGGCCCGCTACGGCGTCCCCGGCGAACGGGTGGACCTGGCGCTGGGGGACGTGCGGGAGTTCGATTACCCACCAGAAGCCTACGACCTGACGCTGGCAGCGAACGTCTATCAGTTCCTGCCGCTGGGCGACGTTCCGGCGCACATCCGGCGCTTGCAGGGGACGGTGAAGTTTGGCGGCGTCTGTGCGGTCGGCGTCTTCAGCCCGGAGATGAAAGCGTGGGGAGCGGAACTCGACGGTCACTTTACGGCCACTGGGCGGGAACTGGCGGCGTTCTTCCCTCCCTCGGAAGGCTGGCTGGTCGTGGACCGAACGGACTACACGACCTATCGCATTGCCGACAAGACACCGGCCTCGTTCGCCTTTGTGGTCGCCCGAAAGGAGCCGCGCGTATGAACGAGACGCTCGCCGCACATCATCTCTATCTTTTGGCGCCGGGCGCGTCGCCCGACGATATTCGGCGCTTTTATCGCGACGCGCTGGGGCTGGCCGAACGGGACAAGCCCGAAAGCCTGGTCGAAGTCCCGGTCGTCTGGTTTTCCGCAGGGCCGGTCACGTTCCACGTCGGCCATCCCGCCGAAGGTGTCGTCGGTGACGGCCACACGGCCCTGGCGACCGATGATTTGGAGGCCGTGCGCGCCCGCCTGCTGTCTCTGGGGTACACGGTGGACACCGATGTGATCCCGATGGGCTACCCGCGCTTCTATGCCCGCGATCCCTGGGGCAATCAGTTCGAGATACTGCCGTCCGGCCTGCCGTGACGGAAACGCGCCGCTGGGAGTGATCCCGGCGGCGCGCTGGTCAGTTTCTCATGCGCTAGCGGCTGCCGAGACGAAAGGCCATCGCATTAAGGTGGGAGGCCTGACGGGCGAGCTGTGTGCCGCGCTCAGGGTGTCCGTGCTGGTCCTCATAGGTCGCCTGGTGGTCCAGGCGGACCGCCTCACGGTGCAGCCGCTGCGCTTCCCGCTGTCCCCCAGTCAGTGGCGCGGCGTATGTGTAGTGGGTGACGGTGGTCGTCCGCGTGACGCGGCGGTAGCCCTGCGCCTGGGCCGGATGGGCCGCCAGAACTCCCAGGCCGACCAGGACGGCGGCCAAAGAAGTCACGTATGCTTTACGAACTGTCATCTTGCTTCTCCCTTTCTCGTCTTATGGCTCGGCGAAACGGACGCGCCGCGCTTTTGGGCAGACGCCCGCGGCCGCCGTCATGTTCCCTGCCCGTCAGCGAAAAGGAGAGCGGATCGTCCCTTTCTGAAAATCCGGCAGGGCATTGGGCGCAATGGCGAACGCATAGAAATAATTTTGGACGGTCGGAATCAGGTCGTTGTCGTTGACGACGATCAGTAGGTGGCGACCGTCCGGCAGATCGGGACCGAACGCCAATCCTTCGATCTTTTCGGGGAAATTCGCTCCGGCCAGGCCGAACCGGGGATCGAGCAGGCTCAGGAACAGACGCTTGCGGACGGGAGCAATTCCAGTGGGTAGTCCCGTGAGCGGCAGGCGCTGAACGGCGCTGATGTCGGTTGCGCCGTCAAGGTCAATCGCATACAGGTCTTTCACTTTGGCGTCCGTGCCGCTCTTGCTGTCGCGCTCGTCTGCCAAAAATTCGTGCGCGTTGACGGCGACGATTTCGCTCACGCCGAACTTTTTGTTGTCGAGCGGATACACGTACTGACTGGAATCTCCCGTCGCCAGGTTGATCTTCAGGATGCGGATATTGACGCCGTCGCGCCCGCCGTCCTGAATCAGCGGGCTTTGCATGATGCCCACCAGAGTCTTCCCGTCCGGCGTGATCGCAAGGCCCTCCATGCCACGGTTGGCGACCCGCCCGGACGAGTTGGCCGCCGTCTCCGCGTCACCGTCCGCGTTCGGCTGCGCGACGCCGAACGCCGCCGGGAGCCGGACAACGCCGATGCGCTTCCCCTGCCGATTGAAGTGGTAGATGACGGGGCCGTACTCGTCGGAGACGTACAGCGTGCCGTCGGGCGCGACCCGGACGCCCTCCGGGTCTAAGCGCAGGTTCCGGGCCGCGTCAGGAGACGTGAATGCCGACGACCTGCCGACGAATGCCTGGCCGTCTTCACGGGTCAGCAGCCGCGTCTCAACGAGTTTCGGCGTGACTTTGGCCTGCGCGGCGTTCACGGCCACGTCGAAGACCTGGAGCCGGTCCCGGTACAGCACGCTCCCGTTGTCGAAGCCCCGGTCGTTGACCGCCACGTAGCGATTCCCGAAGCCGGTGTAGGCCAGGCCGGAGCCGAACGAGCCGAGCTGACTCGCCGGGATCGTCGTCTTGCCGTCCGCGCTGGTGTAACTGCCGCGCAGCCCTGACCGGTCGGTCGCGGTGCCGGGCAGACTGCCGGCGCCGAGGAAACGGATGCCTGACGCCTGCGCCTGGGCCGCAGGCGTCAGGCCAAGCGTCGAGAGAAGGGACAGAGAAACAAGAGCCGTGGGGAGAGGGTTGCGCCGCATGACCGTCCTTTGGGGGTGCCGGCCATGCTGGACGCAGAACAGCCGACATCCGTGTGAATGTCGGCTATTCTACCAGAGCAATGTTAAGCGAAGGTTAAGAAAATCGGCGAGAACGGCTCACTTGCTGGACGTGCCGGTTCCTGTCGTCGCGGTGCCGGTGCTGGTGGTGCCGCCGCCGAGCGGGTCGGCGCTCGTGCCGCCTGCAGGGACCATGTTGGTGCTGGTGCCTTCGCCCGCACCCGTCGTGGCGGTGCCGTGTGTGCCGATGCCGGGGGATGACCCGTGGCGTCGGGCCGCCATGACACTGTGGCGCATAACCTTGTGGCGGTATTTCATCGAGTGCTTGCTATGCGCCGACCGCGTCGTCTTGGCGGCCGCCGGCGTGGCCACCTGCGCGCTGAACAAAACCGCGACGGCCAGCGCCGTCAGCGAAACCGTGCGTGTCCATTCCATGTCGGGGGCTTCCTTCTTTCCGGGCGATGCTCACAGATACCCACGTGCCGTCTGGCGTCAAACGTCGCCGCAGGGAACGCCCCGTCACTCGTAGCGCAGGGACGTTTCGCCGATCTGGATCATGTCGCCGGGGCGCAGGGGACGGGGCGCGGACAGGCGCACGTTGTTGACCAGGGTGCCGTTCGAGGAGCCATTGTCCTCGACCAGATGGCGTCCCGCCTCGTAGGAGATGAGGGCGTGGGCGCGGGAGACGGAGTTGTCGGCGGACAGGGCGATGTCCCGGTCGCGGGCGCGTCCGATGGTGACGACCTGGTGACTGAGCGGGAACGACTGCCCCTCGTAAGGGCCGCTGGTCGCCGTCAGCCGCGCGCCGACCTGGCGACCGTCACTGAGAGGGGGCG
>CAZZVX010000001.1:0-48769 GCA_964657535.1 Armatimonadota bacterium | reverse complement strand
GCACGGGCGGGAAGACGGCAGCCGCCGCGAGAAGTCCCGTCAGTCCCAGGAGCCGGTGCCGGGGCCAGACCAACCAGGTCCAGCGCTTCAACAACACACTCCGACAGCGCCTGGGGCGTTTGGTGCGGAAGACGTTCTCGTTTGGCAAGAAGAGGCTGATGCACAAGGTCTGCCTGATCCTGTTTCTTTTCGACTAAACCAACGCTATGCCGCCAAACACAACAACCGGAATTAGACCATTACCACTTAAGATGAAAATCGACAAACGAAAAACAACATACGGCATCTAATGAAGTAAACGAGGTGTTAATGACAATATTGAAGCGCTGACCAGAATACCTGTTCCAACTGTTATAATGATTTTCCAAAGTAGCACCCTTTGCACATCAGGACGATTAGATAACTTGACTGCTGCTATGCCCTCTACCACATTTGAAAAAAGCAACATGTTTATACATCCGATTAGGACGATCTCGAATCCTATTAAATTGTGGTTTATGTAGCTAAAGTTGAATGGAAATAAATAGGGTGGAGCTACGAGTAGCCCAAAAGCAAACCAAGATAAAGTTTCTATAACATTTAGTAGGGTAACCAATTTCCACCCCAAATGCCACTGCTGCCTGAATTTGCGACTTCCATTTACTACGAAGTAAAGAAGAGCATAGTCTAATCCAGCCAAAAATATGACACTCGGCGTTAACACAAATCGTAACCATAAGCCAGAGGCTTCGATAGTTTTACAGGCCGCTAAGACTGAAGGCATAAAGAGACACGATATGACTAAGAGGATGGCTGGTTCGCCTCTCCTAACCCATCTAATATCCTGTAAAGTCCAATCAGACCACTTCATCATGAATGCTCCTGAAAGTCTAACCGCGACGGAAATAAAATACAACTTCCGCCGCGGTAGTTATTGGTGCATCCGGTTAAAATGATTATGTTCATACTCAAAGTGAGATGGAACAAACAACGCATTTACCGGATACACCAATTATGGTGTCTGCCAACCTTGAACTCAATAGTTGTCAGGAGGTGTTGAACTTGGTGGGGGAGCGGTCGGTGGTGGCGGCCAGGTATTCTCATCCGGCGGGTCATACGAACGAGGCACTATTGGCTCCAGTGGTGGGCTAAACTCTTTGAAGACACCTATTCCTAAACCCACCCAAAAGCCGAGTTTCCCTCCCTCAATGCCATTCCTGAAAGCTGTCTGATTGGAACGGCCCTCGATTTTACTTCCTAGGTAGGCTCCTCCGGCGGTCCCGCCAAGTATCCCAAGAATGGCTGACACTGCAAAGTAAGCAACACCCACCGTTGCAATCTCAGGAGCAAAAGCAACGGCAACAGCTCCACCTAATATAGCGCCTACTAAAGTAAGGGCTGCTACGACCTGCCCCATTCCAGTCGGATCGGCGAGGTCCAGTGGATCGCCGCTGCAGTAGACGTAAGGCAGTTGGCTGAGGTCGGTGTCTCTTGTGGTGAAGCGGCCTACGGCGGGGTCGTAGTAGCGCGCCCCCACCTTGACCAGCCCGCAGTCCCCGCCGCCACCGCTCGACCCGTCCGACCGGTACCCGCTCTGCGCACCCCACTGGTACACGCTCTGGAACGCGCCGGGGTTGTTGCCCCCGATGGACTCCCCGAACGCCGAGTAGTCCGCTTGGCCCGTGAACTGGCCGCTGCTCGTGCTGAGGCCCTGGCGCATCGAACCCAGCCCGTCGAGCTGCGGCGCTTCCCCGTTCTTAATCAAGAGATTCGTCACAAGTTGGGAACGGTCGGAAATCTAAAGCGTCACACCTTCTGGCCGAAGGTCTCGAAGTCAATCTCCGGCAGTTCCTGGACGGACCGGCGCAGCGCTTCCTCCCACTGGTCGTGGATGTTCTGCAAGTCGGGATCGGTCGCGGTCAGGCGGCGGCGCTGGTTGATCTCCAGTTCGTCGGTGCGATAAATGACCAGATCAATCGGTGGCCCGACCGTCACGTTCGAGCGCATGGTCGAGTCCATGGAGATCAGGGCGTACTTGGCCGCTTCCGTGAGGGTCGTCTCTTCGTAGCGGATGCCGCGCACCAGAATCGGGCGGCCATACTTGTGCTCGCCGATCTGCAGGATCGGCGAATCCTCGGTCGCGTGCAGCGGGTTGCCCTGGGGATAGACCAGGTACAGGCCGGGCGCTTCGCCCTTGATCTGCCCGCCTAACAAAATATGGACGTTGAACCGATAGTCGTCCTTTTCCAGCGCCGCCCGGTCCAGATCGGAGACCTGGCGGATCTGGGTGCCGATCACGCGGGCCGCCTCGTAGAGATTGGCGGCCACGGCCAATCCTTTGCCCCGGTCGAAGTCGCTCCGCAGCAGCGAGATGACCGACTGGGTGAGCGACAGGCTGCCGCTGGTCAGCAGGACAAACACGCGCTCCCCCGGCAAAACGAACGTGTGCATCTTCCGGCAGACCGTCACCTGGTCCCCGCCCGCGTTGGTGCGCGAGTCCGAAGCCATCACCAATCCATCCCGAATTCCAATCGCCAGGCAATACGTCATTGATACTCTTCCCTTTTTTCAGTCCCTGATTTCGTTATATTACAGCATAAGGGCGTAAAATCAGGCATAATCTAGAGAAGTATAAACGCACTGTGTTGTTTTTACAAGCGATTCACACTCACGGAGAAGAAAATGTTCTTGAAAGCCGGATACGAAATCCATTACGAAGTCCCCGCGCCCGTCGCCATGATTATGCTGCTGTACACGCACCCGTCGCGCTCGGCGACGGTCCGCGTGCCGGAAACGCTGCACACCACGCCGGAACTGCCGGTGCATGAGTTTATTGACGGGTTCGGCAACCGCTGCGGGCGCATCTTCGCGCCGGCGGGAACCCTGAAGCTGGTCGGGAATGTGGTCGTGGAAGACAGCGGCCTGCCGGACGCCGTTCACGCCGACGCCCGCCAGCATCCGGTCGAGGAACTGCCGGACAATGTGCTGCAATTCATCCTCGGCAGCCGCTACTGCCCGGTGCAGGAGTTGGGGGCGCTGGCCTGGGACCTGTTCGGCCAGACGCCGCTGGGCTGGGCGCGAGTCCAGGCCGTCTGCGACTGGGTGCATAACCACGTCCGCTTTGATTACCAGACGGCCCGCCCGACAAAGACCGCCTGGGACGTGTATCAAGAAAAAGAAGGCGTCTGCCGCGACTTCACGCACCTGGCGATCACCCTTTGCCGCTGCCTGAACATCCCGGCCCGGTACGCGACGGGGTACCTCGGCGACATCGGCGTTCCCGTGGACCCGAACCCGATGGACTTCAGCGCCTGGTTCGAGGTGTACCTGGGCGGGCAGTGGCACACGTTCGACGCGCGCCACAACCACCCGCGCATCGGGCGTATTCTGATGGCGAACGGGCGCGACGCCGTAGACTGCGCCCTGACGACCTCGTTCGGCCCGACGGAACTCAGCCACTTCACGGTCTGGACGGATGAAGTCGCCGCGCCGTGACACAATAAAGCCCAGGAACATCCTTGCTCCTGGGCTTCTGTCGTTTCTATTCAGTTGTGTCTTGCTTTTGGCGTCTGTTACAGCGCTCGGCGGCCGGTGAAGGCGCGAACAACGAACAGCAGGATCACAGCGCCGACAAAGGCGACGAAGGTGCTGCCGATCCAGCCATTGTAGGAATGGCCGAGAATCAAATCAAAGACAAAACCGCCAAGCAGCGCCCCGATGAGGCCGATGATGAGGTCGGTACCCCAGCCGCCGCGTTCAGGATTCGGAACGACCGCTCTGGCAAGCGCGCCGGCGATGATGCCGACGATGATCCAGAAAATGATATGCATTGAAATCCTCCGTGGGTGCGTTGGACATCCTATCCGTGCCGGACGCCGTCCGTGGCGTCCCTCCTTGTGTTGCGACTCTCTTCAGTTGTCTGTTAGCAAGTTAATGTTGTTCGGTTTTGCGCCGGAGACTTGCTCCGACACTAGGATTATAACCATCCGAACAAAGGGTTAAACATCGAATATAAAAAGTTTTTTTGCTCTTGTCGGGTATCATGGGGACGTGCTGCAACGTCATCTGCGTCTCTACCGCGCTTTCTGGCGCAACTGTCTGCGGCAGGCGGTCGAGTTCCGCGCCAACTTCTGGGCGAACGTGCTGACGAACTTCGGCTGGCTGCTCTCGCTGGTGCTGTTTCTCAAACTGATCTATCTGAACACGCGCTCGGTGGCCGGGTGGAGCGAGGCGGAGATGTTCCTGCTGGTCGGCACGTACTCGACCGTGCGCGGCATCACGGACACGCTGTTTTCCAAAAATCTGTCCGACCTGCCCAACCAGATTCGGCTGGGGACGATGGACTTCACGCTGCTGAAGCCCGTCAGCAGTCAGTTTTTCGTCTCGCTGCGCTTTGTCTCGCTGGACAACATCGGTCAGTTCGTCGGCGCGCTGGCATTGCTGGCGTACGGCCTGAGCCGGACGGGGGCGCGTCCCCACCCGCTGGACGTGCTGGCGTATCTGGCCCTGCTCGCCTGCGCCGTGCTGCTGTCTTACGCGCTGAGCCTGCTCGTGATGACGCTGTCGTTCTGGCTGGTGCGTCTGGACAACCTGTTTGTCGGCCTGGAAACGGTGTTTTCCATCGGGCGCACGCCGATTGACGTGTTCCGGGCCTGGGGCCGCGCACCGCAATTTTTTCTGACCTACGTGCTGCCGCTGGCGTTTCTGGCCGCCATGCCGGTCAAGACGCTGTTTCACCACTTGCCGCCGGCGCCGACGCTGCTGACCGCCGCCGGTCTGACGGCGCTGTTTCTGGCGCTGAGCGCCGCGTTCTGGGCGTTCGCCACGCGGGCCTATTCCAGCGCCAGCAGTTGAATTGAACCGAAAGAAGGACACACACAATGGCAGACAGCCGCATCGAAAAATTGGCCCAGGTGCTGGTAGACTATTCGCTGGAAATCCGGGCCGGCGACGTGCTGCGCATCCGCGCCGAGACCGCCGCCGTGCCGCTGGTGCGCGAAGTCTACCGCCTGGCCGTCCGCCGGGGCGCACAGCCGCTGCTCCGATTGGGACTGTCGGGCCTGGCCCCGGTCTTCTTCCGGGAAGCGCCGGACGAGATGTTTGACAAAATCCCGCCGCTGGCGATGCAGGAGACGGAGGGCATCACGGCGGACCTGACCATTATGGGCGAGGCGAACACGCACGAGTTGTCCGGCGTAGACCCCAGCCGGATTGCCCGCGTCCGCAAAGCGTATCAGCCGGTTTCACAGCGGTTCATGGAGCGGGCCATGACGACAGACCGCGACCTGCGCTGGTGCGGCACCCTGTTCCCGATCAACGCACTGGCCCAGGACGCGCATATGTCGCTGGCGGATTACGAAGACTTTGTTTATCACGCCATGCGATTAGATACTCCTGACCCTGTGCAGGCGTGGCGCGATTTTTCGGCGCAGCAGGAGCATTATCGGGAAGTCCTCACTGCGCATGACGAAATCCGCGTGGTCGCGCTCGACACGGACATCCGTGTCCGCACAAAAGGCCGGACATGGATCAGTGCCGACGGGCATCTGAACTTCCCCGACGGCGAGATTTTCACCGGGCCGCTGGAAACGTCGGTCAACGGCCATATCCGCTACACCTACCCGACCGTCTACGGCGGGCGCGAGGCCGAGGACGTGCAGTTGTGGTTTGAGGACGGCGTCGTGGTCCGCTGGGAAGCGCGGCAGGGCAAGGAACTCTTAGACGAAATGTTCGCGATGGACGAGGGCGCGAAGCGCCTGGGCGAGTTCGCCATCGGCAACAACTTCGCCGTGCCTACCTTTACTAAGAACATCTTGTTTGACGAAAAGATCGGTGGCACGTGCCATCTCGCCGTCGGCGCGAGCATCCCGATGACCGGCGGGCAGGTGCAGTCCGCCTTGCACTGGGACATGGTTTGCGATCTGCGGCAGGGCGGCGCGATCTACGCCGACGGCGAGTTGATTCAAGAGAACGGGCAGTGGAAGGTGTGAGGAAGCCCTAAGAAGCTCGCCACCTTGCTCCGGTCGTTCCTCCCGCCGCAGGGTCCTCTCACAATGGGAGGATTAGGAATTCGGCCTCACGTTCACACTCCGAATCCTCCCGCTCCGGGCGAAGCCTTTCGCCGCAGGCGAACGAGGACCCCAGCGCCCCTGCTCGCAGAGCCTCGACAGCGGGTACAGCGGGGAGGTGGGCTATAGGGCGATGTGGCGGAACGATGGAGGTCGCGCAGGTGTTAAATAGGTGTGACAACCACCCTTCTTGAACGGCCCGCATCGCCCCCCCAAAACGATGCCCCTACCCCGTCCGCCGCGCCGAAAACTCGCCATTGGAAGCCTGCGCAGGCGCTGTTTACGCCCGCCGCTTTAGAGGAAGCCTGGGGTCGGAAGATCTTTGAGCGCGTGCAGGCGCAGGGCATTCCAACGGAAGTCCTGCCCGCGAACCGCTTGACCGGCCTGCGCGGAACGGACGAACGGGCAACCTACAATGTCGCCAAGCGGACGCTGGCCGTGGTGACGGCCCCGCCGGGCGCGTTCAAGCTGCAGCCGATCCCGCCGTCTGCGGACTGGCAGTTTCATATCGCCGAGGGCTGCCCCGCGCACTGCCAGTATTGTTATCTCGCTGGCAGTTTAGCCGGGCCGCCAGTCATCCGTGCGTTTGCCAACCTACCGGGCATTTTGGACAACCTGGGCCGGTACGAGAAGCCCGGCGCGGGCCGTAACGAGGCAGGCGGCACGACATTTGAAGCGTCGTGCTACACGGACCCCTTGAGTTTGGAACACCTCACCGGCAGCTTGTCCGAGTGCATCCGGCACTTCGGCACACGCGAACATGGCTATCTGCGCTGGGTGTCCAAGTTTGACGCTGTGGACGGCCTGTTGGACCTGCCGCACAACGGCCACACGCGCTGCCGCGTCTCGGTCAACGCTGACCCCGTCGCGCGGCGGCTGGAAGGCGGCACGGCGTCGGTGGCGGCACGATTGGCCGCGCTACGCAAACTCGCCCTGTCCCGGCAGGACGGCGGCGGAGGCTATCCCGTCGGGCTGGTCATCGCGCCGATCATGCCGATTGAGGATTGGCAGGCGCATTACACGCAGTTGTTGGACAATGCGCATGAGGCCGTCGGCTTCGCCCAGGACATCACGTTTGAGTTGATTACGCATCGGTTCACGCCCGGCTCCAAAGACGTGCTGCTGTCCTGGTACCCAAACACCAGCCTGGACTTGAACGAGGACACGCGGACAATCAAGCGCAACAAGTTCGGCGGCACCAAGTACGTCTATCCGCAAGAGCAGATGAAGACCATGCGGGTCTGGTTCCAGCGCGAGATCGCCCTGCGCTTCCCGCAAGGGCGTATTCTTTATTGGACGTAGCGACACTAAGGCCAGGATTCACCAAGAGGGGCCAAGAGTTGCTGTATCTGCGCGTCCGTGGGCAGATACAGTCCGACGTTTTGCAAGTCGCGCAGCAACGGCGCGAGCGCCGCGAGTCGTCCCGTCTGCCGCGCTTGTAGGGCGATGCCGACCGTGCCGGTGAAAGGAAGAGACAATGCGCGGGAGGCCCGACGCCCATCGCCGTCGTCAAGAATGAGCAGCGCCCCCGGATGCGCCAGACCCAGCGATAGGACGGCTCGTTCCCCTGCGTCCAGCCGCATACCCAGGAGCGCCGGCGAGGGAACACCGTCAGGCCAGCGCTGGACCCAGGGATGGCTCAAGGCGAGACGGGCTGCATCGCCTCTCGGTCCAGCCTCAATCTCGCGGACGACCGTTTCCGGCAAAAGCACAGGGCAGGAGTATAATGTCAGCAGGTCTTCGCGCCCAATTTTGGCAAGACCGATGAATGGCGAAGCATCCACGATGAGGACGCGCGTAAGCGGCATCATTGTTTTGCATTAGGAATCGTGCCTGCTTCCCAGGCAGCAATGCGGGCGGCGTCTTCTATCGCTTCATCGGCATCGTATTGGATCGCGGAGACGCCAGCACGACTGAGAGCATCCATAAATTCGGCGCGGGACAGCCCGGCCAATTCCGCCGCGCTGCCCTGTGAGACAAGCCGAGCGTCATAAAGCGCGACGGCGGCCTGCAGCCGCCGTTCGCGCTGCCGGTCGCTCTGCGGGTCGGTCGGGGCGGGCAGTTCCAGGGTAAATGTCATTGGCCTTCCTTTCGTCGATGGTGATGGCGGACGGAAGAATTATACCCAAACGTTTCCCACAAGGCCGCATCCTTTACTGGACGTAAGAGGCTACTATGGAAAACAGCACTGCAAAGTATTTCGATCCTCTTTTCATCTATATTGGTCTCGGTTTTGTCGTGCTTATCTGTGTTACCTCAATCCGGCTGATTGTAAAAACTCCTGTCGGGGTTAGACTTGATGCTTTGAAGAAATTGCATCGAACTATTCTTGGCGAGATTGGCCTGGACTTGCTGGTTATTTGTGCGTGTTATCAAAATGCAGCAGTACGCAGTGTGGATATTCACGGCTTCATACCGATTGGCGAAACAATAGGCAGTGTGGCTTGGATTTATGGATTTTTCTGGCCGCCGAGAAATGACATTACCTAAAGGCTAATTTTTGTGCCTATTATCACCGTTGAAAACCTGACGAAGACGTATACCTCACGCAAGAAGCAGCCGGGCGTTTGGGGGACGTGGAAGGCACTGTTTGGGGGCGCGACGACGCAGGTGCAGGCAGTGAAGGGCGTTTCGTTTTCCATTGAGCCGGGCGAACTGGTCGGGTTTTTGGGGCCGAACGGGGCGGGCAAGACGACCACGCTGAAGATGTTGTCCGGCATTTTGTTTCCGACTTCGGGCCGGGCGAGCGTGCTGGGATTCACGCCCTGGGAGCGCAAGAACGACTACCTGCGTCAAATCTCGCTCGTGATGGGTCAAAAGAACCAACTGTGGTGGGACTTGCCCGCCATCGACTCGTTTTTGCTGCTCAAAGAGATTTACGAGATTCCCGACGCGGACTACCAGCGGCGACTGGCGGAACTGGTGGACCTGCTGGATTTGGGCGCGAAGATGGAAACGCAGGTACGCAGCCTGAGCCTGGGCGAGCGGATGAAGTGCGAGATGGCCGCCGCGCTGCTGTACGCGCCCCGCGTGGTCTACCTGGACGAACCGACGATTGGGCTGGACGTGGTGAGCCAGAAGCGCATCCGCGAGTTCCTGAAGATGTACCAGGAGCGCGAGGGCAGCACGATATTGCTCACGTCGCACTACATGCAGGACATTCAGGCCCTGTGCGAGCGGGTGATTATTATTGACCAGGGCGCGGTGATCTTTGACGACCGCCTGGACACGCTGATCTCGCGCTACTCGGAGACGAAGCTGCTGCGACTGACGTTTGACACTCCCATTGCCGAAGCCGATCTGACGCCGTTCGGCAAGGTGACGGCGTTTGAGCCGACGCGGGCGACGGTGGAAGTGCCGCGTCCCGACAGCGCCCCCGCCGCTGCCGCCATTTTGACGCGCCTGCCCGTCGCGGATATCACGATTGACGACGTGGAGGCGGACGAAATTATCCGGCAGATTTTCACGGCGAGCGCCACGTCTCTGCCCGGCGACTGAAGTCGCGGCAACAAGAGCACAAAGTGTCCCTGCGGACACTCCAGACTCCAATCCTGAGTCCTTACCCTCGGACTTGGTGATCTTTTTGCCGCGACTTCAGTCGCCGGGCCTTTCTGCCGATAATAGCAGCAGTCATGTTCAACCTGGACACAAACTTCCTGCTGGCGTCCCTGCTCTGGGGAACGGTCGGCACCGGCTACATCATTTACGGCAAAAAGCAGACCGCCGCCGTTCCCCTAGTTGGCGGCTTGCTCCTGGTCGCAGTCTCCTTCTTTATTACCTCCGCTCTCACGCTCACATTGGTCAGCGTCGGCCTCATCGCAGCCATGCACTGGCTGATGCGCCTCGGTTACTGACTCCTCCCTCGTTCGCTTCGCAACTTTTTCCCGCGCGCCGTGTCTCATCTCTCAGAAGGGCAAGAAGATGGGACTGGTATTTGAGGGATTGTTTGCACTCGGCCTGGTCGTTTTCGTGGTCTGGCTGCTGACGCTCAGGCGCAGTGTCGGCCAGGATCAGGCGGAGGCTGAAGCACAGCAACGGCGGGAACAGCAGGCGCGAGAACGGGAAGAACGCGACGCGCGGCTTTTCCGTCCCGGCGAACCGCTGCGCTGCCTGGGCTGCGACACGACTTTCCTCGGCCCCCTGCCAGACACCGGTTGCCCGCGCTGTCATCTTGCCACCCTCGTCGTCCCGGAACAGGATTATCAGCAGGCGCGGCAAAATGTGGCGGAGAGTGATACGAAAGAGTGAACCTATGGCAACAGTGAAGATCAAGCCGGGCGGATCCATTCCCCCAACATCGGGGCGGACGAAACTGCTGGGCGTTTTGGGCCTGCTCGTGATGGCCTTTGTCGTGTTCCTGGTCATCTCCCTGAGTATCGGCGGACACATGGCCGGGCCGACGTATATCGCGCCGGGCAATGTCGGCCTGGTGATAGACAACTATCACGGGCAGGTGGAACACAATCTGATGCCCGCCGGGACGCACTGGCAGGGAATCTGGGAAACGGTGATTGAAGTGCCGACGGCGCAACGGACCATTTCCTTGACCAGCGACACCGGGGGCGCGGTGCAGGTCAACACGATTTCCAATATGCTGCAGGTGGACGTGTCCGCGCAGTATCGCATTGAGTCCGACAAAGCCGACGATCTCTACGCGGCGTATCAGGACCAGTTCGCCAACTTGCAGAACTTCGAGGCGGTCAATTTATCCCCGGCGGTCAAGGGGGCGATCAACTACGCGATTGGGGACATGGACACGGCGACGGCGCTCACGACGGTCGGCAAGCAGCGGGCCGAGCAGCAGGCGCTGCAAACGCTCAATGACGAGTGGCAGCCGCGCGGCATCGTCTTTTCCAACCTGATGATACGCGGCATCGAGCAGGACCAGGCGAGCAAAGACCTGCTGGCGACCACGCTTGGCAAGATGCAGGAGATTGAAAACGCCAAGCTTGCCTTGCAGCAGCAGCAGTTTGACAACGAGACCCTGCTGCAGCAGGCCCAGGCGGACGCAAAGGTGAACGCTCTGCAGAACAGCGCGCTGACCGATCTGTACGTGCAGGACCAGATGCTGGGCCAGGTCAAGCGGATGTACCTGCCGAGCGACCAGTTGATGGGGATGCTGAAAAAATGAAAACATGGATGATCGTCGTCTTTGCGGTCGTTATGGCCGTGGTTGTGATCGGGCGCAACACGAGCGGGTTTGTGGTCAAGACCGGCAACGTCGGCCTGGTCGTCAACCACTACACGGGCCGGGTGGACGGGCGCATCCGCCACGCCGGGTTTAATGCCCAGCCGCCGTTCTCCGGTAACGAGTTGATAGAGATTCCCACCTACGAGCGGACCTATACGATGGTGCGCGACTCGACGGAAGGGGCGCACTCCACCGATGACAGCGTTCTGGTCAATACGCTCTCCTCGAACACGCTCAATGTGGACACCAGCATCACGTACCATATTGCTTATGACCCGGCGCATCCGCAAGGGATAGTCGCGCTGTACAGCAAGTACCGGAATCAGTTTACGGACTTCGGCGCATTCGAAGAAGCGCAGCTCCGGCCCGCGTTCCGGCAGGCCATTGTGGACGCCTTCGGACTAGCCTCCACGTCGCAGAACATGACCGGGGACGGTAAGAAAGCGGCGGCGGCCTATGCGTTCAAGGAACTCAATGACCGCTTCAACCCGGACTCCATTGTGATTGACGAAGTGCGCATCCGCGCCATCTATCCCGACGATGCGACGGTGGGCGCGCTCCGGTCGCGCCTGCAGGCCCAGCAGAGCCTGAAACTGTCCCAGTTGAACTTGCAATTGCAGGGACTGGTCAACCAGAAGTCCGTGCTGGCGGCCCAGGCGCAGGCGCAGGCCGCGCACATCCGTGCCGCGTCCCTGACGCCGCGCCTGGTCAAGTCCCGGCATATCAAGGATATTGAAATCATCGGCGTCCCCAGCGGCGCGATTGTGAATATCCCGAACGACACTCCGGCAGCGACGGTTCAGCCATGATTTTTGTCTCGCCTTTGTGTCAAAATAGGGGCGGGAGGAACGGAGTTTGAGGCAGGGCAAGTTGACGGAGATGCGGACGCGGGGCGTCAAGCCGAAAGACCCGGCGGATCGGAGCGACTGCGTCGCCGCCGCCGTGCGGGCGCTGGAAAAGATCGGGGCAGCATTCACGGTGGCCGATGTGGCGGAGCGCGCGGGGGTTTCGCGGGCGACGATCTATCGCAGCCCGCAGTTGCGCGCATTAGTCGGGGCCAAAGGCGACGGGGCGAGAACGGTGGAGGCGGAGGTTCACGCCAAAATCTGCGCCCGGCATGAAGCGGCGAAGGCGAAGGCGCGGGAACTGCGCCGCCAGTTGGCCGATTCGGAGCGGAGCTGGGACGAGATGCGGGAACGCGCTTTGACCGCCGAGCGGCGCTTGGCCGAAGCCCAGCGGCGCGTTCAGGCGCTGGAAGCGCAGACGGCGAGCGGCGGGGCGTCTCCGCTGGAAGAAGTCGCCACTCAGATCGGGCCGGAAGCCATGCGCCGTGTGCGGCGACAATTGGCGCGCGCCCTGCACCCGGATTTGTTCGCGCAGGATGCAGATGCCGCGCTGGTGGCAACGGAACTGCTGAAGACGATCAATACCCACGCCAAATAATCCCGTCAGCCGAACTGGCGCAGGAGGATCGTGATCTGCTCCGTCAGATAAGGGCTGCGGCCTTCGGCGAGCGACAGCGCGCGGTTCCAGGCAGCGCGGGCTTCGGTCTTGCGACCTGCTTTATATAGCGCCAGACCCATATTAATCAGCGTGAGTGGGCGTTCTCCGGCCAGTGTCAGCGCTTCCTGATAAGCGCTCACGGCTTCGTCAAAATCGCCGTGTTGGTACAGTTTTTGCGCGCGGCGTTCCAGCGCCCGCGCCCGAAGACGGTCCGCCCATCTGTCAAAGAAGTTCCCCATCGTTGCGGCTGTTTCTGCCGTGCCGGGTGATTTCCCTGCTGAACAAGGGAAAAACTCAGCGCGCAGAGAATATGCGGGCGAGGAGACGCTTCCATGCCCGACCTGCTTGTTCCCCTTTACCGGCTTCCGCCCCGCGATGCGGGCGAAGGACAAATGCCCGGCGGTGAAGTCGTAATTCGCCGCGCCAACACGTTTGAGGCGTCTAAAGTCGCGGCGTTCATTGAAGCGCACTTCAGCCGGAACTGGGCCGATGAAAATGCCGCCGCGTTTGCCCGGCAGCCGGTGACAAGTTTCCTTGCGATTGAAGACCGAGCGGTGGTGGGATTTGCCGCGTATGACGTGACGCGACGGGCATTCTTTGGGCCGACGGGCGTTGCCGTCTCGCATCGGGGGCGCGGCATCGGCAAGGCGCTCTTAATTGCGTCGCTGTGGGGTCTGGCCGACATGGGCTACGCCTACGGCATCATCGGCAGCGCCGGGCCGGTGGAGTTTTATGAGAAGAACGTCGGCGCGATTGTCATCCCGGACAGCCGCCCCGGCATTTACACGGATTTGCTGCGCTAGGCGGCGCGGGCGAAAAGTCGGAACTCGCGCATCATGGTCACGAAGGGCGTGACAAGGTCGGGGTCAAACTGCGTTCCTGCGCCGCGCTCAATTTCGGCCAGGGCGATCTCCCACGACAGCCCCTTGCGGTAAGGCCGGTCGCTGGTCATGGCGTCGAACGTGTCGGCGAAGGCCAGCAGGCGGCCAACGTAGGGAATGGCTTCCCCCGCCAGGCCGTCGGGGTAGCCCCGTCCGTCCCAGCGCTCGTGGTGGTGGCGCACGCCGGGGAGCGTGTAGGCCAGCGCGGGCGCTTTGCGGACGATGACTTCCCCCAGCGCCGGGTGGGTCTCGATGATGGCGCGCTCTTCGTCGTCGAGCCGCCCCGGCTTTTTGAGGATCGCGTCCGGCACGCCGATCTTGCCGACATCGTGGAGCGTCCCGGTGGTGAAGATTTTCTCGGTGTCCGCTTCGGACATCCCCAAAAATCGCGACAGCGCGGCGGCGTACTCGGCGACGCGCTGGGAATGGCCCTGCGTGTACGGGTCTTTGGCGTCCACAGCCGCCGCCAGCGCTTGAATGGTCGCCAGGCTTTCGTCTTTCAGAAAGCGATGGAGCTGGTACGGGTCCGCCGTCTGGTCGGCGCCGGGAACGCTGTCAAAGCGGCAGACGCGGTTGCGGCCCAGCTGCTTGGCGCGGGACACGGCCAGTTCCGCCGCCAGCAATAGTCCTTCGGCCTCCGACGTGTGTGTGCCGAACTCGGCGCAGCCCGCGCTTAGGGACAGGCTCGGCAGTTCCTCGCGCTTCCAGCCCAGGGCGAACACGGACGTGCGGACGACCTCGGCCAGTTCCTCGGCCTGGCTGATCGTGTGCTGCGGCAGCAGCACGGCGAACTCTTCGCCGCCGTAGCGCGCCATGATCGCGATCTCCGGCAGGCACTCCCGCAGCGCCTGAGCGACCTGCTGCAGCGCCTGGTCCCCGGCGGCGTGTCCCCGCTGCTGATTGAACTGCTGGAAATGATCGAGATCGAGAAGAAGGAGAGACAGCGCCTCGCCGGATTTGGCCGAGCGCCGAGCTTCCTGCGCCAAGCGTTCATGGAGCCGCCGGTGGTTGTCCAGCCCCGTCAGCGGGTCGGTGTCAATCAGAGCCAGCAGGCGTTCCTGACTGTCCTGCAGGGCCGTCGTCATGCGGTTGAAGACCGACTGCAGCAGGCCGATTTCGTCCTGGCGGCTGACTTCAAAACGCGCGGGCCATTCGCCGCGCTCCAGCGTCTGTGCGGCCTGAACGACGCCGCCCAGCGGGCGCGTCAGGTTGCGGGCCAGCGTCGTCCCCGCCAGCAGCGCGACCAAGAGTGTGACGAATGTCACTCCAAACAGGCCTTCGCGCAGTCGGTCGTAAAAGTGCATGGCGCGGTCGAACGGCTCCAGCGTCACGAATCCTGCGCCGTCGGCGGACGGCGTCCCCGGCAGGGGGGCGTACAGGGCGAAGTAGCGCTGCTCGTTCAGCGTGACCACGCGCGGCGTCCCCTGCGGCGTCGGAATGGCGGGCGGCAGCGGCAGGGACGCCCCGACGACGCGGCCGCGTGAAACGAACGCCACCTCGGAGCCGATGGCGTCGCGCAGGTCGCGGGCGAGACTCGGCTTGACGGCTTCATAAACCGTAAACGTCCCCCACACGTAACTGCCGATATAGACCGGCACGGACGCTGCGAGCAGCAGCCTGTTTTGGCGCTCCACCACCCCGGTCCAGGCAAACGGCGGAGACGATTTCCCCGGAAGAAGCGGCGGCGCGTCCAGGGCGGCCCGGACGCCGGGGTCCTGCGCCAGCGACCGGTCGCCGGGCATCAGGCCGTTGGTCGCACCCAGGACAACGCCGTCGCGGTCGGTAATCACGACGGCGTCACCGTGCGAATCTTGCAGATACCGGTTTTTCGCGCTGTCCATCGCCGTCGCGCCGTCGTGGACGCCGATGATCTGCGCCAGGTCGCGCTGCTGGGCTATCAAAGAGGCCTGATTGGAAAGCGTCTCGCTGCGACGGCGGACAAACTGCGCCAGCACGACGCCGTTGGAACGCACCTCGCCGTGCACCGTCCGGTTCACCTCGCGGCCCGTCACCCAGGACAGTGAGACTAAAATGACGGCGGCCAGTCCCGTCGCCGTGCCGGCGACCAGGGCCAAAATCTTTGCTTGCAGCGACAGGCGCATGGGCAGTCGGCTTCTACTTTCGGCCAAGCGTCAGCGTCAGGGACGAAGACGCGCCCCCGACGGTCACGGTCTGGGTCGTTTCTGCGCCGCTCTCGTGCCAGGCGTGGAGGGTGTAGGTCCCTACTGGCACGTTCGGAATGTGAAAGCGTCCCTGCCCGTCCGTGACGGCGTAAAACGGCGTGTCTACGACCATGATGTACGCACTCATGTCCGAGTGGATGTTGCAGAGCAGAACGACAAGCCCGGCCTTATCGAAAGTCACCGTCTTGGTCGCGCCGCGCGGGTACATCCCCAGGTCGAACTTTTTCGCCTGAAAATAGGCAAAGACGTTGTGAAAAACGGTGTCGTCGTTGGGGAAGCGTACCGTCGTCCCGCGCGTCACGACCGAGATATGCGGCAGGAACATTTTGTCGCGCTGATCCACGACGGCCCGTGCCAGGGGCTGACTTTTGACGGCCCCTTCTAAATAAACAACGGCCTCACGCGCCCCGCCCCTGCCGCCGAGCAGCGCCTGGCCGGACACCGCCCCCGCGTTCGCCGCCCCGCCTATGCTCAAGAGCAGGCCGACAGCCGCTGCCATGAGACCTTGTTTGTGCATCGTGATCCGCCCTTTCGGTAGAAACCCTGGCAATTCTCCTGTATTATCGGCGGACATGCCTCCTGTCTTCAGTGGCTTCCCGACGCTCCTCTCCATTTTTTCGCCCTCGCCGCCGAAGATAACAGTGATTTCATCAGGTCAGGAAATGTTTTATGTCCACCTTTCGTCAAATCATCACTCTTCTGCTCTGCCTCACGGCGGCCTGCGGCATCGCCCACGCGCAGGCCGCGTCGCCGACCGCCGTCGAACTCGACCTCGATCTGCGCACCCGCCTCGCCGCCGTCAGCGGGTCGGGGACGCGCCTGAACATCGCCGCCCTGCGGGCCAGTACGGGTATCACGCCCGACCTGCACTTTGAAGTGTATGGGACGCGCAAGTACGCCGGATACGTTGTTCAGCAGGCGTTCATCGAAAAAGATTCGGGCATGAACCGCTATCAACTGGGGATGGTGCGCCTTCCGTTCGGCATTTACGATACGCGCGAAACGTATGCGTCGGGCTTGATTGATTACCCGATGCCGCGCGGCGATTACGCCTATCACTCCGTGGATTGGGGCGTGCTGGGCGTGCAATGGTCCGGCGGCTCGCCGACATTGCAGGTCGAGGCGGCGGGCTTTGGCGGCAGATCGTCGGGCATTTGGGACACGCAGCAGACCGTGCGCGGCGGCGCCCTGCGCCTTCAGACTTACAAAGGCGATTGGATCGTCGGGGCGAGTCGCTGGGACGGTTCGCTTCAAGCGCTGCCGACGGCTCCGGGGATGCAGCCCGTGCATCTCAACGGGTTCGACGTGCGCTACACGCGCCCACATCTGCTGCTGCGCGGGGAGTACCTGTTTGGGGAAATCAGCGGCGACCACGAGCAGGGCTGGTATCTGGATGCGTACTATCACCTGCCCGCGCTCGCCAAGTGGACGCTGGCGGCGCGCGTGGAACAACTCAAGCCCGGCACGGATTACGCGCTGAGTCACCAAGTGACATTGGGCGTCCGTTACGTCGCCTCGCCGCAATGGAC
Organism: Armatimonadota bacterium; assembly: GCA_964657535.1. Lineage (GTDB taxonomy): Bacteria > Armatimonadota > Armatimonadia > Armatimonadales > Capsulimonadaceae > CAZZVX01. The sequence goes on along the minus strand of CAZZVX010000001.1, from coordinate 31,435 downwards.
GCTGGTATTAAACTGGCGTCGCAACAACGCGGCGTCTACCTACCATCCCGCCTGGACGACCTATGCCGGCGGCGATGGCGACGTGTTCCTGCAAGTCTATCACAAGCTGAACTACTGACACAAAAACGCGCCTGCGGCCACTGATAGCCGCAGGCGCGTTTTTGTTCGTTAGATTTTGCTGAACGTCATCGTGGCCGACCCCTGCCCGCCGCCGTTGTTCAAGGCGCTTGTTCCGGTCGCACAGGCTGTCTGCGGATTATTTGAAGCGTCGTTGGGACAGTTGGTGTCCTGGGCGTTGTTGGGACTGGCTGCGTCCGGCTCACTCGATAACCGGGTGGAGAGCAGCCATTTCACGTGGCCGTCGGCGGCCAGGTAGTTGGAGCCGTTCGTATGAACGGGGGGCAGCGTGATCGCGGCGGTCATGGTCGCGGAGCGACCAGGAAAAGTCCCTGTGACATACTTCCCCCCACTGGCGGCAGGTAAAGGAGCGCCATGACCGACGCCGACCGGGGAGGCGGCTTCCATAGGATTCGTCACATCTGCTTGATCGCCCTGCACCTCGAAAAGCATGACCGTGGAGGCAGGGGCCGCGTACTGCGCGATGGCGGAAGCCGTCACGTTCTTGTTGAGGGCATAAGAAACGGGGACCAGGACAGGCGCCGTGCCAGTGGATGACGTAGAATCATCAGGACACTTATAAACGGCGGCACTTTTCACATAGGGATAAACCTTGCCGGCCCATCCGGGGTAGTTGGCGTCCACAACGGGCGGGGCGGTGTAGGAAGAGTTGTATCCCATGTACTGCTCGTCATTGTCCTGCGCGTATTGGAGAATGCCGAGGCCCAACTGTTTTTCGTTGGACGCGCAACTGATCTGCCGGGCCTTCTCACGGGCTTTGGCGAAGACGGGGAAGAGAATAGCCGCGAGAATCGCGATAATGGCGATGACGACGAGCAGCTCGATGAGCGTAAAGCCGCCTTTGCGTCGGTTGAAGTTAAGCATCAGGTTGTCACTTTCTGGTAAATTGGCCTGACAGAGTAAACACTTTGTACAAGCCACTCTCATAGACGCAAGAAAGGTGGCTGAAGTTTCGGCTTTTTGTAAAATAACTCCGGCTATTTTGCTCCCATCGCCAAACAGCGCCGGGCGAAGTCGGCGAGGTGGCCGTTGACGACTTCGTGACATTCCAGAAGGTTCTGGTGGCCGCAGTGAGGGATCAAGACGAGTTCAGGGTGGCGAAGGCGCGCGGCCATGGCGCGCTGAATCTCCGGCGGCATATTGACGTCACACTCCCCGGCCAACAGCAGTGTCGGGACCGCGATTTGCGTCATCGCCTTCCGCGCGTCAAAGCGGAAGCACGAAACGGCCCCGAATCCCGCCGCGCGCATGGAGACAGTGGCGCAGTGCCAGGCGACCAGGTCCACCTGCCCTCGGCTGTCGCGCCCGACGTGCAGCGTGTACATCGCGCCTAAGTGAACAGCGCCCAATTGCCAAATCAGCAGCGCGAACGCCTGGAACGGCCAGGGACAGCGCCCCATCAGAGACGCCAACGGCTCCCAGAACGAATGCTGGAACGGGACCAGGAACTGGCGTCCGCGCATGGTTTCCAAAAGCGGTGTGTCTGTTCCCGCAAGAAGCGCGAGACCGCGCACACGGGTCATGCGTTCGGGGAAGGCTTGCGCGAACAGCGGCAGCAGCATCGCGCCGAGCGAGTGACCGGCCAGGACGCAGCCCTGCGGATGACGGCCCGCATCAGTGGCGTCAAAGACGGCGGCCAGGTCTTGCAGCAAGGCGTCCAGCGAATAGTCATTATTGGGTGGGCTTGAAGAGCGGCCCATGCCGCGCATATCCCAGACGATGACCCGAAATTCCCCCGACAGCGCTTTTTTCTGGTAGTACCAGGTGTCATGGGTCAGCGACCAGCCGTGCGAGAGCAGCAGCGCCGGCGCGTCGTCCGGCCCGAACTGCTCCCATTCCAGACGCACCCCACCCTGCCCAATGGCGGTTCCCCGGCGCGTCGGCGTCAGCAGCCTGGGTTCGTCAGCAGCGACGGGACGGAGCAGGCGCACCCACCAGCGGCCCGTCACCGTCAGCAGGACCAGCGCAAGCCCGGCCCACGCGCTCCCGTTCCACCGGCGCGTCCCGGCGGCGCGGACCAGCGAGCGCAGGCCGACAGCGAGCGCCGACAGTGGGGGAACAGAAAACAGCAGAGCGAGAACAGCGTTCCACATAAGTTATTTCGCGTGAAGCACGGCGGCAAAGATGACGATCAGCGCCAGATCAAAAACAAGGCTGTGCCACAAAATGGGGACGACGATGGAGCGCGTCGCGCGGTACAGCCAGGCAAGAAAAACGCCCGCCGCCACGATCAGCAGCACGCTCGCTTCGGCCCAGCCGGGGCGCAGCAGCAGGCGCAATACCAGGTAATGCCATGTGCCGAACGCCAAAATGGCCCAGCCCGCGCCCACAGTCCAGGCGGCATCGCCCGTGCCGCGCAGTTCGTTGAGGATGACGCCGCGCCAAAAGAGTTCTTCCAAGATCGCATTCACGGGGACAAAATAACAGGCCAGCGGCATCAGCCAGCGCGCCCGGAAGCCGCGCCGTGTCACGACTTGCAGCAGATCGTGCGAGTTGATGAACTGCGTCCCGATCCAGTCCCAGACCAACGGCGCGAGCGGCAGGACGATGACCAGAGCAAACCCCAAAGCGAGCCATTGGCGGCGCGAGGGCCAGTGTACGGCGGGCAGCCAGAGCCGCCGCCCCCAGATGACAGCAGGCAGCAGGCAGACGCCGTGGTACAGGGCGAAGGTCCAGACGAGGCTGTCCAGGCGGTACATCCCCAGCCAGACCGCCGGCCAGGGCAGCAGCGTCAGCAGCAGCGCCAGGGCCAATCGCCGCCGAGTTCGCATGGCGTCTCGCAGATTCGTGGACATCACACCCACCTTAGCACAGGCGGCAAGCGGCTGTCAAGGGGAACTTCATTGCGCCTGTTTGGTGTTGAATCAGTACGGGATTATGCTAGAATAAGCGGGGCAGCGGCCCAGGGCAAGGAGCGAAACGGGTGAACACGCAGAATACGGACGCGCGGAATGTGGTGATTATCGGGTCGGGACCGGCAGGCTTGACGGCGGCCATCTACGCGGCACGGGCGAATCTCAGCCCGCTGGTCGTGGAGGGTGGAGCGCCGAACCTGCCGGGCGGCCAGTTGATGATCACGAGCGATGTGGAGAACTTTCCAGGCTTCGCCGAGGGCATTTTGGGGCCGGAGTTGATGACCCGGATGCGCGACCAGGCCGCCCGCGTCGGCGCGGAGTTTCTGACGGAGAACGTCACGGATGTGGATTTCTCCGCGCGGCCTTTTCACCTCAAAACGGACGGCGACCGGGAGTTCTGGGCGAAGACGGTCATTGTGACGACGGGCGCATCGGCGAAGTGGCTGGGGTTGCCGACGGAAACGGCGCTGTACGGCAAAGGCGTCTCGGCCTGTGCGACCTGTGACGGCTTCTTCTTCCGCAACCGCGAGGTGGTGGTAGTCGGCGGCGGCGACACGGCATTGGAAGAAGCGAATTATCTTTCGCGTATGGCGTCCAAAGTGACTGTTGTTCACCGGCGAGACACGCTGCGGGCGTCGCAGATCATGCAAAAACGGGCTTTTGAGAACCCGAAGATCGCGTTTGTCTGGGACAGCGCCATCAAGCAGATTCACGACCCGGACGCGGGAAAAGTGACGGGCGTGACGCTGCACAATCTCAAAACGGACGAGACGACGTTCTACCCGACCGACGGCATCTTTATCGCCATCGGCCACCAGCCGAACACGAGACTGTTTGCGGGCAAGTTGGAGATGGACCCGCAGGGCTACATCATCACCACGCCGGGCCGCCCGCTGACCAGTGTGGCGGGCGTCTTCGCAGCCGGCGACGTGCAAGACACGGTTTACAAGCAGGCCATCACCGCCGCCGGTTCCGGCTGCCAGGCCGCGATGGACGCCGAACGGTTCCTGGAAGAAGAAGGCCAGTGACGCGCGTAGAATGAAGTCAATACCCGGCGAATAAATTCGCGGCTACAAAAGCACAAAGTCCGCCTTCGCGGACTCAAGACTTCAGGCTGGTTTTAAATCTTAGTGTCCGCAGGGACACTTCGTGATCTTTTAGCCGCGACTTCAGTCGCCGGGCGTCCTTCCACTGCCGGGGCAAATGCCCCGGCTTTTTCTTTTGGGGGCGGCAGGAATCCGGCGCGGCGATGGCGAATGATTGTGACAACAGCGGTGTGCAAACACTCAGGAGATTTTGATGTCACAGGTTCTGGACTACGCACCGACCGACCGTAAAATCAAGGACTACCAGAAAGCGCGAACGCCGCTGCCGACGCAGATCAAGCGCTGGCACTTGAAAGGCGTGGGAACCGAGTCGCTGGAGGAAGTCACCATTCCCCTGCCCCACTACGGCCCGGACCAACTGCTCGTGCGGCACGATGCCTGCGGCATCTGCTTTTCCGACATCAAGATCATCAACCTCGGCCCCGAACACCCCCGGCTGCAAGGGCGCGATATGCAGCGCGACCCGGTCGTCATGGGCCATGAAGTCGCCCTGACCGTGGTCGGCATCGGCGACCATCTTCAAGATCAGTTTCATATCGGCCAGCGGTTTATCATTCAGGCCGATGTGTATTACAAAGGCGCCAATCCCGCCTATGGGTATCAGTTGGACGGCGGCATGGCGCAGTACGGCGTCGTCACGAAGGAAGTCTTGCAGGGCGATGAGGGCCTGTACCTGCTGCCGACGCAGGATGAGACGGGCTATGTGGAGGCCGCGCTTGTGGAACCCTGGGCCTGCGTGGTGGCCGCCTACGAGTACCCTTACCGGACAGGCTTGCAGGACGGCGGGCGTCTGCTGGTAGTTTATGTCAGCGGCAACCCACTGGGCGAGGATGTCCGAAACCTGATGCCGCAGGGCCACCGGGCGACGTCCGTCACGGCCGTTGACGACGTGCCGGACACGGATTTTGCGCGTCTGCGTGAAGAAGAGACGGGCGGCGCGGGCTTTGACGACATTATCATCTATGGGACGCCGCGCGCTGAAGATTTAGGCCGTATTGCCACCTGCCTGGGCAAAAAAGGCATCCTGAACCTGGTGTCGGATCAGCCGGTGAGCGGGACAGTGCTGGTGGACGTGGGCCGCGTTCATTACGAGCAGCATCTCTTTGTCGGCACGAACGATCCGGCCAAATTGGAAGAGGCGTACAACCGCAACACGCGCCGGGACATTCTCCCCGGCGGCAAGGTCTGGTTTGTCGGGGCGGGCGGGCCGATGGGCCAGATGCACATTCAGCGCGCGGTCATGCTGCCGGAGCCGCCGAAGACGATTGTAGTCAGCGATGTCAGTGACGACCGCCTGGGCCGCATCCGCACCCGCTTCGGCAAACTGATGGACGAGCGCAACATCGCGTTGATCCTCGCCAACCCGCAGAACGGCGACGATCCCGCCGCGCACGGCCTGTTCGACGACATCGTTTCGATGGTTCCCGTGTCCGGCGTCATCTCGGAGACCATGCCCGCGCTGGCCGAGAACGGCGTCTACAACGTCTTCGCGGGGCTGGCGAAAGGCACCAAAGCTGCGTTGGATTTGGGGACGGTACTGGCGAAGAATCAGCGCATCGTCGGCACGTCGGGGTCGAGCATTGCGGACCTGCGCCACACGCTGGCCTTGGTCGAGTCCGACGCGCTTTCGACCAATGCCAGCCTCGCGGCTATCGGCGGCCTGGACGCCTTCCGCGAAGGATTGAAGGCCGTCAAAGAAGGGCGTTTCCCCGGCAAGACCGTCATCTTCCCCCAGATGGAAGACTTGCCGCTGCTCTCCATAGAAGAACTCCGAACGGCGCTGCCCAGTGTCTACGCCAAATTGCAGGACGGTCTTTTCTGGACCAACGCCGCCGAGGAAGAGCTGCTGCGGGAGCGACTGAACCCATGAGCGAGCGACTCGCCGGAAAATCCGCCATCGTCACCGGAGCAGCGCAGGGATTGGGCGAGGCCCTGGCCCGCCGCCTGGCCGTCGAAGGCTGCGACGTGCTGATCGCCGACATCAACGAGGACAAGGCCCGTGACGCCGCCGATGCCATCGAGCGCGACACGGGCCGCCGCGCCGGAGCCGTCCAGGCGAACGTGACGAATGCATCGGACGTGGCGGCGATGGTAGACCAAGCCGTGAGCGCGTTCGGCAAACTGGACATTCTCGTTGCCAACGCAGGCATTGTCCGCGCGCACGACATCACCGAGTTCCCGCTGAACGAGTGGCAGACCGTTCTGGATATTAACCTCACCGGCTATTTCCTGTGCGCCCGCGAGGCCGCCCGCGTCATGGTTCCCAACAAGACCGGCGCGATCATCCAGATCAATTCTAAATCGGGCAAGAAAGGCTCGTTCCGCAACGGCGCCTATGCCGCGTCCAAATTCGGCGGCATCGGTCTGACGCAGAGCATTGCGTTAGACTTGGCCCCCCACAACGTCCGCGTCAACGCCGTCTGCCCCGGAAATCTGTTAGACGGCACGCTCTGGCAGCAGTCGCTCTTTGACCAGTACGCCAAGACGCAGGGCTTGACGCCCGAACAGGTCCGCGCCAAGTACGAGAGTCAGGTCCCGCTCGGTCGCGGCTGCACTTACGACGACGTCGCGAACGTCGTCATCTTCCTCGCCTCCGGCGATGCCTCCTACATGACCGGCCAGGCCATCAATGTCACCGGCGGCCAGGAGATGCGTTAGCGCGCCTGCCGACGACAGGCGATGGAATCGACTATGGACGACAGGCAGTATTTTCAGTCCATCTACGATTTGGTCCGCACCATTCCCATCGGACGAGTGATGTCCTATGGGCAGGTCGGGCGTGAGGTCGGCTGCTCGGCCCGGACGGTCGGCTGGGCCATGGCGAACGCGCTGGACGGCGACGTTCCGTGGCAGCGGGTCGTGGGCGCGGACGGCTACCTGCGGATCGGACGCCGGTCCGTAGCCTTGCAGGAGGCGCAGCGGAAACTGCTGGAACGAGAGGGGGTCACGTTTCAAGGGAACGGCTGCGTGGATATGAACAGCCATCAGGTCGGAGTCGCGCCGCCCGCACCTGTGACGTTGATCTTTGGATTTGCGGCGCCGGCCAATGAAGGGATTACGGAAAGACGCTGATGCTGAAGACAGACTCTCAGTTAGACGAAAAAAAACCGCCGGTCAACACGCCCCGTATCACGATGCGGGAGATCAACATTGACGACCTCGGCGATGTCGAAGACAATCCTGAAGCCGTGGAGTTCACGGTCGGGCTTTCGGAAGCGCCCTCGGAGGGCTGGATCGAAGAGTTTGACATCGCCTACCGGCAGACGCCTTACACACTCAAGCCGCCGGTGGAGGTCAAGGGCGACTGCCTGGAGGTCATCTTCCTGCCGCGCTATTCCAGCGAGCTGCAGGGCTTCTTCCAATTTCTGGGCCTGATCGTGCGGCGGGCGAACGAGGAACTGCGCCGGACGGAAGAGATGCACATCTCCAATGTCCAGGAGCGGCGCAAGGCCGAGTTCCGCGAAGTCCTGCGCCGCATCCGCGTACCACAGGAACGCTAAACGTCGCCCTCGAACACGTCGGCGGCGGGGCCGGTCATGTAGACGCGGTTATCCGCCGCCGACCACTCAATCTCTAGATCGCCGCCCGGCAGGTGGATCAGGACGTTTCGTTCGGTCAAGCCGTTCAAGACGCCCGCCACCGCCGCCGCCGATGCGCCCGTTCCACAGGCCAATGTTTCCCCCGCGCCGCGCTCCCATACGCGGAAGTTCATTTCGTTTTTTGACAGCACTTCGACAAACTCGGTATTGATGCGCTTGGGGAAGGCCGGGTGCGACTCGACCTGCGGCCCGACCGTGGCGACGGGATAAGTTGCCGTCTGGTCCACGAAGACGACGGCATGAGGATTGCCCATGGAAACCGTCGTCACGCCCAACGTCCGGTCGGCGAGGGCCAGCGGCGCGTTGACGACGGGGGCCAGCCCCTGCCCCAGCGTCGTCGGGACGTCGGCGGGAACCAAAACCGGCTCGCCCATGTCTACCCGCACTTTGTTCACTTTACCCCCCGCACCGATCTGAGCCTCCACGCGCAGCAGGCCTGCGCCGGTTTCTACGACAAGACTCGTTTCGCTGTGCGCGAAGCCCCGGTCGCAGACGTACTTGGCGAAGCAGCGCAGGCCGTTGCCGCACATCTCCGCCTCGGAGCCGTCCGGGTTGAACATCCGCATCCGAAACGGCGCGGCCTGCCCGGGCAGGATCAGAATGACGCCGTCCGCGCCGACGCCGAACTTGCGGTCGCAGAGGAACGCCGCCCGGCGCTGGGCGTCTTCGGCCAGCGCGTCGCCTTCTTTGCCCAGGCAGCCGACCATCACAAAGTCGTTGCCGATGCCGTGCATTTTGGTAAATCGCATGAGAGTTGCCTTATGAGATCGGAGGGACGCTGGCCGCTTCCGGCGTCTCGGCGGCAGGGGCCGGGATCGGGTCGGGGACGGTCACGGTGGCGTCCGGGTGCGCGGCGGCTGCCGGGACCGTCGGCGGCGCGGTCGGGCTGGGCGCCGTTTGGGACTGCATCCCCGCCTCTCGCATCGCTTCGGCGTAGAGATTTTGGATGGGCCGCATCGGCACGATGCTGGTGACGGCGTGCTTGTAGACAAGCTGGGTCGGCTTGCCGGGCGAATCCAGCAGGATCGTGAACGAGTCAAAGCCCCGCACGTTGCCGCGCAATTGGACGCCGCCGAGCAGATAAATTGTCACCCCGACGTTTTCCTTGCGGACTTGGTTGAGAAACGTGTCCTGTAAGTTCAATTGCGGCTTGTTCATAATCCGGCGCTGTCCCTTCGTGTGTCGTGCGGCGTTATCGTGTGCCGAGGAGGTCTCGGATTTCCTGCGCCAATGGCTCCGGCGCTTTGCCCTCGGCCTCCAGCCAGTGGATGCGCGGGTCGGCCCGGAACCAGATCAACTGGCGGCGGGCGAAACGGCGCGTTTCGCGCTTGGTTTGGTCAACGGCTTCCGGCCAGGAAAGTTCGCCCGCGAGGTGCGCAGCCATCTGGCGGTAGCCGAGCGACTGAATAGGCTTCAGGTCGCGCCCATACCCGGCAGCGAGCAGCCCGCGCACTTCGTCCAAAAAGCCGGCAGCGATCATGGCGTCCACGCGCGCCTCAATGCGCGCATAGAGTTGGCGCCGGTCGGCATAGTCTAAGCCGAACGATCTCACATTGTGCGTCGGGGCCTGCGCCTGATTGCGGGCGTGCCATTCCGACAGGGCGACGCCGGTCGCCGCGTAAACTTCCAGGGCGCGAATCTGACGGCCAATGTCGTTGACATGGATTCGCTGCGCGGCGGCGGGGTCTACCCGCGCCAGTTCCTGCCGGACGTACTCGTTTCCCTGCTCGACGGCCACCGTGCGCCAGCGGGCGCGGAAAGCCTCGTCGGGCGGCGTGCGCGGGATGTCCAGATTGGAGGTCAGCGCGCGGACATACAGCCCAGTGCCGCCAGCGATCAGCGGCGAACGGCCCTGAGCCGCCATCTCGTCACAGACGGAGTCACCAAGTTGTTGGAAATCCGCCAGCGTCCATTCTCCGTCCGGTTCGGCCACGTCAACGGCATGGAACCGGACGCGCGCCCGTTCCTCCGGGGTCGGCTTGGCCGTGCCGATGTCCATACGGCGATAGACTTGCATGGAGTCGGCGGACACGATCTCGGTGCCGAGTGTGGCGGCCAGTGCGACGGCAACGGCGGTTTTGCCGGACGCCGTCGGCCCGACCAGGGCGATTCGCGGCGGCCCTTTTTCCATCGGCGTAGACACAAAGGCAGTATAGCACAAAACACCGTTCGGCGTCAGTGCAAACGCCACCAGTCCAGCGTCTCCTGCAATGTTTGGGCAAACGGAACTGTCGGTTGCCAGCCGGTCAGTGCGGCCAACTTGCCGTTGTCGCCGACCGAAACCGGAATATCGGAAGGCCGCATCCGATCCGGGTCTACCGTGATGGGAATGGGGACGCGGGCGAGTGCGCGCAGGTCATCCAGCACGTCGCTCATGCGGCGGGTGACGCCGGAACAGATGTTGTAAACTTCGCCTGCCGTCCCGTGTTCCAAAAGCAGACGGTAGGCGCGGACGACATCGCGCACGTCCAGGAAGTCCCGCTCCGACTCTAAGTTCCCGACCTGAATCTCGGATTTGCGGCCACGCTCAATCTCCGCGATCTGGGACGCGAAGGCGGGGATGGCGAAGGCGACGGTCTGGCCGGGGCCGGTGTGATTGAAGGCGCGGGCAATCACCGCCCCGCCGCAGTCCCGGATGACCTCTTCCGCCGCCTGCTTGCTGGCCGCGTAGATGCCATAATGTCCCGGCGGGGGGATGGGGTCTGCCTCGCGGGCCGGGCGGTCGGGGTCGCAGGGGCCATAGACATATCCCGTCCCGGCGAAAAGAACGCGGTTCGGCGGGAGGACGCCTCTTGCCGCGAGGACGACGTTGCGGGTGCCGTCCACGTTCACCTGAAACACGGAATCGCGGTCTACCGACGCGCCGGACGCCGCGCCAGCAAGGTGGTACAGACGCTCCGGGCGGCAGGAGGCGACCAGGGTGCGGATGTCCGCCGCCGCGACAATGTCGCAGGGAACGAACTGAACTCGCCCGTCGGTGGGGGCGTCAAAAGGCAGATCGGGATGGACAGTCCCAATAACTTCCGTTTCCGGCTCAGTTTCCAGCAGATGACGGATCAGATACGTGCCGACAAATCCGCTCGCGCCCGTGATTAAAACACGCATGGGGAATCCTGCGACATCCGGTTCAGATGCGGCCTTCGGCTTTCAGCCGCGACAAGCGGGCCAGGTCGGCGTCCACCATGAGTTCGACCAGTTGACGGAAACTCGTCTTGGGCGTCCAGCCCAGTTTCGCTTTCGCATGGGAGGGGTCGCCGATGAGCAAGTCCACTTCGGCGGGCCGGACGAAGGCGGGGTCAATGATGACGTGTTCCTCCCAGTTCAGGCCCAGGCGCGCGAAAGAGACTTCCACCAGTTCGCGGACGGTGTGGGTTTCGCCGGTCGCCACGACATAGTCATCCGGCTCTTCCTGCTGGAGCATCAGCCACATGGCTTCCACGTAGTCTTTGGCGTAGCCCCAGTCGCGTTTGGCGTCCAGATTGCCCAGCCGCAGTTCGCTCGCCAGACCGAGTTTGATTCGGGCCGCCCCGTCCGTAACTTTGCGCGTCACGAATTCTAAACCCCGCCGCTCCGACTCGTGGTTGAACAGAATGCCGGAACAGGCGAATAGATTGTACGACTCGCGGTAGTTGACGGTGATGTAGTGGCCGTAGACCTTGGCGACTCCGTAGGGCGAGCGGGGATAAAACGGCGTTGTCTCGCGCTGCGGCACTTCCAGCACCTTGCCGAACATCTCCGACGACGAGGCCTGATAGAATTTAATGCCTCGGTCCACCAAACGAACGGCTTCCAGCAGGCGCGTGACGCCGAGCGAGGTGAACTCCCCCGTCAGCACCGGCTGCCCCCACGAAGTCGGGACGAAGGACTGCGCGGCGAGATTATAAATCTCGGCTGGCTGCGAGACTTTGACGGCGTCAATCAGCGAATACTGATCCAGCAGGTCGGCCTGGAGCAATGTGACTTTGTCGCGCAGGTGGCCGATCCGCTCAAAGTTCTCGGTGGACGACCGCCGCACGGTGCCGAAGACTTTGTAGCCCTTCTCCAGAAGAAGTTCGGCGAGGAAACTGCCGTCCTGGCCCGTCACGCCTGTAATCAACGCTCGTTTATCCGTCATTTTTACTCCTCAAAGTCAAGTATAAAAGTTCCGCAATTTTTCGGCAACGGCCTCGGCCCCGTTAACGGCGTAAGCGGCGGCATCGGGCCGGGCGGCAAGCGCCGCTTTCAGCGCGTCCTGCCAGTTGCCAGCGGCAAAATCCGCTTCCGAGATCGGCACGCCGCCGCCCCACCGGGCCATCCCGTCAACAAGCGCCTGGCTTTCCGCAAACCCCGCACGGGGGACATACAGGAACGGGACGGAATTGGCGATGCACTCCGTCACCGTGCCATAGCCGGGCTTGGAGATGACGGCATCCACGGACGCCGCCACGTCGGCGTAGGCCCAATCGCGTCGGCTTATCGAAATCACGTTCGGCAACGCCACCGACGGGACTTCATAAGTCAAAAATGTCCAGTCCGAAAGACGCCCAAGCGCCGGCCAGTCAAGCTGGAACCCCCAAACGCCCAGATAAAACAGTGCAAAATGTGTGCCATTCTGCTTGCCACTCCATTTTACCAGTTCTGGGCGCATTTTTCGGCCCCGGCGCGCAATTAATGGAATTTGTTCCGTGCGCGGGAACGGGTCCGCGACTGTCGGCAGGGACAGCGGCGTGATCAGCGCGAGTGTTGCCGCGCCGTACTCGGTCTTCATGGCCTGCACAAGCCGCGCGTCGTCTTCGTTCTCAATGTACTCCTGGTAGATGTCGGCCCAGGTGAAGTTGGCGACGGCGATGCTCGGAACCCCGGCTTCCTGGGCGGCGCGCAGGGGAAACGACGGAATATCAGACAAGACGCAGCGGACGTTTTCGCGCCGCAGGAAGGCGACTTCGGCGGACAGCAAAGTGTCGTTACGGCGGGCGACCTCCCGGTAGCGATCCAGAGTTTCGCGCGGCAGGATCGTGATGCTGTCGCGCTGCACGCAGCCGCAGTCGTACTCCGCCGGGATGACGGTGACGCTCCGGCCCGGCAGTTCCTCGGCGAAGAGCGAGGCCGGGGCGGTCGTTTTGACCAGCAATCGGAGATCGAGCGGCAGCGCCTTCAGGGTCTGGATGGTGCGCATGGCATGGCCGAAGCCATGCCCCGTGACGTAAAAACAGAGTGTGGCGGGTTCCGGCATAACTTTCAAGACCGGCGATAAACGTTTGTAGCCGTGGCCTGATCCAGCGGGCGGATCACTAAGAAATCGATGTTGACGTGCGCCGGGCGCGTGACGGCCCAGGCGATGGTTTCGGCAACGTCGTCCGCCGAGAGCGGCGTCATACCTTGATAGGTCTTGTCCGCGCGCTCCTGGTCGCCCCCGAAACGCACCCGGCTGAACTCGGTGTTGACCAGGCCCGGCGCGATCTCGGTGACGCGGATCGGCCTGCCGAGCAGTTCCAGGCGCAGGGTTTCGCTGACGGCGCGCTCGGCGTGCTTGGCGGCGGTGTAGCCCGCGCCGCCTGGATAGACTTCAATGCCCGCGACAGAGCCGATGTTGACAATATGGCCCGCGCCGGAGGCTTCCAGTTTTGGGAGCAGGGCGCGTGTCATACGCATTGTTCCCAGCACGTTGGTCTCATACATGGTGCGCCACTTGTCGTCGTCGGCGTCGGCCACAGTTTCCAGGCCGACGGCCCCGCCGGCGTTGTTGACGAGGACGTTTACCCTGGGGACCTGAGCGGCAAACGCCCGGACGCTCTCGACATCGGTCACGTCCAATGTGTAGGCTTCGCCCCCGAGCGGCGCGGCGACAGTTTGGATGCGATCCAGACGCCGCGCCCCTAAAATGACGTAAAACCCGGCTTGAGCGAGATGCTGCGCAGTCGCGGCTCCGATTCCGCTACTGGCCCCGGTGACGACGGCGATGGGCTTGTCCGGCACGACGGTGTTCCTTACAGTTCTACGGCGTGCGCGCCCTGCGCGGCGCGGCTCTGGTAAATGGAGGCGTCGCGGCCCGTCTTTCGCTTGTAGCGCGCGGCGAGTTCACGGCTGAACTCGGCGACGGCATCGGCTTCCACAAGGTTGATGGTGCAGCCGCCCCAGCCGCCGCCGGTCAGTTTCGCGCCGATGCAGCCGGGCAGGGCGGCGGCAGTGGCGGCGAGAAAGTCAATTTCGGGCGTCGAATTCTCGAACAAGTCGCGGCAGGAGGCGTGGCCTTCGGCCAGAAGTCGGCCCATCTGGGCGGTGTCGCCCGCTTTGACGGCCTCGCGCATTGCCAGCACGCGCCGGTCTTCGCTGAGGACGTGCCGGGCGCGCTTGCGCTGGTTTTCGGGCAGTTCCTGTTCGCGGGCCTGAAATTCGTCCCAGGACACGTCGCGCAGCAGGGACTGGCCGAAATGGGCGGCGGCGGCCATGCACTCGGCGCGGCGGGTGTTGTAGTCGCCGCCGGTCAGGGCGTGCTTGACGTTGGAGTCGCAGACGACAAGCGCGATGTCGCTGCGGCCCATCTTGACGGTGGCGTGTTCCAGCGTCAGACAGTCCAGAAAGAGCAGGCTGTCCTCCTGGCCGAACACGGACGAGAACTGGTCCAAGATGCCGCACTGGACGCCGACATACTCATTCTCGGCGCTCTGGCACAGGCGGGCAATCTCCATCTTTTCGCGCTCAAAGGGGAACAGCTGCTGCAAAAACAAGGCCGTGGCGACTTCCAGCGCCGCCGACGACGACAAGCCCGCGCCGCCCGGCACGTCGCTGTGAATGGCGGCCCGGAAGCCGGACACGGGAACGCCCGCGCGCTGCAGTTGCTGCACCACACCCAGGACGTAACTGGCCCAGCTGTTGCGCGGGTCGGGCTTCAGGTCGCGCGCCGAGAAGGAGGCTTCGCGCCCGAAGTCCACGGCGTACAGGGTGATGGTGTCGTTCGGCGCGGGCGCTCCGGCGACGGCGGTGGCCTTGTCCAGGGCGGCGGGCAGAACATAGCCGCCGTTGTAGTCGGTGTGGTTGCCCATGATCTCCACCCGTCCGGGCGCCTGGGCCGCCGCTGTCGGCGGCCGGCCGAATTTCTGCCCGAAGGCTTGCACTGCTCTGTCTGTCAGGCTCACTCGCTTGCTCCATATTCGGCGTTGATTGCCGCGTAGTCTTCCAATGTCCCCACGTCGCGCCACCGGCCTTCCAGGGGAAGCCCCAACACGGGATGACCGTCGGCGATCATGGCGGAGATGGCGTCGGGCAGTTCCCGCTCGCCGCGTGCCGAGGGAACCAACCGCGCGACGTAGTCAAAGATGAGCGGGTCAAAAATAAATAGTCCGGCGTTGTTCCAATGCGTCGTCGCCGTGCCGCGTTCGGGCTTTTCTTCCATGCGCTCTATTTGACCGTTCTCGGCCAAGTAGACCGCCGCCCCGCGATACGGGTCGTCCACCCAGTTCAGGCCGACCAGCGCCTTCACTCCGGGTGAGTTCGTTCTTGCAAATTTTGCATAGTTCACGGCGTCCAGCATGATGTCACCGTAGGTCATCAAAAATTGCGCGTCCTGCAACGGCTCCTGAGCGTGGTGTACGGCGTCACCCACCCCATTGGGGACTTCCTGATGGACGTACTCTACGCGCCAGCCGAAGCGCGCACCGTCGCCGAAATGGTCACGGACGACGTCGGCCCGGTAGCCGGTCACTAAGACAAATTCCGTGATGCCCGCCGCCTGCGCCGTGCTCGCCATGATGCGCTCGATCATCGGGACACCCGCAATGGGCAGCATTGGTTTGGGGCAGTTGTCCGTGTGGGGCGCGAGGCGCGTCCCGCGCCCGGCGGCCAGTATCAGCGCCTTCATCGGGTATTACTCCATCCGCGCGAACTTCAGGGCGTTCCGGCATAGATCGTCGCGCGTGTCCGGCATCCGCTCCAGCATGGTCTTGATGACCTTTTTGACGTTGTCCGTGTTTTGGGCCAGCGTTTCCAGCACGTCATGCGCCTCCACAGGCGAATCACCCGCGACTAGGCCGGCGTCGTAATCCGTAATCAAGGCAATATTCACGTAGCACAGGGCCAGCTCGCGGGCGAGAATGGCTTCCGGGTACTGGGTCATCGTGACCGTCTGCCAGCCCATCGCGCTAAACCAGCGGCTTTCGGCCTTGCTGGAAAAACGCGGGCCTTGAATGACGACGCAGGTTCCGCTGTCGTGAACGGGAATGCCGTGTTCCTTTGTCGCGTCAATCGCTAGTCGGCGCAGCTGCGGGCAGTAAGGCTCGGCACTGGAAACATGGGTCACGGGCGGGCCGTCGTAGAACGTGTCCGCGCGGCCCGTCGTCCGGTCTACGAACTGGTCCGTGATGACGAAATGGCCCGGCGCGATGTGCGATTGCAGCGAGCCGACGGCATTCGGTGCGATGATGCGCGTGATGCCCAGACTTTGAAAGGCCCAAAGGTTGGCCTGGTACGGGACTTTGTGCGGCGGCAGCGTGTGTTTTTTGCCGTGACGGGGCAGAAAGGCGATCCGCCGCCCGGCGACGGTTCCCAGCGCGATTCTGTCGGAGGGCTGGCCGTAGGGCGTCTCGATCTGGACTTCCTCCAGGCCGCCTTCCACGAACTCGTAAAAGCCGCTGCCGCCGAAGATGCCGATTTCCGCCGTCTGCTGGGTCATACTGCTGTCTGCATTGCCGCGAGAGCGGCTTCTGCGGCCGCCTGCTGCGCTTCCTTTTTGGTTTTGCCGACGCCGGAGCCGACGGTTTCGCCGTCCAGGGTGACTTCAATCATAAATGTCCGGTCGTGTGGCTTGCCCTGCTCCGAGACGACACGATAAACCGGCGCGCTTTGGCGGCCCGCCTGCCGCAGTTCCTGCAAAACGCTTTTCGGGTCGCGCCAGTCGCGGGACTGGCTGACCTGGGCGATTTCGGGCGCGAGCGTCTGCGTGATGAAGTCGCGGGCGGCGGCATAGCCGCTTTCGTTGTAGATGACGGCGACCAACGCTTCATAGGCATCGGCAATGATGCTGGCGCGGTTCCTGCCTCCCATCGCTTCCTCGGCGCGGCCCAACAAAATCAAAGGCGTCAGGTCCAGACGCAGGGACGCAGCGGCCAGGGCGTCTTTGCAGACAACCAATGCTTTAGCCTTCGCCAGTTCCCCTTCGCTGCGGTCGGGAAAGGCCGCGCAGAGATATTCGTTGACGACCAGGCCCAGCACGGAATCGCCGAGAAATTCCAACCGTTCGTTGCTTTGGAGCGGCGTGTCCGGGACGAGCGATTTGTGCGTCAGCGCCTGCCGCAGCAGGGTCAAATCACGGATGGGCAGGCCCCGCGCCTGCGCCGCCGCTTGCAGTTCGGCGTCTTCCGGCGTTGTTTCCACGCCCCTTATTGCAGCGCCTGCGCGGCCTCGGCGATACGCGCGACGCCTTTCTGAATGTTCGCCATAGAAGTCGCGTAAGACAATCGGATATTGGCGTCCGCGCCGAAGCCGGAGCCAGGGACGACGGCGACGCCCGCCTGCGTCAGCAGATATTCGGCCAGGTCGTCCGAGCCGCCGACGGTGCGCGGGTCGCTCCCGGCGGGAGTCCAGGACTTGCCGTACAGCGCGGAGACGTTCGGGAAGACATAAAACGCGCCGCCCGGCTGTAGGCAGTGGACGCCGGGGATGTCGTTGAGCGCGGCGACGATGTAATCCCGGCGCTCCTGAAAGGCCTGCCGCATGGTTTCCACCGCGTCCTGCGAGCCGTTCAAGGCTTCTACGCCAGCGGCCTGCGAGATGGAAGTCGGGTTGGAGGTGCTTTGATCCTGAATCTTGGACATGGCCGCGACGATGTCCAAATCCGCCGCCGCGTAGCCGAGCCGCCAGCCGGTCATTGAGTGCGCTTTGGAGAAGCCATTGATGGTGACGGTCAGTTTCTTCGCCGCGTCGCTGAACGACGCCGGGGAAACGAACTCATGGCCGGTGTAGAGGATTTTCTCGTAAATCTCGTCGGACATAAGATAAATGCCGCGCCCAATGCACAGGTCGCTGATCTCGCGCAGCGCCTGGGGCGAGTAAACGGCCCCGGTCGGGTTGGACGGCGAGTTGATGATGACGATCTTGGTGCGCGGGGTGATCTTGGCCTCAATGTCCGCCGCCGTGGTGAGAAAGCCCGTGCGCTCATCGGACGCAACGATGACGGGAACGCCGTCGGCGAGTTTGACCTGTTCGGGATAGGACACCCAGTAGGGCGACGGGATAACGACTTCGTCGCCGGGGTCCAGCATCGCCTGCATGAGATTGTAGATGGAGTGCTTCGCGCCCGCAGAGACGATAATCTCGGAGCGCGCGTATGTCAGCCCGTTATCGCGCTTCAGTTTGGCGATGATGGCGTCTTTGAGGGCGACGGTTCCGCTGGACGGCGTGTATTTGGTGTCCCCGGCGGCCAGAGCGCGAATGGCAGCGTCCTTGACGTTCTGAGGCGTGTCAAAGTCCGGCTCGCCTGCCCCGAA
The DNA here is from genome assembly GCA_964657535.1 of Armatimonadota bacterium. Taxonomy (GTDB): domain Bacteria; phylum Armatimonadota; class Armatimonadia; order Armatimonadales; family Capsulimonadaceae; genus CAZZVX01. Next base: position 13,277 of record CAZZVX010000001.1, on the reverse strand, counting down.
GCCGATGATGTCTTTGCCTTCGGCTTTGAGGGCGTTGGCTTTGGCGGTGATGGCGAGGGTCGGCGACGGCGCGGCATGGAGGGCGCGCTGCGACAGCATCCGTTGCTGCGGGTGGGTCATCAGTCAGGAGTCTCCCATGTTGATTGGCCTTCAGTATAGCCGATTGCCCGCCGTGAAGTCAAGGCGAGCGGTACTCGGCAATGACTTCAATAGGCTCAACAATGTTCTGGTTGAACTCGCCCAGGTCTTCAGCGGGAACCCAAAGTTCCTGATGCTGTGATGCCCCTGCGACCTGCACAGGGTAGCGAGCGAGAAAGGCCGCGTTCACCTGAAAGCGCGTGACGTAGCCGACGTAGCCCGAAGCGGCATCTTTCGTGTTCCAGTCGCGGGCAATTTGTGTGGCGTATTCCTGGTTCAGAACGGGGTAAAAGATTGGCTGCCAGGACAGGCGCGGTGGGAAGGCGCGAAAGTCCGCCTCCCGAATCAAGTCCAGTTCCTTCTGGCCGACAGGACGATACAGCGTGATGGTTTCTTCGGACATGGGTTTCTCATAATATCAAACGGTTTCAACCGTTCGCTAGGGCGCGCGGACGCCCACTGTCTGCCTGCGCGGACAAGGACTATTGTACGGAAACGGGCGGATGTTTTTCGGCGAGTTTGGCGAACTCGGATTGGAAGGCGGGGGCGGTGCGGTTGTTGAAGACGACAATCACAATTTCGTCAAAGTTTTTGCGAACGCGCAGGACGGCCTGGAGGGTGAGCGGGGCGACGGATTTGGCGGGGGTGCTGCCGATACCGGTGCCGAACGCGGGCAAGGCGAGACGGCGCGCACCGATTTTTTTGGCGCATTTCAGCGCGCCGTCTAGGGCGCGTTTGATCTTGTCCAGGTCGGTCTTGCGGTCGCGGCCCATGAGGGCGGCGTGGATGACATATTGGGTGTTGAGCCGCCCGGCGCCGGTGGCGACGGCCTGGCCGACGGCGATGGGGGCCTGCGCCCGCGCTTCTTTTTCAATGACGGAGCCGCCGAAGGATTTGAGCGCCCCGGCGACGCCCAAGCCCATGCGCAGGTCGGTGTTGGCGGGGTTGACCAAGGCTTGGAGCGGCGGGCCGGATTTAAGGACGGCGATGTTGCCCAGCACGAGGCGCAGGGTCAGGTTGTCTATTGTCACGACGGCGAGTTCTTTTTCAATGATGCTCCGGTACAGGGCGAAAATGCCGTAGCACAGGGCGGCGACCAGCGGCACGGTCATCAGGGCCGTGATGCCGAGCAGGGACCAGACGTTGCCCAGGCCGTAAAGGAGGCGGTTGGAGCGCAGGACGGCGTTGAAGACAAGCGACTCGGCGAAAAAGCCCATGGCCGCGCCGAGCCACAAGACTTCTTTGGCGTTGAGAATGCCACGCCGGACGCACCAGGCAAAGACGACGAAGATCGCCAGGATGATGGCGAGGTTGGCAAGGAGTTCGCGGTTGGGAAAATGGAGAACGTGGGTCATAGCGTACCCAGGTCTACGGGTTCCAGGGCGGGATTGTCACACGGAGCGCGGCCCGTTTTCGCCAGGTCGTGCCACTGACCGCCGATCTGGACGCGCACAATGTCTGCCGTGTAGTCGGTGTTGGTGCCTTCTTCCGCCGAGTTGCTGAACAGATAGGAGCCGACGCCGTAAACATCCGCCGGGACGCCGTCTTCCTCAAAGCGGCGGATTTTCTGGGGTGTGAAGCCGCCGGTGACGGTGATCTTGACGCTGCGGCAGTAGGTTTTCGCCCGCTCCAAAAACGCGAACGGCACTTTCCATTGCTCGTAGGCGTGGTCAATCTCGTGGCGCAGGCGAAAGACCAGGCGGGCATTGACGCCCCGGTCCAGTTTTTTGTCGCCCAGCGGTTCCAGCGACTTGTCTTTGAGGTTGCCGCCGGTGTCGGGCCGAACGCCGTAGAGAACGAACTTTTGGGCCTCGTCGTGCCGTCCAGCCTGCTCTTCTTCCAGGTGGCGCTGCCAGAGCGCCTTCATTGTACGGAGGGTGTCGCCGACGCAGTCGTTGTGGAAGTCTACGAGCGCGATACGCGGCACATTGGGGGGCAGGACGGAGGCGAACTGCACGGCGGTTTCCGCCGTGTCGCCCAGAAAGCAGGCGATGGCGGCGTGGGCAACGGTGCCGCCGCCCGCGCCGCCCCACCAGTCGCCCTGCTCGTCGGTGGAAACGGCTGCCGTGACGGCGTGGCCGGACAGTTTGTTGAACAGTTGGACGGCGATGTGGTACGCATAGCCGTCTGCTGCCTGGACTTCGTGGGCATCAAAGCGGGCAGGGAAGAACAGGACTTCCTTGCCGCCGGCTGCGCGCAGGACTTCGTAGACATTGGTGGCGACGCGGGTCCCGCGCGCCAGGGCGCCGAGTGTCGGCGTTTCCAGTTGGGCAAAATCGCGGTAGCGGCCCCGGACTTTGAGAACGGGCGTGACGCGGGCGGGGTCGCCGTCGTAGGGCGCAAGAAAGCCGTCATGGACGGCACGCACTTCCAGTTGATCCCAGGTCGGCATCCATTGGCCGTCGGCATTGAAGCAGCCGGTGCATTCCTTGAGCATCGCCAGCGCCTTGTCCACGCCCGCGACCACGGAGAAGGGCTTGCGGCGGGTGAACCACTGCATTTCAACAACGATGTCCCCGGTGGGGACATCTTGAAGCGACAGGCCCTGCGCCGCGAGCGCCGGGTTCTGCCCCGCAAACGTGTAGCCGCGCTGTGACAGTTCAGTCAGCAGGGTGACGATGTTGGCGAAATACTTGTCCGAGTACCAGCCGCGCCGCATCCGCTCGGCGTCCAGCGCGAAGGTCTGGGCGGGCAGCCGGGTTTGGTCAAACACGCTCAACAGTCCGCCTCCACGGCGTCCAGCGCCTGCGTGAACGCCTGGTATTCCGTGTCCTGGAACATGGCGAAGACGACCCGTTCCAGCGCCGTGTCGGGGTGGGCGCAGAGATACGCTTTGACCGTTGCGGCGGCCAGCGGCGCGGCCTGCTCCAACGGGTAACCGTAGATGCCCGTGGAGATGGAGCAAAAGGCAAGGCTTTTGACGGCTTTCTCGTCGGCTTTTTCCAGACATGAGCGGTACGACGAGGCCAATTTATCCGCCTCGCCACTGCCGCCGCCGTTCCAGTGCGGGCCGGGCGTGTGGATGACGTAGGACTGTTTCAGGCCGTGACCGCCGGTGACGACGGCGGTTCCCGTTTTGGCTCCGTGCGGCGCGGCCTGTATCAGTTCGTCCATCAGCCCCTTGCCCGCCGCCCGGTGAATGGCGCCGTCCACGCCTCCGCCGCCGCGCATGGAGGTATTGGCCGCGTTGACAATCGCTTCCACATCCTGCGTCAACACGCTGCCCTTTACGACTTTCAGCAGCGTGTTGTGAATTTTCACGCTATTTGAGGGCATAAATAGACTTGACTTTCACGGCGGCGATCTTTTTCACGCCGTTATCGGTGGAGATCGTGTAGGTCTTGCCGTCGAATCTGGTCATGGTTCCCGCGATCTGGTTGCCGTCCTTGAGGGTGAACAGGGACTTGCCGGGCGTGGCGGCGGCGACGGGCGCAGGGGCTGGCGCGACCGGGGGAACCGGCGCGTTGAACGGTGGCGTGACGGCCGTGTTTTCGTTGACGTACATGGCGAAGTCGGTTCCCTTTTTCACCGTCACATCTTTGCCGTTGATGAAGACGCCGGCGACGCTGAACAGCAGCACGGTGGCGATGGCTGCGCCCTGGTTGCTGCCGCCTTCTTTGGTGAGCGGGTCGGAGCGCAGGGGGACGTGGATACCGTCGGGCGTCAGGATGTAGTCGCAGGTGAAGTTGAGTTTCCCCGCCTTGCCGAACATTCCTCGGCGCGAGGACTGTGTCACTTTGCCGTAGGCCGCCGTTCCCGCCGGGATGAGCAGGACGTGGTTCGGGCCGTACACATCGTTTTCGACCTCAAACGGGACTTCCTCGCCAACCTGATTGGAGCCGGATTTCAGGTCTTCCTTGAGGGTCAATTTGACCTCAGTACGTTCCGGCAGAACGATCTTGCCCGATGAGGCGGCGGACTGCTGTTGTGGGGCAGGGACGGTTGGGACATCGGGCGCTTGGGCGAGCGCGTTTCCAGTTCCCAACGCGAGTGCGACGAGTGGCGCAACGCCTTTCCAGAAGCGGCGCAGACGAGACGAAACAAGATACATGGGTCTCTCCTTTTGACATTGCCACAGTTGGCAAACAGGCTATTATACGGCGAAGTTTCACGCGGCGCAAGGGAAACGTGATTTCTTCCCTGCGTTTGCGCGTCCAGCCATTTTGTCGCCGGTTCTGAAGAGAGTATGCCATACTTGCTTCTCGCTTCGTATGTCTTCGGTCACTTCCCACTGGTGATGGGTATCACCAAAGCTTGCTCTGTCAATTTTGTCATCTGAGTACCTCCAGGTTCGGCAGCGGTTCCGACAAAGGTGATTTGGCAGGCGGAAACGGAGGGCGGTCAGGGCTGGCCCTGTGTGATGGTTCCGTCTTCGGCGCAGGAGACGAGGAGGGGCTTGTCTTCCCCAACGGTCTCCAGGTGGACGGGGCGGCCCCAGAGTTTCTGGACGTTTTTGAGGACGCGCTCGGTGTATTCCAGGTCCAGGGCTTTGCCGTCGTAGGCGTGTTTGAGGTAGAGTTCGCCGCGACGCTTGTAGTCGCCGTCGTTGACGGTGATGACGGGCTGGCCGAAGTTGGTCATGGAGTCGACGATGCCGTCGCGGACTTTGCGCCAGTCGGTGTCCTGGACGACCCACATCTCTTCGCCGTCTACTTCTTCTAATTTGTAGGTGTACAAGTCCAGTTTCTTAACCAGCGGCTCGGTGAGGTACTTGCGCAAAAACGTCACGTCGTTGTCTTCCTCGCAGACCTGGAACAGTTTGGCGCGGCCCTCGCCCTGCGGGCGGGCGATGGCGCGGCCCATCCAGTCCAGTTCTTCCTCGTCGCCCGGCTCGATGATGCCGTTCCAGCGGCGTTCAATGTCCTTTAATATCTGGAAGCCGACATAGTAGGGGTTCATCTGCATCCGCGATCCCGACGGCGACAGAACGGACGAGTGCAGGCGGCGGAACTCCCAGTGTTCCTCACTGGTGAGGTCGAGTTCTTCCAAAATCTTCTCGTGCCAGAACGACGCGAAGCCTTCGTTCATGATCTTGGTACGCATCTGCGGCAGGAAGTACATCATCTCCTCGCGGACGATCTGGACGATATCCCGCTGCCAGTCGGTCAGTTCGCGGCCATATTGGACGAGAAAGAGCAGCAGGTCTTTTTCGGGTTCTTCGGGGAACTTGCGGGCGGCGGGGCGAGGGCGGTCGGCGCGTCCGGCGACGTTCCAGATGTCGTCGTAGTCGGATTCGGGCGGCTGCCCGGCGCGGCGGCGGTCGTCGTCGTACTGCTCCGGCGTTTTGCGCTTGAAGACCGGGGCGGTCGGGTCGAAATGCTCCTCAATGGTCATCACCGTGTCTAAAAAGTCTTCCACTTCGCGCCAGCCGAACTCGGCCTCGTACTCATGAATGCGCTCGGCGTGCAGGCGCATCTGCTCCACCATGCGGCGGTTGGTGTGGGCGAAGTAGGAGTTGTGCTTGAAGAAATGGCAGTGTCCCAGGACGTGCGCGACGACGAACTTGTGCGACAGCATGGAGTTGTCTTCCACCAAGAACGCCTGGCAGGGGTCGGTGTTGAAGACGATCTCGTAGATCTTGCTCATGCCGTACTCGTAGGAGGTCTTCTGGCGGTGGTAGTCGCGCCCGAAGGTCCAGTGCGAGAAGCGCGCGGGCAGGCCGTAGGAGCCAAGTTCGTAGATGACGTGCTGCGGCACGACTTCAAAATGAGTGGGGTACGGGTCCAGGCCGAATTCTTGGGCCTGCTCCCAGATGATGTCAATCCAGCGTTCCAGTTCCGTCGTTTCGGAGTGTGTCAGGCCCATCGTTTACCTTTCTTTCTCGCTCCCGGCAAGTTCTTCGGCCAGCGCTGCCAGGGAGCGCGCGAAGCCGGCGAAACTGAAGTCCCGCCGGGCGGCTTCCGCGGCGCTTTCGCCCACCTGCCGGCGCGCGTCGGCGTCGCTCCATAAATGCAGCAAGGCGGCGCGCAGGGCGGCGGCATCGCCGGGCGGAACCAGGACGGCAGTTTCGCCCGAAACAACGTAGTCCCGCGTCCCCGGCCCGTCCGTGACCACGACGGCCTTGCCGTACATCATGCCCTGCACCAGCACGCTCTGGCCGGAAGAGTAGTCGGCGTCCTTAAGTGGAACCACCCACAGTGTCGCCGCCGCCCGGAGCGCGTTCGTCTCATGGTAGCCGACACTCACGCGCAGGGTGACGTTGGCCGGGATGTCCAGGCCGTCGGCCCAGCGGATGTCATCGGTAACAAGCGTGACGGGAACGTCCGTCCCGCGCACCGCCTCCATCAGCAGTGGGTAGTCTCGGTTGGAGCGGCCCAGCGCCAGAATATAACCGTCGTCTTCCTTGCTTTCAACGGCCGTTTCCGGCCAGGCCAGCGGCAGGAACTGAAAGCGTTCGCGCGGCAGCCGGAGCGTTGCGGCGTAGGCGTCACACTCGGCGCGCGAGAAGCAGACGATGCGGTCCGCGTCCGACAGCAGCGCGCGCACCAGGGGCAGCGCCTTCAGGACCGGCCCTTTCAGGATCGGCTGCAGGGCCACGAATCTGGCCCGTTTTTTGCGTGACACGCGCCGCAGAAGCGCCGTCGCCAGGGCCGTGCGCAGTTCCCAGGCGAAGATGACGTCGTAGTCGTTCCAGCGCGGATGACGGCGCGCGAGATAGAACAATTCGGACAGGTAGCCGGGGAGTTTGCCCCGCCCCGCGAGATAAGCGTCGTGATCCGGCGCGGCCCGGATCAAATCTGCCTCGTACTGCCCTTCAGGAAGAAACGCCCAGACCCACCGCCCCAAATCCGGCCAGTTGATAATAGCCGCCAGTTTCAGTTGCCGCTTGCTTTCCGAGATCGTCATTTACTACCTGTCTACGGCTGTTGAATCTCCGCGATTCGCTGCTCTAAGTCGGCGATGTAACCGTCAGGCCAATTCTGCTTATTCCATGCATTAGAGTTTCGCGCTTCCTCAAAAATGAGTTCATAACTTAGTTCCAGAGAACGAAGAACATCCGTCCAGAATCGCTTGCGGATGTCGGACGAGTGACAGGCGCCGTCCTCTTTGTTAGCGAGCCGTTCAGAATTGATAACCATCAGGTCGTAAGAGTCAATGCCTAACTTGGCGGCGCGTTCTTCCAACACCTCGCGCTCATCCCAATTATCAAACCAACGCTCGCCATAATCGTTGTCAAGCATGAATAAGCGCCCTATCCATACCACTTCGTTCCACTCTGTGAGGCCCAAGCGCTCAGAAAGCGCCTGAAACTCCGACGTGACAAGAAAGGCATCAAGTTCTTCTACATAAGCGAATACTCGGACACTTGACATGGGTTCTTTTTGCACTTTTACAAGTATTGGCGCTTGATTTTGTTATCCGGCAGCAACCAGCACCTGCTCTTGCGGCACAGAGACTTTAGAAAAATTCAGCAGTGTTTTTGGGATGCCCTCTTCGGCCCAGCGCGTTTCGATGGTCACTTCTATTTCATCGCCGCGCCGAAGTTCCTGTTCGGCCCGCGCCAGAAGTTTTGGGTCACGGATGGGAACAGACATGGAGATGTGACGGCCTTTCCCATCGGCCCGGTGATGGGGCAGTTTGTAGAACGCCAGGCTGGGAGGGTCGCCCGCATCAATGCCGCCGAATGTGGCGGATGTTGTCGTTACCTGAGTTTTCAACAGACGATTTGCCACTGTCACCGAGACATCAAAGTAACTTTCTTCCCCATCCAGCCAGAGACCGGCAGAATTCTTGGGGTCGGAAAGCAAGTCAATGTTTGCAAGGACATATGCTTCAACCATTTCTCTTGTGACATCTACGTGACATCTACATCGCTGATCACTTCCCGGTCACGGCAGATGGAAATTGCATATAGGTCTTGGCCTCCCAAGTCACCGAAGTAGAGATTGAAAGTCACGCCGTTGTTCTGCTGAAACAACTGCAATATTCGTCGCGCGGCCTCTGCCGTTTCCATGCGTATTGATTGAGCGCCTTGATTCGCTTCCAGAGTTTACCCCCTCAGTGCTTGACTTCGTGGCCGCCTTTGGCGAAGAACTTTTTGAGGGCGGGCCAGACGTCTTCCTTGTCGTTGATCTTGACGAGGACGACGCGGGGGTCGGCGCTGAAGGCTTCGTCGTAGGCCTGGCCGAGAGGGGCGAAACCGAGCGCGGACTGCCAGCCGTCGGAGCCGATCTCGCCGTAGCCGATGAGGTTGCACAGGTCGCGCATCTTTTTCACTAAATCCACGCACTCGGAGTCGCCCCAGTTGTAGCCGTCGGAGAAGAGGAACGGATAGATGTTCCACTCGCGCGGGTTGTAGCGCTTGTCAATGATGTCTAGGGCCAGTTTGTAAGCGCTACTCATGCGCGTCCCGCCGCTGTCGCCGAGCGAGAAGAACTGGTTCTCTGTGACTTCTTTGGCCTCAGTGTGGCAGGTGATGAAAACGATCTCCGTGTTGGTGTATTTGGTCTTCAGGAACTGGAGCATCCAGAAATAAAACGCGCGGCAGATGTAGGCCTCAAACTCGCCCATGGAGCCGGACACATCGCGCATGGCGAAGACGACGGCGTTGCGCTGCGGTTCGGTGACAAGTTCGTAGTTTTTGAAGCGCTTGTCTTCGGCGCGGACTTCCCATTTGTTGGGGTTGCCCTGGCGGGCATTACGCCGGTAGGCTTCCAACAGCGTGCGCTTGCGGTCCAGGTTGGAGGCGATGCCGCGCCGGGTGATGGTGTTGTACTCGGCGTGTTCGCTCAAGATCTGCTTGATTCCCTTGTCTTCCAGGTTGGGCAGGTGCAGGTCTTCAAAGACAAGCTGGGCGAGTTCGTCCACGGTGAACTCGGCCTCGTAGTAGTCCACGCCGGGGTCTTGCCCGGCCTGCTTTCCGACGCCCTGGCCCTCCTTGCTGGACGGCGCGCGCCCGATGATGTCGCCGGGCTTGGTGCCGCCCGGCCCCTGCCCCACCCGCTCGCGGTCATAGGGGTCGAAGCGGATGCGCGGCAATTCTAACCCGCGCACGGGGACTTTGACGATCTTGCCCCGGTCGGCGGTGATGATGTCTTGCTGCGAGATGATGTCGCCGAGGTTTTGCTTGATGACCTCTTTGATCTTCTCGTTGTGGCGTGCCCGGTCGCGGTCGGCGCGGCGGTGCAGGTCCCAGGCATCATTAGACAGCGAATGCAGATTTTCAGCCATTGCGTTCCTTTTCCTCACCGTGAGAAGCGACGGCCATCGGGCTAGTCCCGATACTTCGCCGCAAGTTCCGGCGGCATGCAGTCCGGCGTCCCTGTTTGTTCCGACTTGCGGATGACGCTGATGGTCCCGTCGAGTTCCAGAAAGGCGTAGCGCACGTCGCCCAACGTGATCATGTTTTCCGCCCGCAGTCCCGCGTTCAAGTCCGCCCGTGAAACGGCGTATTTGTCCATACTCTCGTCTAAGATACTGCCGTTATGCACCAGCAGGATCGGCTCGCCTTCCAGCAGGCGGCGCGCTTTGACGCTTTTCCCCGTCACGCGGTTAAGCGCCGTACTCAGCAGCAGCAGCGTTGCGGCTCCAGTGAGGGAACCGAGGATGGAATTGTCGTCGCCGATCAGCGCGTTCTGAACGATGTTCGAGAGCAGCAGGACGATCAACAGGTCGAACGTCGTGTTCTGCGTCAGGTCACGCTTGGAGAGAAACCGGAACGCCAGCAGCAGAGCGATGTAGACGAGGACCGGCCTGAGTATCTTTTCCAGCCACGACGGCTTGGGCAGAAGCATCTCGTGCCACGGAATGGCAAACAAAGCGTGTTCCAGAAATTCCTCCTTTGGGCCTCAGCCTCCCAGCAACTCGCGCACCGGCAAAACGGCTTCCGGAGCGGCGAGCGGCGCGACAGTGTCCTCCAGCGTCAGGGCTTGCACAAAGACATAGCCAGCCTCGCTCGGCTCCCGGTGGACGACGACCTGCCCGCGATCCGGCAGGACGACCCAGTAGTCTGCAATGCCAGCCTGCGCATAAAGCAGCGTCTTGCCGCCGGTATCGTAACCCGCCGAGGAAACGGCAATTTCGATAAGCAGAGCCGCGTCTTCCGGGGCGGGGTGTCGCACGGGGTCTTCCGCCACCGCGCCGCGCAGGACGACAATATCCGGGACAGGCTCGCCGTCAAAGGAAATGTGAATCGGGCATTCATCGGCGACAGTCAGGCTAGGTGCAAACATGGGGCGCAGCAGACGGCTGATGCGGAGGCGAACGGCACGATGCAGAGAACTTTGCGGCATTTTTTCAATAATTTTCCCGTAAATCAGTTCCAGCCTGCTGGGATCATCGAACACTCCTGCATTTGCCGCGCGGTAAAATCGGTCGGTCGTCCAGCGGTACTCTTGCGATGCCGTCTCCCCTCGCGGGGCCGAAATGTTTTCTGTGGGGTTTTCTGCAAGTTCGGCTGCCATCAGTTACACCTCGGTTTCCGCCGTTAGGCCAAGCAATGCCCGCACAGGAAAGACCGCCTCCGGCGCAGCGAGCGGCGAAATCGTATCCGCAGTGGTCAGCGCGCGAACGGAAGAATAGCCAGCCTCGCTCGGCTCCCGGTGGACGACGATCTGCCCGCGATCCGGCAGGACGACCCAGTAGTCGGGGATGCCTGCCTGAGCGTAAAGTAGCGCTTTGCCACCCAGGTCGTAGTCGGCGGACGAGACGGCAACCTCCACCAGCAGGGCCACGTCCTGGGGGGTGGCGTGACGACCACGATAGTCAAACGGCCCGCCGATGATGACGGAAATGTCGGGAACAGGATCGCCGTCGAATGCAATGCGTATCAATCGCTCCCCACGCACCAAAAACCCAGGCGGCAGCAGGGTGCGCAGGTACTCAATGATAAGCGTTGCTATGAAGCCATGCAGGATAGATTCCGGCATTCGGTCCATCACCTTCCCGTGGATCAGTTCCAGCCGCCGGTCACGACCGAACACGCCTGCTTCGCACGCCTGCTCGAAATCATCCGCCGTCCAAAGATACTCTTGGGGCGCGGATGCTTCCTCGGCAGTGGTCGCCTTCTGGACGGGTTTTTCTGCGATACCGGTTGCCATAAGTTATTCCTCGGTTTGCGCCGTCAGGCCGAGCAGGTCGCGCAGGGACAGCGTGACATCTTCGGCGGCCAGCGGCGAGACAGTGTCTTCCATCGTCAGTGTGCGGATGGAGGTGTAACCGAAAGCAGTTGGAATGCGATGAACCGCGATCTGCTTCTGTTCGGGCAGAACCACCCGGTAATCATTAATGCCGCATTCGGAATACAGCCGTACTTTTTCGCCCAAATCGTAATCCATTGACGAATCTGCCACTCCCACTAAAACAACCACATCTGAGGGTCCCGGATGCCTCTCCCGATAATCGTTCCTCTTCCCCGTAATCACGATCACGTCTGTGTCAGGTTCGGTGTCCGGGCTGATGTGGACAGGATTGACTTCACGAACCATCAAGCGATGCTCAAATGCTAAGCGAAAACGTTCCGCGATGTGTCCAACAGTAAACGTGTGGAGCGGTGTCTGCCCACCATGCTCGCGGCATCTATCGCCCGGTAAAACGAGTCTACCGTCCAATAGTAGGGTCGAGGCGGAATGCCCGCTGACGGAGGCGGGGCCGATAGTTTTTTCAGTGTTCCTATTTTCCTCATCCGGTGTTCAATCAATGTAGAAAATCAATCGGGATCGGCCCTCGCCCAGCCGTCGGTCAATCGCCTGCATCAAGTCTAGTACGATGTTGGTGTCTAAGTCCAGATCATCGCGCGCCAAAGAAAGATGCGCCAGCGCTTGCTCAATCTCCGGGTACGTCAGCCAGCCGAAGTTCGGATCATCCAAATCGTAGGCTTCCGTAGACACGGCGTGTTTTGCATAGCCGCTCAGATTTGGCGGGAGGCCCCGCAACGGGAACAGAGGGGCCGGATCATCCTGCTGACGCCTGATGCCTGAAATAGCGGCGAAGAAGCGGTAATCCTTTCCTGACCGGAAGCAGCTGTTCTCGGTTAAGGAGAGAAAGCCATCAAACGGGTATGCGAACGGCGGCTCTTTTGCCCTTTCTGGATAGTAGAACGGGTTTTCGTCATATTCAACCCAGGCGTCAATGCTGGAACCCACAGGAACTTTCCTCTACCGATTCAAGAGCGTGCCGACGTATTTGAGCAGTTCGTTGGCGGACTGCTCGGTGTAGCCCTGGTCTTTGACGAGGCGGTCGACGACGTCGTTGATGCGGCGCAGCTGCTCCTGGTCGGGCGTTTTGGTGCTGGTCGTGATCTTGACGATGTCTTTCAGGTCGGCGAAGAGTTTTTTCTCCAGGGCTTCTTTCAGACGCTCGTCGCTGCCGACGCCGAACGCGCCGCCGCGCCGAGAGACGGACGCGACCGAGCGCATGATGCCTTCGCGGAACTCGCGCTTGGCGTTTTCGGAGACGCCGATCTGTTCTTCAATGGAGCGCATGAGCCGCTCATCGGGGTCCACGTCGTCGCTGGTGATCGGGTCCTTGACTTTGGTGCGGTTGCAGAAGGCGTCCACATTGTCCAGGTAGTTGTCCAGCAGGGTCTTGGCCGACTCTTCGTAGGAGTAGACAAAGGCGCGCTGGACTTCTTTTTTGGCGAGTTCGTCGTAGTCTTTGCGGGTCTCGTCAATGAAGCCGAGCAGTCGCCGATGGTCTTCCTCGTTGGTCGTGTATTCTTGCAGGCCGTCGCGCAGGGAGCGAAGCACGTCAATGGGCGTGACATAGCCCTTGCCGCCCTTGACCAGAGCCGCCGAGATTCGGTTGATGACGAATCGGGGGGAAACGCCGCTCATGCCCTCGTCCATGAACTCTTCCTGCAGTTCCCGGATGTGCTTCTGGTCCCAGTCGCCCACCTGCTTTTCGCCGTCGTAGAGTTTCAGTTTGGTCATCAGGGACAGGCCGGACTTTTTGGACGCTTTGAGCCGGGTCAGCAGGGCGAACATGGACGCCGTGCGCAGAGTGTGCGGGGCGATATGCACCGTCGCCAGGTCGGCGCGGCCTTCGGACATCTGCGACTGGCCGATGAGCTTCTCATAAATCTTAATTTCTTCGGTCAGGCGCAGGTTGTACGGGACGCGGACGACGAAGATGCGGTCAATCATCGCCTCGTTCTCTTTGTTGCCGAAGTAGGAGTTGTACTCGTACTCGTTGGTGTGGGC